>JBGTAT010000140.1:0-20761 GCA_041749755.1 Terrimicrobiaceae bacterium | reverse complement strand
CCTGGAAGCAGCCCAAGCACGGGAACAAACCAGCCTCCTAAAAGGAGCAAAATGCTGACTGGAAAGCCGGATGCGGGAAATCCGCCCGTCCGGTTTGGTGGGAGGGGCGGGGAGTCATATCCCCGCTCCTACCCCAATCTTTTTCAGGCTTGAAGGAGGCGGATGTGGCGGAGGATTTCTTCCGGGGTCACGTCGTGGGAGACGAAGGCATCGCCCGGCTGGCGGAGGAGGACAAACCGCACCGAGCCGCCCAAGAATTTTTTATCTTTTTGGAGGGCTTGAAAGACCGCGTCTGCCGGGATGTCGGCGGGGAGGGAGAGCGGGAGGTTGAAGCGGGCGAGGGCGGCGAGGATGCGGATGGAATCGCTCTGCGCGAGCCCGGATTTTTCGACCGAGATCCGGCAGGCGGCGACGAGGCCGAGCGCGATTGCCTCGCCGTGGAGGAACCGCCCGTAGCCGGCGGCATTTTCGATCCCGTGCCCGATCGTGTGACCGAAGTTGAGGAGGGCGCGGACGCCGAGGGTTTCAAATTCGTCTTCGGCGATGATCGCCGCCTTGATCGCGACGTTTCGCGCGATGAGCGCGGGGATGTCGTCGAGGGCGTCGAGGAGCGAGAAATCGCGGATCGCGGCATGTTTGATAACCTCGGCGAAGCCCTCGTTGTAATCACGTTTCGGCAGGGACGCGAGGGTATCAGTGTCGGCGATTACCAGCCTGGGCTGATGGAAGGCGCCGATGAGGTTTTTTCCGCCGTCCGCATTGACGCCGGTTTTTTCCTCCGACCGAGCTATCGACCTGGGCAACGATTGTGGTGGGGAGTTGGATGAAAGGGATGCCCCGATAGTAGATGGCGGCGACAAATCCCGCCAGGTCGCCGACAACGCCGCCCCCCAGCGCAAAGACGCACGAGCTCCGGTCGAGCCCGGCGTGGATCATCTGCTCGCAGAGCGCCGAGACCTCGGATAAAGATTTTGAGTTTTCTCCGGCTGGCGAGGTGAGGAGGGTGGGGGAGTAGCCGGCGGAGCGGAGCGATGCGAGGAGCCTTTCGGCGTAGAGGGGCGCGACGTTCGCGTCGGTGAGCACCGCACAGCGGCAGGGCGGGATGAGCCCGGCCGCCAGGCTGCCGGCCGACTCGATGAGGCCGGGGCCGACATGGACATCGTAGGGACTGCGGGCCAGAGGGACTTTGATGATCATGGTGTGGGTTTGCTCGTGAGCGCGTGCGACTGCTCGACAAACCGGTCGTCTGTCCAGTCGGCGTCGCCGGGAACTCTTGATGTTGCGGCCGCCTTGCGGGCGCGCTGCCGTTCGACGAGGTCCGCGTGGGTCGTGAAGTAGTCGAGGCTTTTCCCCTTGAAGTCAGCGAGCGATTCGAACCCGTGCTTTTCCATGAATGCCAGGAGCTCATCCTGGAGGTTTTTGACCAGGCCATAACCAAATTTCATCACGCCCGTGCAGACCTGGACGGTATCGGCGCCGAGGAGGAGGAACTCGGCGGCATGCGTGCCCCGCTCGATCCCGCCGATGCCCGAAAGCGAGCGGCCCGGGAACTCGCTGCGGATCATCGTCGCGATCTCCATGACCATGCGCAGGGCGATCGGGCGGATGGCGACCGACGAATACCCGCCGGCCGTCGAGTAGCCTTCCACGGTCGGTTCCGGGCGCAGGGTGTCGAGGTTGACTCCCATGACGCTGCGGATGGTGTTGATCGCGCTGATCCCGTGGCAGCCGGCATGCAGGGCCGCCCGCGAGGGGTCTTCGATGTGTGTGATGTTCGGGGTCATCTTTGCCCAGACCGGCCTTTTGGACGCCGCCATCACCCACCCGCAAACTTCCTTCAAGATCTCCGGGTCCTGGCCCATGGCTGACCCCATCTTCCGCTCGGGGAGGCCGTGAGGACACGAAAAGTTGAGCTCGAACCCGTCGACTCCGGCGTCCTGGCACCGGGCGACGATTTCCTCCCACGCCTCCTGCCGGAACTCCTCCATGATCGAGGCGATGAGCACGCCCTGGGGGTGGAGGTCCTTGCACTTTTTAAATTCTTCGAGCCAGATTCCCAGCGGGCGGTCGCTGATGAGCTCGATGTTTTCCCAGCCGATGATTTCCTTTCCGTCCGAGGAATGGAGCTTCGCGTAGCGCGGGCTTACGTTGACGACTTTTGAGGAATCGAGGCTGACAGTTTTGGCTATGACCGCGCCCCAGCCCTCGCGAAAGGCGCGCGACATGACGTTGAGGTTCGTCCCCGGCGGACCGGAGGCGATCAGGAAGGGGTTGGGCAGGTGAAGCCCGTCAACCGTTGTGGCAAGCGTCGGCATGGTTTTGTCGCAAGCGGGGAATCTTCGCCTTGCGCGAAGGCTTTGCCAAGAAAAGTCCGACGGAAAGGACGGAAACGACCGAAGGGACAAAAGGTGGGGCTATGGCCGGGAGGATTTGTTGCGTTCGGAGAGGCGGGCGCGGGTCATGCGCTCGCGCAGGCCGCCCTCGCTGAGGAAGGCTTGTTCCAAGTGGCGGAGCTGCTGGTCGAGGAGGTAGTTGGTCAGCTTGACGAGACCGATCATGACGTTGGCTGCAATGTACGGGTCCGGGTTTTCGATGCCTTTTTTAAAGGTGTCGTAGTTGGCATTGGGGGTGCGATTCAGTTGGCGAAGCCGCCGGGTGTGCGAGTGATCCCTGGGCCACTCTTCCAGGCTGCGCACGCGCAGGAAATCGCGGTAGTCTTCGAGGAGTTCCTCCAGGCTCGCGCGGGCGACGTTCGTAAGCTTGATCTCGGTCTCCTTCGAGGTGCCGCTGGCCTGGCTGCCCTCGAGGATGTTTTGCTTCCCCGACCGCGCCGCCTGCACCATCTGGTCGGTGGTGCGGGAGCGCCTGTCCACAAAACGTTCGCAGAACCGCACCGTGCCGTCATAGACGATGCGCGCCTTCTGGAAGGAGAGCAGGTCTTCGTAGCCGCCGTGCGACGGGATGAAATGCGCTGGCATGGGGAGAGTTTTATAAAACGACCTAAGGGACGGAAGGGACCAAAAATCGGCAGTCGCGCGATCGGGGGCTCAGCATTTTGGTCCCTATTGTCCCTTAGGTCATTTGTCAGAAAATAACCGTACCATAAAGCATCTTCCTCCGCGAGCAAAAGTTGATTTCTTTCACAATTGCCCCTGCTGGCAGGAATGGAGCTTGTGGAGGTGGGCCTGCGAGCCGAGGGTGGGAAAATATGGAACCCTTTATGATCACAGCCGGCCGGAAGGCTTCCGAGCTCGACCGGGCATGACCAGGCGGCATCGTTTTCGAATTTCCTCGCGCCTGAGGTACCTGCTCCACCAGGAGGGCTGGCTGCTGCTGAACATGGCCGCGACGAACGGGCGCACCCAGCGCGTGGTGAGCGAGACGGTCTCGAACAGCCAGGGGCTCGCGTTTCACAACCATGAGGGACCTCCAGATTCCTCGCGGTTCCATGGTCTCGCGGCTGCGGCGGGTCCGCTGGAGGTGGTCTACCAGGCCGACGTCGAGCGCGATATCGCCGAGCACCACGAGCAGGGGGCGGCCGAATGCGCGCTCATCGACCTACCCCCCGAGGTCGTGCGCTTCCTCTACCCCAGCCGGTATTGCGAATCAGACAAGCTCGTGCGGCTGGCGGCGAAAGAATTTGGCGAGCTGTCCCCGGGCCACGAGCGGGTCGCCGGGATCTGTAACTGGATTTTCCAGCATATCGATTACCAGCCCGGGGCCACCGATGCCCACACCAGCGCCGTCGAATGCCTGACCTTGCGCGCCGGCGTCTGCCGGGATTTTGCGCACCTCGGGGTTACATTTTGCCGCGCGATGGGCATCCCCGCCCGCTATGGGAGCGCGTATGCCCTCGGGCTTCCGGAGCCGGACTACCACGCCTTTTTTGAGGTCTGGCTCGAGGGGCGCTGGTGGTACTACGACGCCACGAGGCTCGCTCCCCAGCCGGGATTTGTGAGGGTCGGGATCGGCCACGACGCAGCGGATACCTCGGTCGCAACGATGTCGTCGAACGTCGAGTTTATCTCCATGCAGATTCAGATGGAGCAACTCGCCGGCGACCCGATTTTTTACTCGTGCGGCCCGATCGGGTTTTGAAGGTCTCTCTTACCGGCGGGATCCGATAAAGAGCCGGAGCACGTACCAGAAGAGGAGAGCCACTGCAGAAAACAGCTGGATCGCTGCCGCCACGTCGGCGTCCTCCGGAAAATCTCTCAGGACCGACGAGGTTGTGTAGAGGATCGATGCTCCGGCCAGGAGGACCATGGCCACGGAAAACCAAGCGCCGAGGTCGAGCTGGAAGATCACCGCGCAGACGACGGTCACCAGGGCGACGATCCCGCCCCACACCAGGAACGTGCGGAGAAACGAAAAGTTCTTTCGGGTGGTGACGACGACCGCTGTGAGGAGGAAAAATCCGCCAAGCGTCGCCTGGGCGGCGCTGGCGATCGTCCCGGGCGCGGTCTGGTCGGCGATGAAGAGGAGCGGGACGGTGATGATCGCCTGGCCGACCACATAGAGGATGAGCCCAAAATACTGGACCGGCCGCGAGAGGCTCGGCTTCGCAAAAAACGTCGCCAGCCACGAGAGGAGCATAAAGCCGCCTAGGATCACGAGCCAGGACACCCCGGCGACCATCGAGACGATCGCATTCGCGATCCCGGTATGGAAAAACCAGAGCTCCAGGCCCACGAAAAGAAGAACCGCCAGGGCAAGGTGGGTGTAGGTGCGAAAGATGAACGATCCGCGCGCATCGGCGGACAGCTCGGAGACCGGCATCGTGTAGGGATTGCTCATATCGCTGAACAACCTATCCCGTCCGCCCCAAATTCGCCAGCCCCCATTTTTTCGCGAAAATATCCCCCGCCCGAGCCGCGAAAAACGCTTTCATGCCGAAAAGCGGGCGGATATCCTGCCGCATCCGAAAAATTGATCGCAAACGATGAGTAGAAAAATTTCTCCTGCCGTGGTCCCGATGGCTTTGATCGCCGCAGTTCTGACCCGCCGCCCGCTGGCGGGCGGAGCCCGGCTGCCATTTTTTCCCCGATGATCCGGAATGTGATTCTCGACTGGTCCGGCACGCTGGCCGACGACCTCGGGCCGGTCGTGCGGGCCACTAACCTGATCTTCGCGGAGTTCGGCCGCCAGGAGCTCACGCTCGAAGAATTTCGGCGGCATTTCCGGCTCCCCTTCTCCGAATTTTACGCCGAGCTGCTGCCGGAGGCGACGTCCGAGGGCCTCGAGGAACTTTACGAGAGGTTCTTTCTTGGCCTGCAGGACGGGATTGAGCTCCTGCCCGGGGCGCGGGAGTTTCTGGACCATTGCCGGTCCACCGGCCGGAAGATGTTTTTGCTGAGCACGATCAAGCCGGAGCACTTCGCACGCCAGGCCGCCCGCCTCGGCGTGGAGCCGTACTTTGAGCACTGCTATGTCGGGATCCGGGACAAGCGCGAAAAAATCCGGGAGATCCTGTGCGTTCACGAGCTCGAGCCGGCGGAAACTGTCTTTGTCGGCGACATGTTGCATGACATCGAGACCGCCCGCCATGGAGGAATCCTGAGCGTGGCAGTGTTGACGGGGTTCGATCCTGCGGATAAGCTTATTGCCGGTCATCCCGATGTCATCGTCCGGAACCTCCGCGTCCTCGCTTCCATACTATGAACGAAATTTGGATCAAATCCCTGAAAGTGCATTCGCAGGTTGGTGTCTCCGAAGAGGAGCGGCAGCAGCCGCAGTTGCTCGAGGTGGACCTCTGCATTCAGCCGGTGGCGCCGTTCCCTTACATGAACGATGACTTGATGCGGACGATCTACTACTCGGCCGTCGCCAGCCGGGTTCGCGGGCTGGCTGCCGAAGGCCCGCGCCACCTCATCGAGACCCTGGCGGCGGCCATCGCGAGGCTTCTTGTAGATGAGTTCCACGCGGTGGCGGTGACCGTCGAGGTTCGAAAATTCGTTCTTCCCGACACCGACTACGTCGCCGTGCGATGCCGCCTCGAGCGCTAACGCCTTCGCACGGGATTTTTCGGCATCTCGCGAGGGCCATTAGGCGGGCGACGGGACCGACCTTCCGGGCTGTCGCGGTTGGGCTCATGGGCTGCATTTATCTTTCGGCCTGCGGCCCGGCTCCGGAAGAGCCTGCTGAGGAAAAATCCTCCTCCGAGGCGGCGCGGCTTGCAGGGCAATTGCAGTCGGATCTTGTGCGCGTGCGCGCTGAGGCTGTCCGTCTGGCGGGCGTCGTCCGCGGGCTCTACGAAAATCGCGACGAGATTCTTCCGCAAATTGATCGCAAGAAATTTCAGCCCGGTCCCGGGGGGGCATTTCATAAGCCGGTGAACGACGGCACCAGCGCCCTCTGGATCTCGGGGGCCGTTCCCATCACGGAATCCGTCAAGGAAGTGGCGTATTTTACTGAGCCCTTGGACCCGGAATTTATGCAGGCCGTCCGGGAGCATCCCGAGGTCAACCAGGTCCGCTACAGCGACCGGAATGGCCTGAGCCGGGTCTATCCGTGGTTCGAGGCCGGCTCCCAATACCCGCCGCGCATGCAGAACCCGAACTTCAAATTTTATCGCCAGGCGGATGCGGAGAGGAACCCGGGGCGCCAGGCGGTGTGGATCGACGAGCCGTATGTGGATCCGGCCGGCCGGGGGTGGGTCGTCAGCGTGGCCGCTCCCGTCTACGATCGCGGAGAGATGCAGGGGGTCGTCAACCTCGATCTCCGGGCCGCGTCGATTTTTGATAGGTATTTAAAACGGCTGGAGGCGCCGATCGTCGTTCTCACGCGGAGCGGGGTGGTCGTCGCCGCCACGGACAAGGCCATCGAGCTGCTCGAGATGCCTCCGCTCAGTGAATACAGATACCTGGAGTCGGTTAAGCAGGACACCGGCCGGCCGGAGGGTTGCAATGCAGCCAAGAGTCCGATTCGAGGGGTTCGCCAGATGGTGGAGCAGCTCCTTCGGTCCGGGGCTACCCCCTCGGAGGTGAAGCTTTCCGGAAGGACCTACCGGGCGATCACGGCGGATATTCCTGAAACCGGCTGGAAGGTTGTGGAGTTTTCGCCCTTGGAATGAGAGCCTCAGCCCCCCCGATGAACCTCACGTAATGAAGAGATCCTCCCTGCGCCTGCCCTACTTGCTCTCCGGCTTCGCTGCTCTGGCGTTGCTGGCCGGCGGGGCTTGGCTGACCATGCAGCTGCGATCCTCCCAGCTTCAGGTCGCCGGAGGGGAGGTGCGCCAGCTTGCCCGCGGGCAGGTCCAGCAACTCCTCGCCGAATTTGCGAGATTCGAGGAGACCTTCAGCTTCTCCCTTGCCACGGTCCCCTACAGCTCCCTGCTCGTGGATGGATCATCGTCCTCAGATAGCTCGGGGGCCGTCCGGCGCTTCCTTTTTCTCAACCAGCCGCTCCTCACCGAGCTGCGCGTCTACGAGGAAAAAGGCTATGGGCGAATCATTGAGATCGGAGAAAATAACTACCTCAAAATTTCCCCGCTGCGCAGCCTTGCCGATTGGACGGCCGTCGGGCACCGGGAGCTGGCGATTTCCGGGGTCGTTCAGGGAAGCGACGGGAAGACGGCCTGCCATGTCGTGGCCGTCCTCCAGCCGGATGCGCTGGCCCGCGAGCAGCTGGAAAAATTCAGTTTGGCGCACCCCGGTCTTTGGGCGGCCCTGTACTCCGAGACGGGCAAGCCCCTGTTGGTTCGGACCGGAGCGAAGGTGGTGGATTCGCTCGTCGTTCCCCCCGATTTCCAATCGCAGCTGATCGCCGATATCGAAAGCAAGTTCGAGGGGCATTCGATCCACGCTGTCGGGGCAGGAGACCAGCATTTCACCTGGATCTCCTCGTATGTCCCCGCTTCGTTCCAAGGATGGAAGTCGGCTGTCTTGGTCGCCGCTGAGGAGGCGAAAATTCTGGGTCCTGTGGCGGCTGCTGCCTGGATTATCCTGGTTGCCGCGATTCTTTTCCTCTCCCTGCTGGTCGCCGTCTTTGCTCTCCTGTTCCGGCAGATTCTCGGCCACCAGAGAGAGCTCGAATCCAGCCAGAGGCGGATCGCTGCGATCCTGGAGACCGTCCAGAGCGGGATCGTCCTTGTGGACGAGCGCACCGGCAAGGTGGCGGAGGCCAACCCGGCCGCCTGCGCCATCCTGGGCCATCCCGGGCAGACATTGGTTGGCCGGAGCGCCGCCGAGTTTTTCCCGCCCCGCGAGGGTGAGGCAAAAACATCGGAAGATGCCGAGGCGCTGGTGAAGCTGCCTGGCGGCGGAACGTGTCCGGTCCTATTGAACACCGCGCGCCTTGCGGTTGGCCCGGCGGGATTCCGCCTCCTTTCGTTTGTCGATATCCGTTCGATCAAGGAGTCCGAGCGGCATCTCTTGGAGGCCCAATCCCGCCTGCGCGAGGCGAACCAGACGCTGCAGGCCGCGATGCGCCGTGCCGAGGAGGCTGCGCGCACGGCCGAAAAAGCCAACAATGCCAAAGGAACCTTCCTGGCCATGATGAGCCATGAGATCCGCACCCCGCTCAACGGGGTGATCGGGTTCACCGGTCTCCTGATGGAAACGCGCCTCGATGAGGAGCAGGCGGGCTTTGCCCGCACCATCCGGGCCAGCGCAGATACCCTGCTCGCCCTCATTCACGACATTCTCGACTTCTCAAAAATTGAGAGCGGGAGGCTGGACTTTGAATCGGTCCCCCTGAGCCCCGCCGCCTGCATGCAGGAGGCCTGCGACCTCCTGCAGTTGGCGGCAAAAGAGAAGGGGATCGAGGTCCGCGTGCTGGTGTCCCCGGATGTTCCGGCCGCGATCCTCGGGGATCCGACCCGCCTCCGCCAGGTCTTCCTGAACCTGATGAGCAATGCTGTCAAATTTACCGAGAAGGGTTTTGTCGAGGCCAGTCTCGGGCTGGAGGGTTCTGACGCCTTGCACTTTTCCGTGCAAGATACGGGGATCGGCATCCCGGCGAACCGCATGAATTCGCTCTTCGAACCTTTCACGCAGGTCGATGCCAGCACGACCAGAAAGTATGGCGGCACCGGGCTTGGGCTGGTGATCAGCCGCCGCTTGGTCGGGATGATGGGAGGAACGATTCACGCCGAGAGCGAGTCGGGTCTCGGCAGCACGTTCCATGTGATCGTGCCGTTCCAGGCCGTCACTCCGGAAAATGTCCTTTCAGAAAATCCCCCTCCGGCTTCCCACGCCGCTGCCTTAGAACCCCCGCTGCCATCCCGCGTGCTCATCGCAGAGGATAACCCGATTAACCAGAAGCTGGCCAAGATCCTCCTGCGTCGGCTCGGCATCGAAGCTGATGTGGTCGCCGATGGCGCCGAAGCCGTCCGCGCCGCACAAACCGGCCGCTACGAGGTGATCCTGATGGACTACCAGATGCCGACAATGGATGGTCCCGCCGCGACCCGGAAAATCCGGCTTGAGGAGTCCAGGAACCCTGCCAGACCCCGGGTCTGGATCATTGCCGTCACCGCCAACGTCATGGCCCAGGAGCGCAAGATCGCTTTGGAGGCGGGCATGGATGACTACCTGACAAAGCCGCTGCGCGCGGAGGAACTGCGCAGCGCCCTCCAGCGTGCCCAGGCTCAGACCGCGGAGGATCCCCGGCCCCCTGCCAGCTCAGATCCGAAGGGCGTTCGGAGCTGACAAAAAAACTGTCCCCAGGTGGAGTCGAACCACCATCTGAGCTTTAGGAGAGCCCTGCTCTATCCACTTGAGCTATGAGGACGTGAAAGTTAGTCGCCTGCTGACGGACAAGAATATTTTTTTTGCGCGACATTCCATTCCCTAGCAGGTCTGCCGATGCACCGGCAAGTCAAGACTCTGGGTGCCAAGATTCGCGCACGATTGGAGCGGGAGGGGCCAGCATCACTCTGCACCTACAGAGCGGGTTCGGCAGCCCTT
The DNA here is from genome assembly GCA_041749755.1 of Terrimicrobiaceae bacterium. Lineage (GTDB taxonomy): Bacteria > Verrucomicrobiota > Verrucomicrobiia > Chthoniobacterales > Terrimicrobiaceae > QYQL01. Next base: position 10,853 of record JBGTAT010000140.1, on the reverse strand, counting down.
CCGGATGGTGGTCGGGTTAGACCCCATATCGCATGGGGGGGATCCCCCCGTAAGGTTCGGGTCATGAAAAAACTAACCCGCCATTCGATTCGAGCAGCCCTGGTGGCAGGGACGCTCCTGACAGCGCTGCACGCGCAGGCCCAGACTTCCATCATGACGGCCGCTCCGGTTTCGTCGATGGGAACGATCACCGAGTTCAGCCCGAAGTCCATCATCATCAATACGGAGACCGGCAAGGAACCCGTCACGTACAACTACAACAAGACGACGACCTACGTTGATGAGGCCGGGAATCCGGTTTCGATGACGACGGTGAAGTCCGGAGTGCCCGTCACCGTCTATTATACGAAGGCTGGGGAGGAGTTCGTGGCCTCCAAGGTGATCGTAAGAAATGCGGTCGTCGTGCCGGCCGAGGTTGTAGACGAGAAGAAGACGACAACCACAACAACAGAAACTCCGTAGACAAGGACACCCTATGAAATATTCCATCATCTGCCTCGCGGCCCTCGCCGGACCCCTGCTCCTCTCCAGCTGCGTTAATGTGCGCCCGCAACGGAACCAGGCTCCGCATGTCACCACCACAACCACCGAAGAAACCACGACCAGAATGCGTCCGGGGACGACCACCGTGGAGACCCAGAACGTTCGGTCCTACTAAGACAAAATCTGCCTGACCAGACCAAGGGGCGGCCTGATGAAAATCAGGCCGCTTTCTTTTTGGTGCGCACCAGGGCCGTTCCTCCAACGCGGAATCATCCGCCCTCGCGCGCCCAGCGGTTGGCCAGGAGCCCATTGGCGAAGAGCTGGAGCGGGTGGTAAAACATGATCGGCAGGAGGATAAGCGGGAGGTCGGGGCCATGGCCGAAGAGGAGCACCGCGAGCGGGACGCCCATCGCGAGGGTTTTTTTGACCGAGCAGAAATACGAGGCGATGGCATCCTCCCGGTTCAGGCGGAGGAGGCGGTTGGCGGCAAAAACGAGCAGGGACATGATGCCGAAAAGCACCATGACGAGCAGGAGCACCTGCGCGGTGAGGGCAATCCCGTGGCTCTCCCAGACCCGGTCGTTCACCGAGTCGCAGAACGCGCTGTAGACGATGAAGAGGATCACGGCGTTGCTCAGGCGGGCGACCCAGATTTTCCGGGCGTCCACCCACACCTTCACAAAATTGCGGAGCACCATGCCCAGGGCAAACGGGGCCAGCGTCAGCAGCATGATCTTGAGAAGCAGCGGCGCAAACGGTGCGGACGAGCCGGACTTCTGCATCAGGAGCTGGACTAGCACGGGCGTCAGCGCCACGCCGATGATGTTGGAAAACGCCGCGTTGAACAGCGCGCCCGCCGTGTTCCCCCCGGCGGCCGCCGTCAGCACGACGGACGTGGAGACGGTCGAGGGGAGCACGCACAGATAGAGAAGGCCCTGCCGGATCGCGGGAGGCGCACCCGGCCAGACAAAAGGGAGCGCCGCATCGAGAAGGAGGCCGACGAGCGGGAAGACCACGAACGTGAAGGATTGGACGATCGCGTGCAGCCGCCAGTTGCCCGCCCCGCTGCGGATCTTTTCAAAGGCGAGCGAGAGGCCCTGCAAAAACATGATGAGGGCGATGCCGAAGTTGTTGAGCACGTCGGCATGGAGGACCCCGCCGCGCGCGCCGGGACCGGGCAGCAGGAAGCCCATGGCCACCGCCAACAACAGCCCCAGCAAAAACCCGTTGCTGCGGACCACGTGAATTATCGGCGGTGATTTTCTGACCATCCGGCACCAGTTGTCGGGAAAACCGCCGCGAACATCAAGCCGGCAGGCTTGCGTTCGGACTTGTCTTGCCATCCCTGGGTGCACTTTGCAAAGTTCCCGGCGACATGACCGAACATACCGACCCGATCAACGCGCGGATTCTAGCTGTTTCGGAGGACCAGATCCCCGGGTTTTCGCGTGAGCCATTTCAGGAAATTGCGCGCCGCAGTGGAGTGGAGGGGGCCGTGGTGTTGGAGCGGATCCGGGCGATGGTGGCGGCGGGCACGATCCGGCGGGTCCGGCAGACGCTGCTGGCGACGAACCTGGCGGAGGGTGCCCTGGTGGCGTGGAAGGTTCCGGCCGAGAAGCTGGACGCCGCCTTTGAATTTCTTTTTCGCGAGGATCCCTTTTCCGGGCATGTCGTGATCCGCTCGACCGAGGCGAAGATTCCGGGGCAGGCGTACCGGCTCTGGACGACGCTGAAGGTTCCGGCCGGGCAGTCCCTCGACGAGCACTGCCGCCTGCTGATGAGGTTGATCGGGGCCGAGTCGTACCGGATCATGCCGGCCAACGGGATTTTTGCACTGGGGGTCGGGCATGTCCGCCGCAAGGCGATCGAGCCCGGCGACCGGTCCGAGGGGCCTGCGCGGATGATCCGCACGGGCGTGACCCACTTGGACGAGCACGAATGGAGGGTGCTCATGACGCTTAAGCGCGAGTTTGCGCCGGAGGAGATCACCGACGCGCCGTGGGTGCGGCGCGCCCACGAGGCCGGCGTCGGGCTCGAAGAGTTTTTCCGGGTGGCCGAGTCGCTGCAGGAGCGCAAGCTGCTCGGCAGGTTTTCCACGTTTTTGGAGCATGTAAAGCCGTCGCAGTCGGGGGTGCGGGTGACCCGGTTCAACGCGCTGTTTCATTGGGCGGTTCCGGCCGGGCGCGAGGTCGAGGCCGGCTCCGAGGTCGGCCGCCATGAGATCCTGACCCACTGCTACTGGCGCGAGGCCGGGCCGGAGTTTAACAACGTGAACATCATGGCCGTCGCGCATGGGGGCGACAAGGAAAGGGTTCTCCTCCACAAGGAGGCGATCGACCGGCACCTCGCAGAAACCGGGATCCCCGTCACCTACACAAACGTCTTCTGGGGCGGGCGCAGCGAGATCAAGCCTTCGGAAATATCGCCGTTTGTCTACCGCGACTGGCATGCGCGGTACCAGCGCGCCTGAGAGAATCCACCCTTCCTAAAACGCGAGGCCGACCATGAACCCGAGAACGGCGGCATTTGCGACGGCGTCGGTGCCATTCGGCCGGACCAGGTACTGGGCGTAGGGCTGCACGTATGACCACGCGTTGACGTGGATCCGGTAGTCGGCTTCGAGCACCATCGTGAAGTTTGGCTGATCCGTCACTCCGTTTGCCTGCAGGGCATTGATCCGGTCCTTGCTGTAGCTGCCGTAGGCGATCGCGCACATCGCCTGGTCGCTGTCGCGTCCGGGGATGAGGCCCTGATAGACGAGGCCGGATTGGAAGTAAAAGCTGACGAGGTTCACGTCCGACGGAGCAAAGGTGAGATAGGAAAACATCGAGAGCCCCTGGCTGCTTGCCGGACCTGGCAGGGCGGGTGCTTTAAAGGATTTTCCGGAGCCCGGCTGGTCCGCAGCGGCGGGTTCGCGAAACAGCATCTGGTCGGCCTGAAAATAAAACCCATAGACCCCGTCGGAGCTGGTCCTTCCGTCAAAGGACGACGCATCCACCCCGAAATAGTAGCCACCGACCGCGTACTTCCCCGCGAGCTGGGAGCTCCCCAGCCGGGGGGTCCAGCCGGCCTCGGCCATCATCATGAGGTCGTTCCGGGACGGGTTCTGCGCATACCCTTCGAATCCGAGGCCGTGGTTGCCGCTGGCCGTGGCCTGCGGGGCGGCCATGTAGAGGCCGCCGCGGAGGTAGAGGTCGTTGGACGGCTTAACCTGCAGAATTCCTCCCCAGGTGGAGAGGCTCGACGACCACGGCATGTTGTAGCAGAGGCCCTTCGAGCTGCCGATGGCGTTGTTGACAAAAAGCAGCGAGAGCGGCTGCACGATGAAATCCTTCTGCGGCTGCAGCCATCCGCCCTTGAGGGTCAGAAAGTTTTTGATCCCGAAGACCTCGCCGGAAACGTACCCGAGCCCGAAGTGGGTGAGCCGCCACTGCGTGCCGGATTGATAGCGTCCGGGGTTGAACATCGGGTTTCCCTCGACAAACGTGTTGGGATTCGAGGCCGCTCGCGGATCGCGCCAGCGCACGCCTCCAAAGCCGGTCCATCCCTGCAGCGCCGGGCTGCCGGTCAGCTTCGCCGCGTCGATCTCGGCGTCAAATGAAAGGTCCTGATCAAAAAATCCGCGCGAGCCCCGCTCGCTGTTCACCACCCCGTAGTAAACCCCAACCCACTTCCCCTTGAACTGGATGCCGCGGTCGGCCAGCACATCGCGCGCTCCAAACCAGTCGCCCGTGAGATATTTTCCTTCCCACCATCCCGCCACGGCGGATCCCCGGTCCCCGCTTTCCTGGCAGTATCCCGCGCCAGGCAAGCCCATCAGAAGCACCGCCAGGAGGGACGGAAATAACCGGCGCAAAATCCTTGTATTAGTTTTTCTCATGTCAGGCAGGGAAATACATCCTGCCCGGAAGTTTTCGTCAACGCCTGCGGCGCAAAATCCTGGGAAAACCTTGACCTAGCGCAAGTTTGAAGCTCCCGGGGTGAGGAGCTTGCGGCCGGTGAGCTGCTCGAACGCCTCGATGTACTTTTCTGAAGTGCGGGCGACGACGTCGTCCGGCAGGCGCGGGGCCGGGGGGGATTTGTCCCAGCCGAGCGTCTCCAGGTAATCGCGGACAAACTGTTTATCGAAGCTCGGCGGGGATTTTCCCGGCTGGCAGGATGTTGCGGGCCAGAACCGGGAGGAGTCGGGGGTCAGGCACTCGTCGATGAGGAGGAGCTCGTCTCCCGCCATGCCGAACTCAAACTTGGTATCCGCGACGACGATCCCGGCGGCGGCGGCCTTTGCGCGTCCGTGTTCGTAGAGGTCGATCGTGAGCGAGCGGACCTCATGGGCGAGCTCGTCGCCGAGAATCCCGCGGCACTCGCTCCACGAGATGTTCCGGTCATGTCCGGTTTCGGCTTTTGTGGACGGCGTGAAGATCGGGGCCGGGAGCGGGGAGGCCTGCAGGAGGCCCTCCGGGAGCCTGTGTCCGCAGATCGAGCCTGTCTGCTGATAATCCTTCCACCCCGACCCGGCAAGGTACCCCCGGGCCACGCATTCGACGGGGAGCGGGCGCGCCTTGCGCACCAGCATCGAGCGGCCCTCGAGCTGGTCCCGGAACGGATGCAGGACTTTTGGAAACATCGGGAACGAGGCGGTGAGGAAGTGGTTTGGGACAAAGTCGAGGGTTTCGAACCAGTAGGCGGACATCTGGGTCAGGACCTCCCCCTTGTGCGGGATCGCCGTCGGGAGGATGGCGTCGAAGGCGGAGATGCGATCCGTTGCCACCACGAGCAGCTCGTCGCCCAAATCAAAGACCTCGCGGACTTTCCCGCTCCGCAGCTTTTTGATTCCCGGCAGGTCGCAGGCCAAAAGTTCCATTCCCAGCCCCTAGCAGCAGGCGGGGCGGGCGGCTAGCCGGAAAATTTACAAACGACTAAAAAATTTTGAATTTGTGCCGCACCCGTCGACCTGCTACCCATACCGGCATATCCGGGCAGTTAGCTCAGCGGTAGAGCGGTAGTTTTACACACTATTGGTCGGGGGTTCGATCCCCTCACTGCCCACCACTTTTTTATGAAATTTCAGTCGCGACAAGTTGGGGCGAGCCCGCTGACATTTAATGTCACCTCATTTGTCGACATCCTCATGGTCCTTGTGATCTTCATGCTCGTCGCGTGGTCGACGGCGAAGGTCGAGTCCGACGTCGGGATCAACCTTCCCTCGTCCAGCTCGTCAGCTCCCCGAAACCCCGCGCCGGCTCCGGTCATCATCAACGTGCGGTCAGATGGTCTCATGTCGGTGAACCAGCGGGAAATAACGGACGACGACCTGATCCAAATGCTCGACAAGCTCGTGAAGCTCCAGCCGGCCCAAGTTGCCGTCGTTCGGGCCGATAAATCCGTTCCCTACGAGCGCGTCCTGAAGGTGCTCGACTACTGTCGGGAGGCCGGAATCACCCAGGTCGGGTTCAGCGCGCTCATGCCGCCGAAGTCCGGGTCTTAAATCCGGGCCGTCACCGGGATTGCGAAAAAATCGCCACTGCCGGCGGCTGTGGTGAAATTTGCCCATTTGCTGGCAGCCGGTAGGTGCGACGAATTTCTCCGGCGGGCGGTTTTTCTTGGATTTTGATGTTGGCACGGTGATTGCTTGGCATCTCGTGCGGGCCGGTTTGGTTCGCAAAAAAACATCCATACTAAATCCATGTTGAGAACAAAACCCATACTGGCGACTCTGGCTGCTGCGCTTCTTGCAGCCGTGTCGTGTGTCCCAACGGCATTCGCGCAAGATGCCGTCACCACCGTTGTTCAGGAAACAACGACCGTCGTGACCGAGGTTGCTGCCGAGCCGGCAGCGGCAGAGCCCACAACTGAGCAACGTATCGCCGATCTGGAGGCCTACGTGAATAACTCGGCCCGCACCGAAGGCGTTGCGTCCAAAGTTGCCGGTCCGGGACCCGGGCATAATGCCTGGCAAATGGTAAGCACCGCACTGGTGCTTTTCATGACGCTTCCTGGTTTGGCTTTGTTCTATGGCGGCCTCGTCCGCTCGAAGAACGTCCTCTCGATCCTCGCCATGTGCCTGGGCATCGCCGGCCTTGTGACGATCATGTGGTTCCTGTTCGGGTATAGCCTGACCTTCTCCGGGGGGAACGCCTTCATCGGAGACCTTGCTCAGGCCTGCTTCAACGGGATGAAGCCCGGGAATGTCGGGGCCGGCTATTACTGGATCTCAGACTACATCTGGGCGATGTTCCAGCTGACCTTCGCGATCATCACACCCGCCCTGATTTTCGGAGCGACAGCCGAGCGCATGAAGTTTTCGGCAGTTCTGATCTTCACGGCGATCTGGATGGTTGTCGTCTACTTCCCGCTCGCCCACATGGTCTGGGCCGTCAACGGCTTCATGTGCGGGCCGCTTAACGCGGATGCCGGCATCAAGGCGATCGACTTTGCCGGCGGGACCGTGGTGCACATGAGCTCCGGCTGGTCCGCCCTGATCCTCTGTATCATCCTCGGGCCCCGCCTGGGATTCGGCAAGGAGCCGATGCCTCCGCACTCCATGGTCCTCTGTATGATTGGCACCGGGATGCTGTTCGTCGGGTGGTTCGGGTTCAACGCGGGCTCCGCGCTCGGCGCAGATGCCATCGCCTCGAACGCCTTCACCACGACCTTCCTCTGCGCTGCAACCGCTGGCTTCGTCTGGGCCGTGGCGGAATGGCTCTTCAAGGGCAAGCCGAGCGTGCTGGGATTCTGCTCCGGCATCGTTGCCGGGCTGGTTGTCATCACTCCCGCTGCGGGTTTTGTCACCCCGGCCAGCGCGATGATCATGGCCTTGGCCGCCGGCATCATCCCCTTCTTCGCCGTCGTGTACATGAAGAAGATGTTCGGATATGACGATGCCTTGGACACGTTCGGCGTGCACGGCGTCGGGGGAACACTCGGAGCAATCCTGACGGGCGTTTTTGCGAGCGCCGAGGCCAACCCGGTCATCGAGGGTCTCAAGGACGGCCTCGTGATGAACCAAGTGAAGGCCGCCCTTCTCACGGTCGCCCTTTCGGTGATCGCCACCACGGTGATCGCGCTGGCCATCAAATTCACGATCGGCCTACGTCCTAGCCAAGAGGCGGAAAGCCAGGGCTTGGATACCACCGACCACGGCGAAGAAGGCTACCTGCTGGATTAACCGGACCGCATCGAAACCAAATCTCTATTTAAGATTATGAAAAAAGTCGAAGCAATCATCAAGCCGTTCAAGCTGGAAGAAGTCAAAGACGCGCTCGCCGACCTCGGGATCGAGGGCATGACGGTGAGCGAGGTCAAAGGGTTCGGAAGGCAGAAGGGCCACACGGAAATCTACCGCGGCAGCGAGTACACGGTGGACTTCCTTCCCAAAATCAAAATTGAAGTCGTGCTGGCCGACGCCGCGCTGGAGGCAGCGCTGGCGGCGATCGTGAAAGCGGCCAAGACCGGAAAGATCGGAGACGGCAAGGTCTTCGTCTCCCCGGTCGAGGAAGCGATCCGCATCCGCACCGATGAGACTGGTGAGAAAGCGGTCTAACAACTCTTAGGGAAAAAGGGGAACTGCAGGGCGGTGGGGGAGGGAGAGCCCCCGCCGCCCTTGCAATTCCAAGTCCCGATCGCGGGAGGCCGCCGGGTCGGACAAAACATCAAGGGAAAAAGGGATGCTGAAGGCGGCCGGGGGGCAACCCCCGCCGCCTTCAGGCTTTTCTTGTGCAGGGCCGTTGCGTCACCTATACCTGCCAAGTGGCGATACATGAGTCCCCGGGATTACTCAGTTCGGCCCGCCCGCGTGAGGCGGCCGGGCTACCGCATTTTGTTTTTCAGCTGGGCTGGATGATTCTGGGGGTGCTGCTGCTTTCTCAGGCGGGCGAATGGTTCATGAAATCCTCCGGTGGGCTCCTGAGCCCGATCTGGCCGGCGGCGGGGTTCTCGCTGGCGATCGCGCTGCTCTACGGGCTTGAGCGGGCAATCCCGGCGGTTTACCTCGGCTCCCTCGCCAGCAACTTTTTGAGCGGGGAACCCCTCCTCTTTCTTTACCTCGGACCGCTCGGATACCTGTTCGCGCTGGTTGCAAGCTGGACGGCGCTCACGAAGGCGACGGATATCGATCTCGGGTTTTCCGCCCTGAGGGATTTTGGCCAGTTTGTGATGCTCGGGTGCTTCACCGGGCCGATTGTCGGCGGCCTCTATGGCATTTTGTTGCTCCACCTGAGCGGGCGCCTCTCCGTTTCCCAGATGGTCTCCGGGTTCACCGGGTTCGCCCAGTCCAATGCCTTCGGAACGCTCCTCTTCTGCCCCCTCTTCCTATTTATCCTGAGGCGGCAGGATTTCCGTCCGCCGACGACGTTGCAGCGCATGGAGTTTCTCGGGTATATCCTTCTTCTTGGGGGGCTGCTTTTTCTTCTGGTTCATTCCACCAGCATCGGCATGAACGTCCGGCTCTCGGCGATCGGGGCGACATTTGCGCTCTCGCTGGCTGTTGCCCTGCGCTTTGGCCTGCGCCCCACCACGCTCTTCCAGGCGCTCTCGATCTTCCTCGTTCCGGCTTTTGCTGCGATGGTCCCGAGCCGCCTCGGGGACGTGCGGATTCTCATGTCTGGCCAGGACCTCCAGCCGGTTGTCCATCTGTTCGCTTTCCTCGCCAGCCTGGGATGCCTGCTGGCGGCCGCCTTCCGGGATGAGCTGATGACGCTCCGCATGAAGTTTGCCTTGGCGATGTCCTCGGCGGACCTCTGCGTCTGGGACTGGAGCCCGGCCGGCTGGGCCTGCCACACGCCCGCCTGGCGTGAGAAATTCGGGCTCGCCCAGGCCCGGCATATGAGCGACGAGTGCGTCGCCGGCCTCATCCATCCCGAGGACCTCCCGGAGTTCCGTGAAAACTTCCAGCTTCTCACTGCCTCCCAGATCCCGCGGTGGAGCCAGAACTGCCGGATGCGCGATGCCGCCGGCCGCTGGATTTCCGTGCAGATCGACGCCCAGCCGCTCCGGCACACATCCGATGACCGGGTGGCCTTGGTGGCCGGCGTGATGCGGGACACGACCCATGAGGCCGAAGCCGTCAAGACGCGCATCTCCGCGATCGAAACCGAGGCCCAGCTTCGAGCCCTGCGCAGCCAGATCAACCCGCACTTCCTCTTTAACGCGCTCAATAGTGTCCGCGCTTTGATCGGCCGCCAGGACTCGAAGGCGAAGTCGATGATCACCTCTCTGGGAAGCCTTCTCCGGGAGGTTCTGGCCGGGCGCGATTCCAAGCTGCAGTCCGTCGACAAGGAGCTCGAGATCGTGCGCGACTACCTCGAGGTCGAGGCCATCCGTTTCGGAGAAAGAATCCGATACCGGATCGACTGCGCTCCTGAGCTTCTGAGCCAAAGGATCCCGGGCATGCTCGTGCTCACGTTGGTTGAAAATGCGGTGAAGCACGGGATCTCCAAGCTCGAAAAGGGCGGCCAGGTCGAGATCCTGATTGCGAGGTCTCCCGACCAGAAGTCGCTCCTCGTCTTTGTTTTGAACGATGGGACCTTGGGCGATGTGACCGCTGCGGACTCCACCTACGGAGGCCAGGGCCTGCGCAATGTGCGGGAGAGGATTCAGCTCTCGACCGACGGCCGGGGAAGTTTTGAGCTTCACGAAATTGCCGGCCCGCGGGTTGAGGCAATCGCCCTTCTCCCAATCGACCGGCGTTATCTTCCCGGCTTCCAAGGCGATCGCCGGGCCACATCAGTCCCGCGCGCCACCTTCCCTGAGGAGTGAGATCGGGCCGCCACCCCCGACGGAGTCCGGTCCTGCCAATCGCTCCAAACCCTGCCTTCGCAGATCGGGGGCGCGCGCGTTTCCAGCCTTGATAACACACTCCGCCATATCTGCGGATTGATTTTTTTTGATTCGCGGCGAAGGTGTTCGGTTCCATGGACATTCTCAAATTCCTCTTTATCTGCCTCGAGGTCGTTCTGATCTTCAACCTGCTGATCGTCGTCCACGAGCTCGGGCACTTCCTGGCTGCAAAGTGGCGGGGGCTCGTCGTGGAAAAATTTGCGATCTGGTTCGGGAAGCCGATCTGGAAGAAGACGATCGGCGGGGTCGAGTACCGGCTCGGCTCGATCCCCGCCGGCGGCTACGTTGCGATCCCGCAGCTGGCGCCGATGGAGGCGCTCGAGGGACGGGTGGAGACCTCGCGCGACCTGCTCCCGCCGATCAAGCCGATCGACAAGATCATCGTGGCCGCAGCCGGGCCGATCTTCAGCTTCGGGCTGGCCTTCGTGATGGCGTGCGTGGTCTGGTTTGTCGGCAAGCCGCAGAGCGAGTTTGATTCGCCGACAATCGGGTTTGTGAAAGAGGGCGGGCCGGCCGCGGCGGCCGGGCTCCGGGTC
>JBGTAT010000139.1:0-9672 GCA_041749755.1 Terrimicrobiaceae bacterium | reverse complement strand
CTGGCCGAGGCGGAGATCCGGCGGCTGATCAGCGCGGAGGCGGGGTTCAAGCCGTTTGAGCGGATCACCGTCTGGCGATTTGTGGCGAAGCCGTTTGAGGTGGGCGAGGAGCTCACCAGCACCTTCAAGGTGAAGCGCCACGTCATCACCGACGTCTACGCGCCCCTTATTGCGGAGATGTTTGCTCCGCCGGCTTCGTAGCGAGGAGGCCCCGGACGGTGCTCAGCCAGTTGGAAAAATCCGGGTGCGTCGGGTTCGCCCGCAAAAGGGCGACCATCTCGCCAGCCGCGCGGTTCGGCTGGCCGATGACCACCATGTCCTGCGCCCGCTTAAAGAGGAGCTTCGGACGGGTCACGTTGTTAAATTTGTCGATCTCATGCTGCAGCCGCCCCTCGGTGATCCGGTCCGCCTCGACCTTCAGCTGGACGTCCCACGTTTGCAAAAGCAGCGGATCCTTCTTCTCCCGGAGTATGGACCTCACATTTTTTTCGAGGATCCCGCCGACGTCGCCCGGCTTTTGCTCCCAGACCTTATCCTCCGGCAGCCACTGGCCGAGCTGGAGCCACTGGGCAAAAACCGACTGCCCGAGCGGTTGGTCCATGAGGTTGGTTTGTTCCTTCGGTGCCTTGTCCTGCCCGGAAAAAATGTTGTCGGCGGCGATCACCTCGTTCACGTAGGCCATGAGCTCGGGGACCATCTTCTCCGGGTTTTCCATCCCCTTCCGCTGGAGCGCCATCTCAAGGTATTTCAGATGCAGCAGGAGCGAGGTCTGCATCTCGCGGGTTCTCAGAAAGTCGGCATTCGCCTTCTTCCAATCGACAAACGCCGCCGCCTTGTCCTTCTTGCCCTTAAACTGCACCTCCTCGACCGCCTTCTCGTAAAAGTTGGCTGCAACGGGCCCGGTGGTTGCGGCTCCCGACACCGCCGCGAGAACCGCCGACCGCTCTTGGGTTTTTGTCGCCTTCTGCTTTTGCTCCATCGTCTCGATCTCCTTGAGGAGGGCATCGGCATTCAAATCCGGAAGATCCTGCTGGCTCAGCGCCGCCAGCGGAGAAGCCACGATGCAGAGAATGACCAATAAGGGGAAACGGGGTTTCATCGAGGCCACCTTGCGCAACACGCAACGTTCTGGCAAGCGCGGAGCCAGCGATGGGAAGAATATTTCCGAAGCCCCCCTATCCGGTTCTCATTGACACAGGTCATGAGTCAGTCCACTTTGCGGACGCTCGCGGGACAAACCGGCCATGGCCATTCCCCGGGCACGAACCATTCAAACATTCGATACCCTATGAGAGAATTCTGGAATACCGTCCGCTGGACAAACAGCATGTTTTTAATCGGGACGTTTGTGACGACGTTCACTGCGGTTCCCCTCTACATCTGGCATTTCGGCCTGAGCGGGTTCCAGCTCGGGATGTTTTTCTTTTTTTGGATCGCGACCGGCCTGAGCATCACGCTCGGCTACCACCGGCTGTTTTCGCACTTCACGTTCAAGGCGCACTGGCCGGTCAAGCTTTTCACCCTCCTGTTCGGCGCAGCCGCATTTGAAGGGTCTGCGCTCGCCTGGAGTGCCGACCACCGCCGCCACCACAAGTTTGTTGACCACGACGACGACCCCTACGACATCTCGAAGGGGTTTTTCCATGCCCACATCGGATGGCTCCTATTCCGCCGGGGCCCGGATACGCCGCTCACCTGGGTCCGCGACCTGCAGAAAGACCGCTTGGCATGGTGGCAGCACGAGTATTATGTCCCCATCGCCCTCGGGGTTGGCTTTGCCCTGCCGGCAGCCATCGGCTGGATCGTGGGCGGACCCGTCGTCGCCTTGGGCTCATTTCTCATCGCAGGCGTGGCCCGAGTCGTCGTCGTCCACCACATGACGTTTTGCATCAACTCGCTCTGCCACTGGATCGGCGACCGCCCGTACTCGACCGAGTGCACCGCGAGGGACAGCTTCCTCATGGCCGTCGTCACGTTCGGCGAGGGCTACCACAACTACCACCACGAATTCCAGTACGACTACCGGAACGGGGTGCGCCCGTGGCAGTTTGATCCCACCAAGTGGACGATCTGGCTACTGAGCAAATTCGGACTCGTCAGCGGCCTCCGCACGATCCCGGAAGAAAAAATCCTTAAGGCCCGGATCGCCGAAAAGGAGCGCCTCCTTCAGGCCCAACTCGCCGAGAAGGCGCTGCCTGACTCGCTGAGCAGCGTGCTTGAAAGCGCGCGCGCCAGCCTCCACCACGCGGTGGACAAATGGGAGAAGCTGCTCGTCGAGTACCGCACGGCCCTCGAAAACCGCAGCGAAATTTCCCGCCGCGAGCTTCGCGATCTCAAAAAAAGCGTGCGCGAGGCAGGTGCCGCGCTGCGCGAGTCGCTGCGCGAGTGGATGCGCGCGCACCAGTCCGCGCTCGAGCCATCTCTATAAAACCGTGCTTCCCACGCCGCCGATGGGAAGGTAATCACGAGGCATGCAAATCGAGAAACTCGAGTCCGGGTCGGCGACGACGCTCAAAATCTCGGGGGAAATCGACCTCCATGCCTCACCCGAGCTCCGCGCGGTCCTTCAGGGCTGTGCGAAATCCCGGACCCCCTGCCTGCTGCTGGACTTCACCGGGGTCGAGTACATCGACTCCAGCGGGCTGGCGACGCTGATCGAGTACGTGCGCGAGAGCGGAGACTTTGGCGGGCGCTTGGCGATCTTCGGCCTTCAGAAAAAGGTGCAGACGATCTTTGACCTGGTCCGGCTCAACGAGCTTTTTGTGATCACCGGCACGGCCGAAGAGGCCGCGCTGGCGGCCAAATGACCGGGGCGATCAGGACGTTTTTTTGGCTGAACGGCCAGATCTTCTTCTGGATCTTCCTCGGCCCGTTCCGCGGCAAACCGGTCCGTCTTTCCGCCGTCCTGCACCAGATGGTGAGGATCGGGGTGCAGGCGTTCCCGATGACCGCCCTCACCTCGCTGAGCATCGGCCTCACCCTGGCCATGCAGGGCGCGGAGGAACTCTCCCGCATGGGGGCTTCCTCCTACGTTCCGAACCTTGTTGCCATGACGATCCTCCGCGAGCTCGGCCCGCTTCTCGTCGGTGTCGTCGTGATCGGCCGGAGCGGATCTGCTGTCACCGCGGAGCTCGGCACGATGAAGGTCGGGGAGGAAATCGAGGCGCTGGAGATCATGTCGATCAACCCGGTTCGCTTCCTCGTCGTCCCCCGCTTCCTCGCCATGCTCGTCATGCTCCCGGTCCTCACCGTCTTTGGAAACTATATCGGAATGGCTGGCGGCTGGATCGTCTGCCACTTCGCGCTCGACATGAATACGGTCGCCTATATCCAGCGCCTCCTGGATGCGGGCCACCCGATTGATCTGATCTCCGGGATCATCAAGAGCTTCGTGTTTGCCTGGCTCATCATCCTGATCTCCTGCCAGTCCGGCCTCGGGGTCACCGGCGGTGCGGAGGGTGTCGGCCAGGCAACAACCTCCTCGGTCGTCACCTCGATCCTCGCCATGCTCGTCGCCAACGCCGTCCTCACCGGATTTTTCTTTTTCCTCTGACCATGCCACCCGTCATCGAAGTTCGCGACCTCGTGAAAACGTTCGGCAGCCGGACGGTGCTGAACGGCGTCACGTTTTCGGTCGAGAAGGGCGAGACGGTGATCATCATGGGCGGCTCGGGATGTGGGAAGAGCACGGTCCTGCGCCACATTATCGGGGCGATGAAGCCAACCTCTGGCTCGATTAAGCTCTTCGGGGAGGAGATCACGACGATGCCCGAGCGCCAGCTCGAGAAGCTGCGCCTGCGCTTCGGCATGAACTTTCAGTTTGGGGCACTGCTCCAGTCGCTGACGGTCGGCGAAAATGTCGCGCTGCCACTCCTCGAGAACAGCCGGGTCGGCCCGGAAATCATCGACCTCATCGTGAAGATGAAGCTCGAGCTCGTCGGGCTCACCGGGTTCGAAAACCTCAAGCCCTCGGAGATCAGCGGCGGCATGCGCAAGCGGGTCGCCCTCGCGCGCGCGGTCGCCCTCGACCCGGAGCTCCTCTTCAGCGACGAACCGACGTCCGGGCTCGACCCGATCATGACCGCGGTCATCGACGAGCTCACACTCGACCTCACCCGCAAGCTGCACATGACCGCGGTCGTCGTCTCCCACGACATGGTCAGCGCATTCCGGATCGCCACCAAAATGATCGTGCTCGGAGCCGGCAAACGCGCGGGCACGATCATCGCCATGGGAACCCCGGAGGAGGTCAAAAACCACCCCGACCCCGAAGTCCAGCAGTTCATCAAGGGCGAACCCGACGGCCCGGTGCCGCTCAAACTCTCCCCCGAAGATTACATCGACCGCCTCCTCGGCCACGAGCGCCAGAAGGGCGTCGACTACTAGTTAAATAATAGTGTGGTCGTCACTTCGGTCCTTTTGATCCGCAGATTACGCAGATTACGCAGACGGAAAGCTGCCTTGGCCTGAACCCCTCGACACTCATATGGCGATCTCTTCTCTCCGAGAAAATCTGCGTTTATCTGTGACGGCATGAAGTCATGCAGCAACCGGTGCTGGGCAAGTCGAAATGATTGATCCAATGTCCTCGGTGGAACCCGTGAGTGCCTGCAACACGCGCGAGTGGCCGAAGGTCCAAAGGTTCGATGATTGCACTGAGCTAACTGCTCCGATCTGTGATTGAACTTTGGCGGAAAGCACCATCGTGGGGCGCAAGACCCCGAATGCCTGACTGCAACCTTCCGTCCGTGGATCAAACCAAATCGGCCGCCCGCACCGGTTGCCTCCACCCTTAACCGGACCATCGGAGAAAAACCATGAAAAAGACGTATAAATTGAAACCAACACCTTCCGAAGAAGGCAGGTTGGTGGCAGCGGAGACTTACACCGCGCCACCGCCGCCGACCAAAGGAAGGGTTATCGGCCTGGATTGCCACCCCGACACCTACACGGCGGCGGTTTTCCGGGGAAGCACTCCGCACGACGCCCGCAAACTGACCAGCCGTGAAAACCTTTGCCTCCAAAGCCTGATGGACTGGACGGCGAAGGAGTTTACCCGCGAGGATCTTTTCCTATTGGAAGCCGGGTCCAACAGCTTCGAGATCTGCCGCCGCCTGCAGGCCCTTGGCCTGCGGGCCGTGGTTATGGAAAGCTGCCATGTGGGCAAACACGCCAAAACGTATGCCGACAACGACAAGATGGCGGCGGCCCGCATCGCGCTGGTCTACCTGGCCGGCAATGCCCCATGCGTGTGGATCCCCGACGCCGTGACCTGCGAACGCCGGGAACTCCTCCACGTCTACCAGAACGCGGTGGCCAACCACACCTCCGCCCTCAACTCGCTCAAGAGCTACCTCAACCAGTTCGCGATCCGCCCGGGCAGCCGGGGGCTCCAGCTCGAACGCACGCGGGAATGGATACTCTCCCAGCGCGACTGGACGCCGCTGCAAAGAGAGCTCCTCTCTGGATACCTCACCAACCTCGACAATCAGGCCGAAGCGCGGGCGCGCTTCCTGCGCCTCATCAGCGAGCAGATCTGCGCCGAACCGCTGATGCTGCGCTGCATGAAGCTGCTGGGAATAGGAAAGATCAACGCCTTCGCTCTGCTGGCGGTCATCGGAGACGTGCGGCGCTTTGATCGCCCCGAGAAGCTCGTGGCTTACATCGGGCTCAATCCCGGGCGGCGCCAAAGCGGGAACGGAAAAGACATCAAACTCGGCATCGGCAAACGCGGGCGCGGCGACATGCGCCACCTCCTCATCCAAGGTGCCCAGGCCGTCCTGCGCATGGGTGGGAACACGACGCTGGGAAAATGGGGCTGGAAACTCTTTGCCCGCAAAGGCAATCGCAACACCGCTGTCGCAGCCGTGGCCCGCAAACTTCTCGTCCAGGTCTGGCATCTGCTCTCCGGAAATCCGCCAACCGCTCTGGAGGCCGACAAGAGCCTGTCCATCAAGCTTCAGAAACTCATCGTTGTTCTGGGCAGAAAGCTCCGCGTGCAGATCGGCCTGCCCGCCAATATCAGCGCTGGCGTTCTCGAACTCCAACGCCGGATGATCGCCACCCCGACAACCTCGCCATGAGTGTGCCCGCGAACCAGTTTGATGGGGGCTGTGCGCCCCCAAACCCCGCACCGCTCGCCGCGGCAGGCGTTCGGGGGGAACTTCAGCAAGGCTTGCCTGCGGCAAGCAGGGCGGAAAAAAACACTGTCTTGTGAAGAAAAAACTTGCATGACTACATGCCCGCAATCTGCGGATACGACTTTACTTAAACCGCTCTAATCGCCCTGCGCTATCGCGCGGGCAACACGTGGCGGCCCGGGCAGCTCTCGCTTCTCAGGGATTTGCTGGCCCTCGCCAACAATTCTGATCGTCGGTAGGGCGCGGTTCGCCGAACCCGCCGACTTCTCTCGACGGACGCCTCAGCGAGGCATCCCTACCATCGGATCCATGAGCCTATGGGGCGAATTGCCGGGAGTTGACGGTGCGCCACTTGTAGGAGGGCCCGAGGTCGGTGGGATCGGCGGGCCAAGCGGTGGCGAAGTCCGGGATCGTGGCGTCGTTCGGGTTGATGTAGCGCTCGATCAGGCTCGAGCCACGGTACTCGCCGGTGACGCGGTCGCGGGACTCGTCCCAGACGTTCGCCGCCGTGGATTTTGCTTTTTTGAGCGATTGGGCGCGGACGTGGACGGTGAACGTATTCGACTTCGTGGTCATGCGGCCGAGGAGGTTCGTGTAGATCCTCTCGCGGATATTGTCGCCGGTGAGACGGTTGGTATTCCAGAACCCTTGCGCCCACGAATCGAAGGCGGCCTCGAATCCGCCGGATCCCGGTGTGGCGGCGACCGACTCTCCTTCGGGCACCATGTGGATTTCGCAGATTTGCGACGCCGAGCGGAAGACGTCGTTGCGCGCGAAGCGGTCGGCGAATTGGAGGAGCGTGTTCGGGATGTTCAGCGCGAAGCGGGTCTCCGTGCCCTGCGTCGGGCCCATTTTATAGTCCAGACTTGCGGTGGCCGGAATCGCCGTGAGTCTCTCGCTCCGCAGCGCCGCAGCCAGGGCGGTCGAGCGCTGGATCATCGACCGGAACGGCATGATCTCGTAGTTCATGTTGATCTTCCCTGCGGTGGAAAACGGCTCGCTGATCGCATAGGGCTCGACGACCGGCATCCAGAAGAGATCGAGCAGGAGGTGGTCGCGCGGGCCGGTCTCCCATCCGAAGTGCCCGTTCTGAGGACGGAAGAGCAGCGTGCGGTAGGGGATGCCCTGCATGAGCCCGCTGGGAAGCGAGCCAAACATGCCCGCCGAGGGGATCTGACGATTTGCTGAAAAGAACGCCGGGGCGAGGTCGACGGACGTCTGCGAAACATCGGAGAAGTAGGGATCCTTATCCGCGCCGGATGTGTTACCCAGGCTGCCCTCGTCCGCCTTATTGATGTAGGGTCCATCCGGATTGCGGCCGACGCCGGAATCCCAGTCGCCTAACGCTGTATTGGCATGGGGGTAAGTGACGTCCGGGGTATCGAGGTTGTAGACCACGCCAGCAGCCAGGCGGTTCGCGGCATAGGCCGGCCCCGTCGGTGATCCGCCCGCAAAAACCGATCTCCAGGCTTCGGTGAAGCTGTGCGCCATAGCGATCGCGGGATTGGAGATCGAGGCCGGGTGCTCTTGAAAATTGACTCCCTGGGGACGCAGGAGCAGGCGGAAGTCGGAATGTTCGGGCACCATCGAGCGAACGACGTCCCCGCCGCTTGTTTCTCCCGTGCCGGTGTTGGTGACCGCAAGGAAGGGCGCCGCCCCGCCGAGCGCCGTCCAACTGCTCCCCGGGCTGGCAATTCTTTCGGCCCCATCCTGCTGGTTGAGCCGGCCGCTCGGGGTGCCGGTGCCAAGCCATCCGCTGCGCTGAAACGTCCAGAATTGCGGATCAGAAAATGCCGGGCTGACAACCGGGACGTTGCCGGCTGCGGCCGTGGCGAGCGTCGGCACGGGGATCGTCGCGCTCGGAAATGTCATCGTCTGGGTTTGGACGGAGCGGAGTGCGGGGTCGGAAAAGTCTGAGACAAACCCCGCGTACACGCTCACGGTGATCGAGCCGCCATCGAACAGCATCGTGTTGGCAGTCGGGTCAAACGTCACCGTGATCGGAACGCCGATGAAGGGGTAGCGCAGGTATGGCAGGTCCTCGGCCAGGCCGACGGTGTCGGCGGCATAGCCGGCCCGCGCCGGAAAGACGGCTCTTGCGAGCGCCGAGCGCGGCGAGAGGACCCCGCCCCAGGGTTTGCCGCCCCAGAGGTTGCCCCCGACATAGAAGTCCCACCAGTCAAAGTCGTCGCCGGGAAAACCCAGCGAAGTCGACGTGCCATTCGACGTGATACTGAAATTGTTGAGCCCCTGGACCCGGACCGTGAACGCCTGGCGGTAGCGGGGGAACCCCTGCCCCGGAACAAACCCTTCGTAGACAAGCCGCGCTTCGACCCGCGTCTGGTTGGCGGCGAGCGCGGTGCCATTCCCGCCGAACGCATCCCGCAGCGAGATGTTCGTGGTCGCGTTGTTGCTGATCGCGTTGGAGGCGGTGGCGGTGGCAATAAATTGGATGCCAACTTCGGAGAGGAGCGGAAACCGTCCGAATCCCTGGGTGCTGCCGATGCGGATCGGGGTGACCTGGCCCAACCCGGCATTTGTCCGGGTCCGGGTGGGGATGATCCCGCGGTTCGAAAACCGTTTTGCCGGGTCGCTCTGGAGGCTGTCATCAATGTTGGTTGTCCGGATGTAGTCGAACATCTGGGTGAGGATCTGGTCCCGCTCGGAGGTCGTCGTAACCACCGGATACTTTGTCAGAAACGTCCCTCCCCCGAATCCCGGAATCGGGCGGCTGGTCATGCTGCGTAGGTAGGCATACAGCTGCCGGTTGCGCTCGATGCCGTCGTAGTCGGCGGTGGCGCTTTGCGGGTCGCTTCGCTGAAACGAGAAGAGGCGGCCGTTGATCGTTGTGCAGAAGGCCATCAGGTCGTCGAGCGGGGTGCGATTGGCAAGCGTCGCATCCAGCGGCCAGACCGATACGCGTGGGGTATTAAAAAGCGTCGTCTCAGGGGCCCGGGAGTGGGCGGTAAGAAAAAACCGTCGCGCCTCGATGGCGGATCGCGTGAGGCTCAGGGTCGCCGGCTGGGCCGTGCGGGCAGCCGAAAAGATGAGTTCATCGACCGAGCTGAAAAGCCGGTCGGTATCCGGGATCAGCGACCCTGACGCGCTGGTTGTTGCGGTCGAGACCGTTCCGGCCTGCGACCCGCCGCCGACGATGCGCGGCGTGATCTGGTAGAGCGCCTCGCGTTCCTGTTCGGTGAGGTCTCTCGTCGATGTGGCATCCTGGGCAAAGAAGACAGGCGCGAGCGATGTCATGGACGGATGCCCCGGGTAGCGCTGGAACTCGTTCCGCACCGGCTGGTTCGTGGCGAGCGCGCGGTCCTGGGCGGTGTCGGTCCGCGGCGTGTCCCAATAGGTGCCCTCGCTGGACGTGTTGATGTTGACCTTCGTGGTTTCGTCATCGGTCCAGTAGGCCACGCGTCCCACGATCGGATTCTGGGCGGTTGCAGAGGGAATGGTTGCCGTCTGGCCATTGCCGGTGGGCGGGACAATTTCGCCGTTTTGCAGGACGTAGAGCCAGCGCACGGGCATC
>JBGTAT010000138.1:0-18734 GCA_041749755.1 Terrimicrobiaceae bacterium | reverse complement strand
GTGATCCCCGCCCCCACCGCGAGCCCGGCCGCCTGCATGGTGCCTTGGATTCCGGCTTGAAGTGCGGAGGTCGTCCCGCTTGCCCCTTTCATGATCGCCCCGGCGACAAACGGAACGGACAGGTAAAAGAACACTGTGATCAAGGCCGCGAAGGCCATGATGAACGGGAACAGCAGCCAGTTTTGAACAACGATCAGGTTTTGTGCGGTTTGGATCAGGCCCCCTGTTGTGAGGGGGAGAAATAACGTTTCGCTGATCGCGACAATCACGATGTCCACCAGGCAAATCGCCACATGCCAGAGCAGGACGGTCAGCGAGGTGACGCAAAACTGGATACCGAAAGATTGCGTGAAGGATAAAAACAGGAAGCCCAGCAAGAGCGGTGAGACAGCAATCAGGCCGGCAATGGCGAATTCCTGGAAAAATCGCAGGACCAGCAGCATGAACCGCCCGATGCCTTGGAAAAACATTCCGATTGCGGCGGGAACGATTTTCCCGATGTCCGCCAACGAATCGGACGGCTGGTTTTCGATCCTGGATCGAAGGAGTTGGACGAACTTGGCATCACGGGCATTCGTGAATTTGCTGCGCATTTCTACGAATGCCTTTTGGCCTCCCTCCATCGCTGCCGGGTAGCCCGCGAGCAATCCGACGACGAGGATGGTCTTTATCAATGCGCCCAGAATGGCGCGGGTGTCTGATCCAGCCCGCCAGCCCATTTCTCCGATACCCATGACACAGAGGACAAAGGCGAACGGCATCAGGAGCGTGCGGATCTCGAACGCGGCTTGGTATAGATTGGAAAGTGAATTCATACTCGAGTAAGGATGAGGCGTAGCCTCCTTTAGAATCCGGGCGGGAGGTCAGCGTTGTCCTGGGTGAAGTCCGGCAAGTCAGCTTCCGCCTCGGCTTGGGCAGAAAGTTTTGCGAGTTCGCGATTGCGGTCGCGGCTGATTTCATCGGCTGCAACTTCCTCCGCCTCCTTCCGGTTCTGGTTGAGCATGTGGAGCGATTCGACCTGGCCGCGTGCGGTGCCCACCATATCATCCAGGTCATTGAGGGCGGTTTGTGCTGTGGCCAAGGAACCGACCAGCTTTTGAACTTCGGCATCATCTTGTGCGTTTTTCAACTGGGTGTTGAGACGTGCGATTTGCCGGTTGAGGACTTTCCGCTTGTTCTGGGCTCGCCCGAGCAGGGTTTCAAAACGGGAGAACGCATTGTCCACCGCCCGGAACCGTTTCAAGGGATCGCTCGAATCCCGGAACGAAGACACCCCCTCGAAATTCCGGGCCGTGTCGGAAGAAATGTTCTTCCATGAGTCGAGATTGATCGGCTCGAACAATTCGCTCACCGTGGCCGAGAGTTCCGCCCCCTGCTGTGCGATGCCGGCCAACTCGCCCAACGTATCGACAATCCCGGAATCCTCCAGATAGCCGGAAAAGAGCCCGTTATCGATCAGACCGATGGCCGCGACCGGATCGCCGATGGCCTGCTTCACCTTGTTGGCCGTCTCCAGTTGCTCGCGCACTGTGTTGAGCGTGTTGTGAAGGGTGGCGAGCTTTTCCGCCCATTGGGTTTGCTCCCAAGCGTATTTGATCTGGTCGAAGATGTTCTTTTGGATCAATGCCTGTTCGGCGACCGGATCACTCACTATGTCACCGACACCGAGAAAGGCATTTGCGTGAGGTTGCCCTACAAGGAGGGCGGCGGAAGTGGTCAGGATAAGAGTCTTTTTCATGGTTGTTGGGTTGGGTGGCTGAATGTGGGATTACTCGTAGATGGGGATGCTTATTTCGTAGGGAACCGTCTTCACCGTGGCGTTCGGATCGGGGTTCACCGGCATTCGATACAGGGAAAGACGAGGCTTCTTTTCGTCGCGCTTCTGCATGTCCTGCAAAATCCAATACTGACGCTTGACCGTATCGGAAGCGCCGCGCTCATAGCCTTTCTGAAACGAGCTGCGAGACGCGCACGCCGGGAGAAGGCATGTCACGACAAGCGCCGCACACACCGATTTCATTTTCCTACTGGGGTTGGTTTTCATGGGTTATTTGGTTTTGTTTGAAACAGCCGCGGCCGACTCAGAAAGAATCCCGCTGACGATGTCTTGATGGTTTCGGAGCACTCGGCTCCGTTGATCGAAGTCCTCCCCTGTCGAAGAAGAACAGAAGAGCATTTCGGGAGAGACGCGGTTATGAATCGTCCCGCACCGGGGCTGCTGGGCGTCGAGGTGGTAATACGTCAACGCGGCATACTTGTTGTTTTCCGGCAAATGCTCCGGAAGCGGATACCGCGAAATCGCCTCCTTCGTCGTCTCGGACAAATCAATGTCCTTTGCGACATCCTCAATATCCCGGCGGTCGTTCATCCGGGTAAAAAAGAACTGCTTGGCATTGCCGAAAACGATGGGGCGAATGCCCGAGCGTTGAAACCGGCTGTATTGCTGGACAATGCTGATTATCCAAGTCGAGAACTTCGATAGCTGGGCGTAGAACTCGGAAACGAGCTGTTCGCCTCCCGGAATATCCAGCGTTCTGGCGACCTCCTCGAAGATGACCCGTTTCCGTGAGCCCCTTGGCAGGGTGATGATGTGCTGACGCCCGTAGTTTGCGATCAGGAAGCCCGCCAATTCCTTCAACTGACGATTCGACTCCGGAATGTAGGTCAGGTCGAAATGGGCCAGCTTGCCGGTGAGTGACAATGTGGAGTGTCCGCACACGAGCCGCTGCTCGTTCCAAGGGGCAAGCAAGGTTGCCAAATGATTGATTTCGTTGCGGTCGTGTTCCGGGAACGGGGCAACCAGCATCATCTGCTGCAACATGTCGTGCGTCGGGTAATCCGTGGGCTGGAAGAACGCGAACGCGGCATTGCGAACATATCGCTCGGTATCCGGGGATTTGATGAACCGGGAAATCTCCTCCATGGTCGGAGTCGTAATCAGGCATTGCCGTTCGTCCTCGCTGGCCGCGTGGCGCAATTCCGTCCAAGCTTCCAAGAAGGTGGAAGAGACGGGCAAGTGCGCCTTTTTGTATGCCATCGCCGCCATCGCGTGGCGGGCAGCCAAATCCAGACGGGAAGCGTCCTCGGAAATCCATTCCTCGAACCGATCCGCGTAAAGCTGTTCGATATACTGCGTGATTTGGGCCAACCGCAGATTGCGCCTGTCCTCGTCAGCGGGATGCCCGGCCATTTTCGCCACCAATGCGGCGGCGGTGGTGATTTGCAGGTTCGTCAGCGGTGCGCCCTGGGTATCGAGGTAGTTCAGGCAAAGATCGCCATCCGGCTGGATGACAATCGGCGTGGCCCCCTGAGCCTGGGACCAGATACCGTAAGAAAGCCCCTCTTCGACAATCAGAGTGAAGTCGTAATACGGATCGGTCTGCGAGAGCAGGTCCGACATGAATGCCGACTTTCCCGCCCGCGTCATTCCGAGCAAAACGGCGAGTTGCGGTGTGCCAGAAAGGAAATTCCGGACGCCAATCAGATTTCGGTTGCTACCATCGTAGAGGGCTTCCGCCCCATCGAGATGTCCGGTGAAGGTTGAAGAGAACGGCAGCATGTCTGCCAGCCATTCATCCAGGCCGCTGTCGGCATGGTGGGTGTATTTCCCCCAGACCCACCCCGGCCATGTCTGAAACCAGATATTTTTTGTCGTGGCCGCCGAGGAAACATTGCTCGTCCAGCATTGGGCGTCCTCCATCTGCCCGAAGGCGGTTTCGATTTGCCGGGTCTTGGAAATCAACCCGTCCTCGGTTGAATCCCAGACGTGAACCACGTAATCGTAAAGGAGCGGAACCACGTCGCCTTGCGCGAGGTTCTTGATCCGCTGTTCCTTGACTTCTTTCGAGGTGAGGAGCGAATGCTTGCCCTCCGCTGCGTAGTCGCCACGCACACGTTCCAGAGACTTTTCCGCCTTGCTAATCTCCTTGCGGATATTCTGCGGATAGAGGTTTACCGTGATCGCATAGTCCAAAAATGGTAACGAAGTTACCGCCCAGAAAATGCCGCGCCGGGTCCGCTGCGGACGGCGTTTCAGGATAATCAGGTTGTGGTAAAAGCCATCGGCAAAGAAGCCGAATGTCTTTCCGGCCTGCACCCCTTGGTGCCAGCAGTTTTGATGAATGGTTTCCTCTTCCCGAAACTGGCCGATGGGATCGTAATTGTCGCGCCGGAGATACGACGGATTGAAAAACGTCGCGTAGTAGCGGAACAAATCCGCCGTGGACATGGACGTGACCCGGCAACCATGCGGCTCGAACAACGACGAAATAACCCGGCCATGCTGTTCAAACCCCTCGTTGTATTGGGCCAGAATGCGCCGGTGATGTTCATTCAAGACCGCCTTGCTCGCACCAGCCGGTGGATTCGCCGCGATACGCTTGGACAGAAATAGAACGAGTTTCTCCCGACGAAGCTGCCCGGATTGCATCGCTTTCCAATATCGGTTGAACCGCTCGTTCCGGCTGATCGCCGCCCATGAATCCGGCTCGCACCGCTCATCAGTGACGGATTTGTAAGCCGTCAGCTCGTCCCGGTAATTGGAGTCCACCGACCAGCGGATTTGTGCGCGGGTGGATTCGTCCAAGGTGTGGAGGAACTGCCGCACCGATGAATAAAACGCATCAAGCGAATGTTCGCTGGCATGTCGGAGATCCGGCACGTCGAGCACAAAGCCCTTGGTGACGAATCCACGCTTGTCGAGGTCGTTCCAGATGATGAGGTCGTGAGAAAACCAGCCGTTAGGTGCTTGCATGGGATAAAGGATTGCGGGGTTGTTGCGCGGGCGGCATCCAGCCGGTGCCGTTGGCGAGGGTTTCGAGCAAGTCCGTGTCGAAGGACTTCGGTTTGCCCTGCCGGAGTGTGAACACGTATCCGGTGATCAGAGCGAACGGCACCGCACCCGCGCCGACGCTGAACGTCGGCGCGTGGTGGGGCGAGAGCATCATGGCGAACCCGATGCTGAGGAGGAGTCCCGCGAGCATGAACAGGATGTTCACGCCCTCGATCCCCCAGATTTTGCCATCGCTGTCGTCACCGGCGTGTGTGGGAATCATTACCGTGAAACGCTGATGGTTGGCATTCCGCCCGCGGTGAAGAGAGCTTCGGCGATCAGGACGGCGAGCCCGAGGAGAAGCCCGCCGACAATCGACATCTTGCCCATGTCGGCGTTGCCGGTGCGGACCTGCCATCCACCGTGGGCGATGACGACGACCGCGATGATGAAGAGGAACTTTGCAATGATTCCGAGACCTTCGGAAAGTGCGCCGTCCAGTGAACCTGCTGCGAGGAGTAGTGTTTTCATACGCCAGCGACAGTAGATGCAAAATGAAAGACCCCTGCTCCCAGTTGGGAGCAACTTATCAACCCGAAAATGAAGGCCCCGTAACGAGAGGCTTTCGACATGCTGATGGCTTCGTAGAGCCGTTTCGCGGTCCGAATGAAATCCGGATAAAGCTCCTCCATCGCCAGGCCGAGGGCGCGCGAAAGGAAAATCAAATCATCGTCGGAAATCCAGACGAGCCGGGATTCGATCTTCGAGATTTTCGCACGGGTGGCATTCTCCATCCCGAGGAGTTGGAGTTTGATGGCAAAGTCGTTTTGCGACCATGCCCGCTGGTTGCGGAGCCTGCGAACCTGGGGTCCGATGACATTGAAATGCTTCATGGTCGCAAACCATGCAGCGGCATTTCACGCGTTCAGGGAGCCTGTGACGAACCAGCCAAAGTCGGTGACGAAGCGGGCTTTTCCAGCCCTTCGTCACACCTGATTCCTGAGTCGAAGCGCTTTCCGCAAGAGCGCTGTTGCCACGCGCTTGAGGGGAATCGGTTTTGGAAAACCCGCCATTTCGAGCTCAGATTTATCACGATCTTCCATGACGAGATTCCCGACAAATTTGAGATTAACAATCAGCGAACGATCAAGGCGCAGGAATAGCGTTTCGGGCAACACTTTTTCCCAGTCATTCATTTTACGGCGAAGAAACTCAGTGCTTCCATTGGCAAGATAAATGCGGGTGTAATTCTCCTGTGCTTCGATCCCGCTGATCTGTGAGACGAACACCACATGCATCTTGGAGTCGGATTTCATCACAATCTGATCGTCCTCACGAAGCTGCTGGGGATTGGTTGGCGGCGGCTTGTGAACGATTCGTTCCAGAGCATGGGCCAGCCGATCCGGGCGCACCGGTTTGAGAAGATAGTCGATGGCATTCACGTCGAATGCCCGGATGGCAAAGGCGTCGAATGCCGTGACAAAAATGATTGCTGGGAGCGGGTCGAGTTTCGGCAAAAGAGAAAACCCGTCGCCATCGGGCATCTGGACATCCAGAAAAATCAGGTCTGGGCGGAGATCGGCATACAGGGATGCGGCAGTGCATACGGAATTTGCCTCACCAACAATTTTTACGTGCTGGTGGGCGGAAAGCAGGTCGCCCAAGAACTCCCGTGCGGGGGCTTCGTCATCGACAATCATGGTTCGCAGTTCTGGAGCACTCATGCGGTGATTTCAATTGTTACCGTTACCCAGCCGTTTTCCGCTTTCATGCTGATGCGATGTCTGTCGGGATACAGCAGGGCCATCCGTTTGCGAACATTTCCCAAGCCGATGCCACCAAACTTCCGAGCATCCTCCTCCTCGACCCATCTCCCCGTATTGGCAACTTCAATCATCAGGGAACCAGTGGGAAGCTGTGACACATGCATCCGCAGTCGCAGCGGTTTCGGAGAGGTTTTGCGACCATACCCGATGGCGTTTTCCACCAGCGGTTGAAGCAAGATGCCCGGCACTGGGAATTCCCTGGCGGCGGGATCGATCATGCACTCAACCTCTATATCATCCCGGAAACGCGCTTTTTCCACCGCCAGATAGGCGACAAGGGCGTCATACTCATCTCCGACCGGGATGAACTTCTGGTCGCGATGGGACAGTGAAAAGCTGAGGTAATCCGAAAGGGCCTGAACAACCGGGCGAAGGGACTCGGGAGCCCGTGTCAATCCCGCTTGGATTGTGGTGAGCGCGTTGAAAAGGAAATGGGGATTCAATTGGGCGCGCAGCATCTGGAGTTCCGCATCCTTCCCGGCTGCCTGAGCGATGGCCAACAAGCGCTCCCGGTCCAGCCGTTCCATGAGGAGCTTGATGCCAAAATAGAGCAGGCTCCACCCCAGGCACAGCCCGGTGCGGAAATAGAAGATCCCGAAGATAATCGGCGGAGTGAACGTCTTCTCGGCATCAAAATCCAGAAATTCGTGAAACCCCAAGCTGAAGAGAGTCAAAATCAGCCCGCTCGCCAAAGATACCCCGCCCACGAGTCCGACCAATGCAGCCTTGGGCATCTTTTCGCTGTAGCCCCTCCGGTAGATTTCCCTCATGCCGATTGTGATCAGGAATCCCAAGCCGTCGCGATAGAGCGAAACCAGAACCGAGGCTGGAATGGTTTCCAGCATCACCCATTTCGAGGGAAACGAAAAAATCGTAAAAGCCAGCCAGCCTCCCAATTGAAACCGCCAGAAAAGCGGAATGCGATCCCAGATTCCGCCGGGAACCCTTCCGTGCGAGCCATGAGAATCGGCAGTGTTCATATTGTCAGCCGCGGCGGCCTCTTTTGCGGTGAATCGCTTCGCCGAAAACATCCGCAGGAGAAAGCCCGAGCTTCTGCAGGACGTTTTCCACGCCGCGCAATGTGGCGGATTGGTCCCCGTTAATCAGGCGGTAGAGCGTGGACTCGGCGATGCCCAGCTCTTTGGCCAACTGGGCGTAACTCCGATCTCCGCGCAGAGTTTTCAGGAATTTGGAAAATGCCTTGTCAAGACTGGGCATACCCGAAACCTCGCAAGAAAATCATTCCGTATGCGGATGATCTTCCTTATCCGGAGGGCGGGCGTAGAACCCGGATGCGAACGCCGTCGCAGCGGTCGCCGCCGCCGGGCGAGAAATCCGCCGCAGCCGTGCGGAGTCGCTGCCCATTTTGATAGGCGGACTGCGCGCCCTCTATCAAACGCTTGAGCTTCCCGGGTCAAACCCGCTCAAAGACGCTCATGCCGACCTTGATGCCGTTGTCCTCGCGGCCTACGGATTCCATCCCAAAGCAGACCTCCTTGCCCAGATCCTCGCGCTCAACCAACAAGTCGCCGCAAAATCGCCGCAGGCAAACCCGTCACGTCCCCCGGCATCCCGAACGACTTCCCCGATCCATCTGCCCTCATCACTTCGGACTGCATCCGAGCCGAGTAAGAAAACTCGACTGGCCGGGTAGGAATCCGGACCAAAAGCCAGGTTGGAAGAGACCGACCTTCAACCCGCAGAAGAGCAAAAAACTATTTCGCGGAAGAGAAACCTTGGATTAGGCATTTTTATGCGCCTGTCGGGGCGGAGCAATAACGATCCGGCTTTGGTGTTGCATGCTTCGATGGATACTTTCGCACAGGACAAGAGTGGACTTGTCTGCGATGTGGTAAATCACATTGAGCCCATTTTTCCGTCGCCCAAGAATTCCCTCACCGGTCAGGATGTGGAGTTGACGGGACACCTTTGCCTGGGTCAGCTTCGTGAGAGACACGAGCGCGGAGACATTTTTCTCCCCGTCCTCCAGAGCAAAAATCAATTTCAGTCGGCTCGCTTCACTCAGCACCCGGAATCGAGCGCCCATCATTTCTATCGCTCCCTCCCCCATGGCCCCCAAGCCTGAAGGGTTTACCATGACCTGATCAGTATTTTCATCGGCTGCTGGAAAAGGCGAATATCACTCCCAGTGTCGCGCCGTAGAGCGCCCCGCGCCACCAGGTCGCGGTCAGCGGGCACGCTCCAGAACTGCACTGACCGAAATAACCCATGGCCGCTCCGAGTGCCGCACCAATCAAAATGGGAACGAGAAACCGGCTCATTTTGTTGCCTCCTGGCGGGTGGGAAGTCCGGCGTTCTGCCATGCGCCGTAACTCCCCGCGTTTGAACACTTGAATCCCTCTCTGCGCAAAATGCCGGCTGCGATGCCCGAGCGGCTGCCGGAACGGCAATAGACGAGCAATTCCTTGTCACGGTTTTTCTCAAGGAAGGGTTTCCATTTGGATCGGCTCCCTGTCAGGTCGCTCAAGGGAAGCAGGATCGCGGGTTTGGCCACACCGGAGGCGCATTCCGCAGGTTCGCGCACATCAATAAGAAGGGCCGTTCCCGATGCAACTCGCTTCTCCGCCTCTTGCGGAGAGAGAGTCGGGCCAGCGAATAGACGCTTGGCGATAAAGAGTGCGATAACGACAGCAGCGATGAGGATCAGTGTTTTCATAAGCGGGGACCGTTGGTTTTGCGATAGGCGGCATAGTAGAGCACAGGGACGGCCATGCGGCTGATGAGCAGCGAGGCGATTTCTCCGGCCATCAGGGAAATGGCGAGTCCCTGGAAGATTGGGTCAAAGAGAATGACGCTCGCGCCGACAACGACCGCCATCGCGGTGAGCAACATGGGGCGGAACCGCACGGCACCCGCATCAACGACGGCCTCGGCCAGAGGCATCCCTTCGCGCAAGCGAAGTTCGATGAAATCCACAAGGATGATCGAGTTGCGCACCACGATGCCCGCACCGGCCATGAACCCGATCATCGATGTCGCGGTGAAAAACGCACCGAGCATTCCGTGCGCGGGCAGGATGCCGACAAGTGAAAACGGAATCGCGGCCATCACGATCAGCGGAGTGAGAAACGAGCGGAACCATCCGACCATCAGCACATAGATGAGGACGAGCACGGCGGCAAAAGCCGTTCCGAGATCGCGGAAGACCTCGATGGTGATATGCCACTCGCCGTCCCATTTGAGCGAGGGTTGATCCCCGGTGAATGGCAGGGTGGAATTAAAAACTTCGAGTTTCTTGCCATTTCCTCCGAACTCGCGGGTGTCGAGCTTTGCGAGGGCGCTGTTCATTTTCAGGATCGCATAGACCGGACTTTCAATCGTTCCCGCCACATCGCCGATGACGTAGGTCACGGGCATCAGATTCTTGTGATAGATGCTTTTGTCGGTGATCGTTTTTTCGATGGACACCAACTCGCGCAGGGGGATTAGCGGGGTTTCGCCGGAGGCTCCGGGCTCGGGGAGCGCGTTGGCATCGCCGGACCTCACGCGGAGGGCGAGAAGCTCCTCGGGTGTGACGCGGGAGGAACGAGGAAGTTCGAGCGTAATATTCACATCATCCTTTTCACGCGGGAGGTGGAGGAGGTCGATGGACTGGCCGCCCACGGCGATCTGGAGCGTCTGCGAGATCGTCTCGGCGCTGATGCCATTGAGCGCAGCCTTCTCCTTGTCGATGACGAACTTCCCTTTCGGTTGGTCGGCTTCGATATACCAATCGACATCGACGACGCCGTCCACGTCTTTGAAAATCCCACGCACCTTCTCCGCCATCTTGAGGCGGGATTCTTCGGTCGGCCCATAGATTTCGGCGACGAGCGTTTGCAGGACCGGGGGTCCAGGCGGCACCTCGGCGACGGCCACTCGCGCGCCGAATTTCTCCGCAATCGCCGCGACGCGCGGGCGGATGCGCTTGGCGATGTCGTGGCTCTTGGCTTTGCGCTCACCCTTCCCGACGAGGTTCACCTGGATATCGGCGACATTCGCGCCGCCACGCATGAAATAGTGGCGCACGAGCCCGTTGAAATTGAACGGGGAAGAGACGCCAGCATAGACCTGGTAGTCCTTGACCTCCGGCTCGTCCCGCACCGCAGCGGCCATCTCCAGCGCAGCCTGGGTCGTGCGCTCCAGGGCGCTTCCTTCCGGCATGTTCAGGATGATCTGGAATTCGCTCTTGTTGTCGAACGGCAGCATTTTCACCTTCACGAATCCGATCCCCACCAGCGCCATCGCGGCGAGCAGGAGTCCGACAATCGCGGCGAGGAACGTCCAACGCCAACGGGCGTGGGAGAGGAGCGGCCCCATGATGCGGCGGTAGAGCCGCGTGAAAAAATCCTCTTCATGCTCAAAGTGGGAATGCGCGGAGGAATCTCCCTGAGATGCGGGTTCTGTGTCGCCTTTCGCCCTTTTCAGAATCCGGATCGCGGCCCACGGGGTCACGACGAACGCGATGGCCAGCGAAAACAGCATGGCGGCACTCGATCCAATCGGGATCGGGCGCATGTAAGGCCCCATGAGTCCGCCCACGAATGCCATGGGCAGGACGGCAGCAATGACGGCGAACGTCGCGAGGATGGTGGGGTTGCCCACCTCGTTGACCGCCTCGATGGCGATCTCCGCCCCGCTGCGACCCTTGTTGTGAGGCAGGTGGAAATGTCGGACGATATTTTCGACCACGACGATGGCATCATCCACGAGGATGCCGATGGAGAAGATCAGCGCGAACAGCGTGATCCGGTTCAGCGTGTAGCCGTAAAGGTAGAAAACCAGCAGCGTCAGCGCGAGTGTGCAGGGGATCGCGATCCCGACGATGATCGACTCCCGCCATCCGAGCGTGAGCAGGACCAGCACCGAAACGCCGACGACCGCGATCAGCATGTGAAAGAGAAGCTCGTTCGATTTCTCTGCTGCCGTCTCCGCATAGTCGCGGGTGACGGACACCGTCACATCAAGTGGGATGAGCTTGCCTTTGAGCATGTCCACTTTTTTCAGGACGCTCTCCGCGACATCAATGGCGTTGACGCCAGGGCGCTTCGCTACGGTGATCGTCACGGCTGGTTCTTCCGGGTTCGCCTTGTCGCCGTAGAAGACGTAGTTTGAGGCCTCCTCGGCTCCGTCCACGATGTCCGCTACATCGCGAAGGTAGATCGGTTTTCCCTCGAACACACCCACGACAACATTGCCCACATCTTCCGCACTCTGGAGGAATGCGCCAGTCTCGATGACGAGTTCGCGGTTTTCGGTCGTGAGCCCCCCCGCGGTGAATTGCCGGTTGGCCTGCCGCAAAATGGGAATGAGCCCGGCTGGGGTCAGGCCGCGCGAGGCCAGTCGCGTGGGATCGAGGAGGATTCGCAACTCGCGACGGGCTCCGCCAAGGATCTTCGTCTCGGCGACCATGGGCACCTGTTTGATGGCGTCATCGACCTCGGCGGCAAGCCTCCGCAATGTCAGGTGGTCGTGGGTTTTGCTGTGGAAAGTCAGCGCCAGGATCGGCACGTCGTCAATGGAGCGGACCTTGATCAGCGGCTGTGTGACTCCGTGCGGCAGGATGTCAAAATTTGCCTGCAACTTCTGATTGAGCCGGACGATGCTCTGCTCGGCATCCGAGCCGACGACGAACCGCACGATGACGAGGCTCTGGCCGGGGCTTGAAGTCGAGTAGATATATTCCACTCCCGGGATTTCCCAGAGGAGCTTTTCCATCGGGCGCGTGACGCGTTCCTCGATTTCCTTCGAGCCGGTGCCTGGCATGGAAACGAGCACGTCGATCATCGGCACCTTGATCTGCGGCTCCTCCTCACGCGGGAGCAGAAAAACCGCCGCCACGCCGAGCAACACTGACGTGACCATGATCAGCGGCGTGAGCTTGGAATTGATGAAGGAGCGGGCGATCCGCCCCGCGATGCCGAGGGGCTCGCTCATGGCCGGACCTCGATGGGTTGTCCGTCCACGAGGTCGGCAGCACCCTCTATGATGACCTGTTCACCAGCGTTGACGCCCGAGACGATTTCGATTTCCGCGCCGAACGGCTTTCCGGTTTTCACGATTCGAAGCTGCGCATGTTTGTCGTTGAGGATGAAGACGAGTTCCATCTGCCCGCGCCGGAAAATGGCTGAAGCCGGCACACGGAGGACGGAGGTTTCGGCCACCGGAACGGCGACACGTCCGAACTGTCCGGTTCGCAATCCCGGCGTTGCGGGAAGATCGAGTTTGACGAGAAGCGTGCGGCTGTTCGGATCGGCGGTGGGGGACATTTCCCGAACGACGCCTTCGAGTTCGTTTGACCCGATGCGGACCATGAGCTTTGAGCCCAGGGAGACCCGGTCGATGATCGCCTCCGGCACGGCTGCTTCGAGGCGCAAGGCGGCGGGATCCTCCATCTCGACAAGCGGCTTTCCGGGAGTCGCAAGGTCGCCGACATCGGCCAGCTTGCGAGTGATGACTCCGTCGAAAGGCGCTGTGACTTTTGCGTAGCCGAGCATGGTCTCGGCTTCGATGACTGCCGCGCGGGCGACCCTTGCTTTCGATTCGGCGGTCTCGAACTCCTGTTGCGTGATCACGCGCTTGGCTAGCAAGTCCGTGAACCGTTTCAGGTCTTTCTCGGCCTGTTCGCGAACCGGGGTTGCCTGGTCGAGTTTCGCCTTGATCTCCCGGACATCGAGCTGAACAAGAAGCTCGCCCGCTTTGACCTGCTGTCCGGGGATGACGAGCATCTTGTCGATGCGCCCGCTCACCTTGGATTCGATGACCGAGCGCAATTTCGAATTGACCGTGGCGACGACTTCCTCACTGGCAAGATGCGGCTTTTTATCGATGGTCTGAATGCGGACGGAAATTGGTGGCAACGGCTCGCGGGCGGACTCATGCTTTTTTCCGCACCCGGTCACCGCGATGGCCAGAGCACACAGGATGGGAAGGGCTGCCTTGTGAGATGCATTCATGATTGGTTGTTTGATGCGGCCTTGATCAGATCGTAGGTGAGGTAACCACCGGGGAGGTTTTTCACCTGAAAGCCATGCTGCATGAGCAGGCGGGTTGCGTAATACCCGCGTTGTCCAACGCGGCAGTAGAGCCAGAGTTCGCGGTCGCGGGGCAACTCGTCCAGGCGTGCCCGCAGCTCGTTGAGCGGGAGATTGATGGACCCAGCAATATGGCCCTCCTCGAATTCGTCCGGATCACGGACATCCACGAGCACGGCGGAGTCGGGGAGGAGTTGCTTCCAGTCTGCCAGCGGGAGATCGCCCCGCAGGGAATTGGCAGCGATCATGCCGGCAAAGTTCACGGGATCTTTGGCGGCACCGAATTGCGGCGCGTAGCAAAGTTCCGATTCTTCGAGGTCGAAGACCGTTCCCCCGAACTGGATCGCGGTCGCGATGACATCGATGCGCCGGTCCACGCCCGCCTCGCCGACCGCCTGAGCGCCGAGGATGCGCCCGTCGGACTTCCGGAAGATCAGCTTCAAGTTGATCGGCTTCGCGCCGGGGTAATAGCCCACATGGTTCGCGGGGTGGAGGTAGACTTTGTCGTAGTCCGTGATGCCAGCGCGCAGGAGGCTTTTCTCGCTGGCACCGGTGCCGGCGACCGCGAGGTCAAACACTCCGCAGATTGCTGTTCCCTGGACGCCACGGAACTTGGAATCCCGTCCGCAAATCACGTCGGCCGCGATGCGCCCCTGCCGGTTCGCCGGTCCGGCGAGCGGAATCAAACACGATTCTCCTGTGACCACGTCCTTGACTTCGACCGCATCGCCGACAGCCCAGATATTCGGATCGTTCGTTCGCATCCGCTCATCCACCTGGATTCCACCACGCTCACCGAGTTCCAGCCCGGCGGCCTTTGCAAGAGCGGTTTCTGGTCGGACTCCGATGGCGAGGATGACGAGAGCGCCTGTGTGTTGAGCGCCGGATTTCGTGTTGACGACAAGCTGGCCGTCCCGCGACTCGAAGCCCGCAACCCCGTCGCCCAGCGCAACCTTGATTCCGTGCTTTTCCAGATGCTGCTGAACCGGTTTGGCCATCTCGGGGTCAAGAGGGGGCATCACCTGGTCCAGCATTTCGACGACGGTCACGGCGATCCCGCGATGCATGAGGTTTTCCGCCATTTCGAGGCCGATGAATCCCCCGCCGACAACGACGGCACTCTTGGCCGCCTTCGCGTCGATCCATGCACGAATGTGTCGGCTGTCGGGAACCGTCCGCACGACGAAAATCCCCGGAAGATCGATGCCGGGAAGAGGCGGACGCACCGCCGCGGCTCCTTGAGAGAGGACTAGCGCGTCGTAGGACTCGCGATAAGTGCGACCTGTGGCGAGTTCCTTCACATCGATCTCGCGGGCCTCGCGATCAATCGCTGTGACTTCATGTTCCGTGCGGACTTCGATGTTAAAGCGATCCCGAAACAGAGCCGGATTTGCAACGAGGAGCTTGGCCTCGTCCGTAATCACATCGCCCACGTAGTAGGGCAGGCCGCAGTTTGCGAACGAAACATAAGGACCGCGGTCCAGCATGAGTATCTCCGCTGTTTCATCCATTCTCCGGCAACGTGCCGCACAGGAAGCCCCGCCCGCCACGCCGCCGACAATAACAATCTTTTTATTCATAGAATCTGTTTTCCACTCAAGCGGCGCAGCATGAGCTTTTTGCATCCGCCTTGCCCTGGTTCCACGGCATTTTTGCGACGACTGACCGCAAAGGACAAATTCCGCTGAGTCCCGCGAAGATGAGCCCGCACCCGGCAAATCCAGACAGCCAGATCCACGCGGGGTTGAGGAAATGGGAAAGCAGGACTCCTGACAGGACGATCAATCCGATGGTGAGTTGCATCTGGCGGTCGAGCGGGAGCACCGAGCGTTCCCCGCGTTCAACCGGAAATCCGGCATCCGCCCATGCCTGCGTGCCGCCCTCAACAACCAGGCAGTCATTGAAGCCGACTGCCGCAAATTTTTCGGCCGCCTTTTTGGCCCAGACTCCACTGTGACATAGAATGTGAATCTGGGAGGCATCTCCGGATTTGTCGCGTCCAGCAAGAACCCCCGCACAATCCAGAGTGTCCAGAGGCATTGAGCAAGCTCCCGGCACATGAACGGCCTCGAATTCCGCCGGGGTGCGGACATCGATCAGAGTGAGAGATTGTCCGGCTGACCGGAGATTTTTCAGTTCGTTGACAGTGATGTTTTTCATTGGTTGTGGTTTGTTGGTGGAAAGGATTTTGAAAGTAAGAGTGAGCTTTTCAGCGAAGGCTTTCCCTCGCCTCGCGGATCTCGTCCAGACAGTGAAAGATCTTGGTCACGCACGGCGCACCAAGTCGGTAAAAAACCTGCTGCCCTCGCTTCTCATCGACGACCAATCCGACGTTCCGAAGCACCGAGAGGTGGTTGGAAACCGTCGAAGAGTCGCTGCCAACCATCCGTGTCAGCTCCCCCACGCATTGCTCGCCGTCCGCCAGCACGTCCACGATCAGCAGTCGGCTCGAATGTCCGAGGGCTTTGAACACATCCGCACCGCTGCGATATTCGCGGGAAGAATGGCGGGGGCCAGGAACAACTGATTTCATATATTGCAATATGGCAATATGTCTAACATTCTGTCAAGAAGGATTTATTTCGCCGGGCAACCTTCTTTTTTGAGACGTTTGTCTGAACGCAAAGAACCGCACCGTTGTATTATTCGCCGAGATGTGCGAGTCTGACGGTCATTGGTTCAATTGGAGACAAAACATGAAAACTTTCCCCCTCCTCCTTGCCGCAATCTTTTCCGGCGTTCTCATCCCGCAAGCCATCGGGGCCGATAAAGCGACTTCCCGCGCCGTCGAGAAAGTTGGGAATTTGGTTTCTCTTTACGAAGAGGAAATCCTGGCGCATGACCTCTATGTCACTTTTGGAAAGCAATGGCCGGATGTGCGTCCGTTTCAAAACATCCCGCGATCCGAGCAGATGCATCGCGAGGCGATGTCCGGAGTGTTAAAGAACAACCGGGTGCCACTTCCCCGGAGTGTCAGTGGCCGGAAGTTTGCAACTTCCGAGTTGAACGACCTTTTCGACAAACTCCGCGATCAGGGGAGCAAGTCCGAGGTGGCTGCCCTGCGAGCGGGGGCTTTGATTGAAGAGACCGACATCGCCGATTTACGCAAAATGCAGGCTGTGACGAAGTCCGATTCGGACAAGGCGGTTTTCGCCAGTCTGGAAGCCGCCTCCGGCAACCATTTCCGGGCGTTTGTCAGAAATCTAGAAGCGAGAGGCGGGAAGTATACTCCCTCGGTTCTCAGTCCCGCAGATGCCAACAAAATCCTTGCGGCCTCTTCATCCGGCGGATGCTGCGGAGGAGTCCGCTGAAGCGCGGCCTCACCCAGTTTTTTCGATCCGCAGGGCGAGACCTTTAACGAGAGCGCAGGCGACTTTTCCCCTCGCACGGCGAATAATCCGGTCGAAGGTCTGCCGCGAGATGCCCATTTGTTTGGCTGCATCCACATGGTAGAGATCCTCGCAGTCCGCGAGGCGAAGGGATTCCAATTCGTCGGCGGCGAGGAGGACTTCTTCGAGGTCCCGAAGCGGGATGCCGGCGGGCTTGAAATAGTTCGCCGGAGGCGAATGCGAAATGTTTCTCGGGCAGGTCGGGCGTGGCATGGGAAATCTGTTTGACAGGGGATGTTATGGGCATAGGCTCATTTCCTATGTTTGTCAAAGATCAACCGAACCCGATACAAGGAACAATGAAAATCGCCATCCCAATGGCGGGAGGGCAATTCTCCGAGCATTTTGGAGGGGCGAGGGAATTTCTGGTTTTCGAAGCGGACCGCAAGGCCGGCTCAGTTGGCGCGGGCGAGATTCTCTCCGCGCCGGAGCACAAGCCGGGATCGCTGCCGGAGTGGCTCGCCGCACAAAAGATGGATGCCGTTATTGCCTCCGCCATCGGTGAACGTGCGCTGCTCATGCTTGCGGATGCTGGCATTGAAACCTTTCTTTCCGGTGGAGAGTCGGAACCGTCCAAGCTGGCCACCGCCTGCCTGCTGGGGAAATTGCCCCGTGCTAACAAAGAGAATTCCCGCTGCAATGGCGCTCATCATGATCACGATGGACACGACTGCGACCACCACTGAAAAGGCTCCGGATGCTCTCGAAGAACTCCACCGCGATTGTTTTGCCTGCGGGGTCTGCAATCACAGCGGTCTGAACCTACATTTTGATGTGGGGGCGGACGGAGTCGCGACGGCGGTCTGGCTGCCGTCCCCCGCGTTCCGAAGCTACCCGGACCGTGTGCATGGGGGCGTGATCGCCACCCTGCTGGACAGTGCAATTGTCCACGCGCTCTTCGCGAGAGGTGTGGCCGGAGTGACCGCCGAACTCACGATCCGATACCTGCAAAGCGTGAATGTCACCGACACTGTGCATGTGACCGGGTGGGTCGAGTCAAACCGCCACGGGGTTTATCTGTGCTGTGCCGAAGTCCACCAGGCGGGATTGCTCGCCGTGCGGGCATCCGCGAAATTCATGGCGATGCCAGACGCTTCCCGAGGGGCTGCACACATTGAGCCGGGGTGCGGGGCAGGCCTCTGAATGGCACTGCTCTTCGGCAGCCTCGTGGGGCTCTCGCTCGGTCTGACAGGCGGAGGCGGCTCAATCCTCGCTGTCCCGTTGCTGCTCTACGGACTGGGGCTTTCGTTCCGGGATGCCGTCATGGTTTCTCTTGCGGTGGTCGGGCTGACTGCGGTTTATGGATCGGTCGTGCAGCACCGCAAGGTCGATTGGATGGCGGGTGCGGTTCTCGGAGCGGGAGGGATTTTCGGTGCCCCCGCCGGAGCCTGGCTCGGTGCCAGGATGCCACAAACGCTCGCCCTTCTTCTTTTCGCCGGGCTCATGCTCTTCATCGGCGTGCGCATGTGGCGGGGGAAGGTCGATGCGTTTCATCCGGCGATCAGGTGCCGGAGGCATCCCGACGGACGCCTCCACTCCGGGTGGAGTTGTGCCGGAAAGATGGCGGTCGCAGGTAGGGCCTGTCCGGAAAGAGCGCGTTTGAGGGAAGCCCATCAAAGCACCCTCCAAAACACCACAACATATAGGCAGGATTCGCCCGCGATTTTTTCAGAACCTTCGTTTTTCAACGACTTGCATGTGATTTCACGGTTTT
>JBGTAT010000137.1:0-2366 GCA_041749755.1 Terrimicrobiaceae bacterium | reverse complement strand
GCGCAAAAATCGTCCTGACCGTCACCGGCCACGGGCTCAAGGACCCGGACGCCCCGGTCAAACACGGCGGCTTCGCCCCGCTCGAGGCCGATGCGGACTTGACCGCGGTACGACGGGTGCTTGACTGACTTTTTTCCCATGCCAATCGTCGTTCAAAAATACGGGGGAACCTCCGTCGGGAACCCGGAGCGGATCATGAATGTTGCGCGCCGGGTCGTCGAAACCCAGCGCGCCGGGAACTCGGTGGTCGTCGTCGTCTCCGCGATGTCCGGGGTCACTGACGGGCTCATCAAGCTGGCCAGGCAGGTTTCCGACAAGCCGACCGAGCGGGAGATGGACGTCCTGCTGGCGACCGGCGAGCAGACGACGATCGCGCTCACCGCGATGGCGATCCAGACGCTCGGCGCGCAGGCGGTCTCGCTCACCGGCGCGCAGGCCGGAATCATCACCGACGGGATCCACACGAAGGCGAAGATCGCGAACATCTCGCCGCGCCAGATCCGCAAGCACCTCCGCGAGGGGGCGATCTGCATCGTCGCCGGATTTCAGGGCCAGACCCTGCAAGGGCACATCACCACGCTCGGCCGCGGGGGCTCGGACCTCACCGCGATCGCCGTCGCCGCCGCCCTCAAGGCCGACATGTGCGAGATCTACACCGATGTGGATGGCGTCTATACCTGCGACCCGAGGGTCGTGCCGAACGCCCGCAAGCTCGAGACGATCGACTACGACGAGCTCCTCGAAATGGCGAGCTCCGGGTCGAAGGTCATGCAGTCAAGGTCGGTCGAGTTCGCAAAAAAATTTCAGGTACCGTTCGAAGTGCGGAGCAGTTTTAACAACAACCGGGGGACCATTGTGAAAGAAGAACAACACGGGCTCGAGAATGTCGTCGTTCGCGGCGTGAGCATCGAGCGGAGCCAGGCAAAAGTCACGATCACGAACGTTCCCGACCATCCGGGCACGGCCTCGAGGATCTTCACCGCGCTCGCGGAGGCGAACGTCATCATCGACGTCATCGTCCAGAACGTCTCGGTGAGCGGGTCGACCGACATCTCGTTCACGATGAGCAAGGACGAGCTCGAAAAGCTGGGCGACCTGATCGACCGGGTTGCAAAGGAGATCGGGGCCGGAGCGGTCATCAAGACCGGCGGGATCGCGAAGCTGAGCGTCGTCGGGATCGGAATGCGCTCGCACTCGGGCGTCGCCGCCAAACTTTTCGAATGCCTCGGGGCCGGCGGGGTGAACATCCAGATGATCTCGACTTCGGAGATCAAGATTGCGGTGATCATCGAGGAGTCGAAGATCGAGGCCGCTGCGAACCTTGCCCACGAGGCGTTCGGCCTCGGGGCGAAAAAGTAGGCAGGCCACGATGATCTCCCCCTGCCTGAGCGTTGTTGTTCCGGTCTATAACGAGGCAAAAACTCTCGGGGAGGTTCTGGCGACGGTGCTCGCCCAGCCGGATGTGGCCGAGGTGATCGCTGTCGACGATGCGTCGCGCGATGAATCCTGGGCGGTGCTGGAGGAACTCGCGGCCCGCGAGCCCCGGCTCAAGATCGCCCGGCACGAGTTCAACCAAGGCAAGGGGGCGGCCCTGCGGACCGGGATCGCCCGCTGCACCGCGCCGGTCGTCATCATCCAGGATGCCGACCTCGAATACGATCCTGCCGAGTACCCGCGGCTGCTGAACCCGATCCGCGCAAACAAGGCAGACGCGGTCTTCGGATCAAGGTTCCTCGGATCCGACGCGCATCGCGTCCTCTATTTCTGGCACTTTCTCGGAAACCAGTTCCTGACGCTGCTGTCGAACATGGCGACAAATTTGAACCTCTCCGACATGGAGTCGTGCTACAAGATGTTCCGCCGCGAGCTGATCCAGTCGATCAGGATCGAGGAGGATCGGTTCGGGTTCGAGCCGGAGGTCACCGCCAAAATGTCCCGGTCGGGCGCAAGGATCTACGAGGTCGCGATCTCGTACCACGGGCGCACGTACGCGGAGGGAAAAAAGATCACCTGGAAGGATGGCTTCCAGGCGCTCTGGTGCATCCTTAAGTACAACTTCCTCGCAGCCAGCCCAGCACATCCGCCGGCCTGATCCCGGCCAGGCATTCGCCCGGGAAGCCGCGCGGGCAGGTCGTCCGGCGCGATTTCAAGCAGTGGCAATCCCGCACGTCTGCCGTCCCCACTCCATGCAGCGGGCTCCAGTGGTCGGCCCGCGACGGCCCGAAGTGGATCAGCATCTTTTTTTCAAGGGCCGCAGCAATATGCGCGGGCGCGGTGTCGGCCCCCCAGTAGGCGGAGGAGAGCGAAACCATCGCGACGAGCTCATGCCAATCAAGGTCGTCAAAGACCCGCACGTCGGGAAGACC
>JBGTAT010000136.1:0-12342 GCA_041749755.1 Terrimicrobiaceae bacterium | reverse complement strand
GTGGCTGTTCTTTTTTGTTTGGCGACAAAATTATAACCACTCGATTTCGGGCATGGCAGCGTTTTTCGCTGTTCATGCCCGAACTATTTTACCCGCTGTCCCTTTGCCTGTCTGCTTCTCCCGCTACCGGACAGGCCCCAGGTATGCTCACCGGCGTCTTGTCGGGAATGTTTGGAGTGGGGGGAGGTTTCCTTGTTGTCCCCGCCTTGCTGGCCGTGGCAGCCCTCCCGATTGAGCGGGCACTCGCCACGTCGCTGGTCGGAATCGCTCTCGTCAGTGTCTCCGCGTTTTTCGCAAATTTCCTAATTACTCCCTCGCTGCCGCTTGAGCCAGCCGCGTGGTTTCTCGGCGGCGGCGCGCTCGGAATGACCACCGGGGTGTGGATCAAGGATTTCTTGCCGGCCCTTGCGCTCCGCCGCATTTTTGCCGCAATGATTGTCTTTGTCGCGGTCTCGGTGCTTTGGAAAAACACCGGAATGTGACTCCGCCATGCGGATTGCCTTTCATGGCTCGGGCGAAAACTTCACTTTGTCGTGGGCGTCAATATAGCCTGTGTCAAAAAATCAGAGCAGCCTCATACCGTCACGACGCGGTCCGAATCGCGGATGATTTCGTAGTGGTCTTTGAGCGTTGAAAGCGGGCAGATCTCCGAGCCGTCGGAATGCCGGAGCTTGAGACAGGTGCCGCAGGCGAGGAATTCCGCCCCGCCAACCAGTAGCTCCTGGGATATCCCGTTCACATCGAATTTTGCGTCTTGGATCTGGTCCATTTCGACCCCGCGCCCGGATAGAAAAATGCGCACCGAGTCGCCCTGCCGGAGACTGTATTGCGCTAGGCGCAGCGCGTTAAAGACGGTTTCCGGGTCGGTCTGTGTGATGATGATTCCGAGTTTCATGGTCTGTTGTTGGTTGGTTGAATCACCGATTTCCACGTCCTCCACTTGCGATTCCCGCTGGACGGCTTCGTCAATGCATCATGAAGAGGGCTCCTGTTCGATTTGGAATCTCAAGCGCCGCCTGTCAGTTCAGGTGTTGGCCTTCAGGTCCAGACTCCATGCGCCCGGCCCCTTGACCAGCACGACCAGGCAACCGGCCAGAACCACGAGGGGCAGCGCCAGCGGGATCTCCATCGGCCCCGGCCACTCCTCAATGACAAACTTGCTGTAGGTCGCAACGACCATCGCAAAGGTGCCGATCAGGGCGCCGATGCGGGCATAGAACCCGAGCCCCATCAAGAGCCCGGACAGGACCATAAAAACGGGAGCCAAATAAAAATTGATTTCGGGGAATGGAATTCCGGCACGACGCAGAATTTCGAGCAGCGGCGACATTCCGGTGAGGTGGAAGGAACCAAAGACAAAGAGCGGCAACGCCGCGATCAGCCTTGGTGCCAGAATCCATTTTGCCGGTGACGTTTTGCGGAGAGCTGTGAGGTTCATGAGTGACAGGAAATCATGGGTGATACGAATCCATTCGCGGCTTCTGGCTCTGCTACTTCAGGAAACTCCCGAGCATCCAGGCAGTTTTCTGGTGGAGCGTGATGCGCCCGATCATGAGGTCCTGGCTTTCCGGGTCGTTCACCTCGCCCGCGAGGTCGCGTGCGATTTCCGCATCCTTCACGAGCTTCTCGTTCGCCACGAGCAGGGCGCGGACATATTCCTCCTGTGGGAGGGGCGAAACGAATTCCTTCATTTGGGCCACCGCTGCCAACTCGCCGAGCCCGCCGGTCGCATACGCTCCGAGTGCCCGGATCCGCTCGGCAATTTCATCCACCGCAACAAACAGCTCCTCGTATTGGGTCTGGAACGCGGTGTGGAGCGCGAAGAATCCGGGGCCTTCGACATTCCAGTGGGCGAGGTGCGTGAGCGACATGAGCGCATACGAGTCGGCAAGAACCTGATTGAGGCTTTTGCAGAGCGGGCATGTGGATTTGGTGGGAGTGGTTTTCGATTTTTTCATAGTGATGGTTGGTTGAGATTACGCTGGTGGAGTCAATAATTCGACACGGAATTCAAACCAATTGTTCCGCACCGGAAAAGACCGCCTCGACGCGAAGCACCGCTGCCGAGTGGCCGGGGTATTTTTCCGGGTTGATCCGCTTCATCTCCTCGAAGATTGGGCCGCTGTCCTGCAACTCAATCGGGCCTTTGATCTGGAACGATTTTCTATCTTTCGTGAGGAAAAGCAGCGACGCCTTTGATCCGGAAAGGATATTCTCTTTGGTCTTTTGGAAGTAGTTGTTGGCGACGAAGAATGTGGAGTCGTCGAAAAGTCCGACGACGCCGACATAGATCGTGTTCGGTGTGCCGTCCGGGGCAACGGTCGTCAGAACGCAGATCGGCTCGCGTTCGTCCCATGCACGGCTAACGGATTCAGGGAGTTTTTTCACAAAGTTAAAACTGACCGGTTTTGAGCATGACGAGCGTGCATCCCTCGACGCACTCGATTCCCGACTGCCGCAAGGCCTCGATGACCCCGGTGTTTTCGGTGCCGGGGTTGAAGATGACGCGCTGCGGGCGCATCCGCAAGATCTCATCGACGAGTGGCGGCAGGTGTTTTGCGCCGACGTAGA
The DNA here is from genome assembly GCA_041749755.1 of Terrimicrobiaceae bacterium. Lineage (GTDB taxonomy): Bacteria > Verrucomicrobiota > Verrucomicrobiia > Chthoniobacterales > Terrimicrobiaceae > QYQL01. Next base: position 9,771 of record JBGTAT010000136.1, on the reverse strand, counting down.
GCGTGAGGGTGTGGATATCGTGTTCGATGTCTCCGAGGCGTTTGGCCACAGTCAGCCCTTCGATCTCGGGCAACGCGGGATGAACCGGCACGACCGGGAATCCCATTTCTTTGAGCAGAACAATCGCCATGTTCGAGTAGCGCTCCGGGTTCGGGTTGGCCCCGAGCACGGCAACGGCGCGGAACCTTTCGGGAGCGTGTGATATCGGCGCAGACATCGCATTCCTCACGGGAGGATCTTGTCTCCCGGCAGGTTCGCGTCCAGCCACACGCGCAGATCCCGTTCGCCCATCGCCCCGATGGATTCCGCGATGACCGCCCCCATGTGGAAAAGCTTGATTGCCGGAATCCCGGAAATCCCAAATCGGCCGACAATGGCCGGATGCTCCTCGGTATCCAGTTTCGCCAATTCCCAGCGACCACCCGCCTCGGCCGCCACTTTCTCCAGCAGCGGGCCAAACATCACGCACGGCCCGCACCAGGGCGCCCAGAAATCGCACAGCACCGGAATCTCATGGCTCCGCGCGAGCACCTGCTTTTCAAAATCCTGCACATCGTGGTTTTTTATTGGGTTGTTCATAATTGGGTGCCGCGATGGGATTCGGCCCATAACGCGGATTTTGTTACGACCATCGTGCCGGTTGATTCTCCGATCTGGGCGGCGACAATCGGACATTTGACGATGAAGAGGAAGAATATCGGGGCGCGCACTGCCGATAGAGTTTCATAGTTCCCCTGGCCTTTGGAGATGATGAGGTCGGCCCGGTCGAAATGCTCGCGGAATTCCTCCGAGCAATCTTCCAGAACTGTCCCCGGCGCGTCGGAGCCGTTGTCGATCACCGGGATCAGGCCGGTGAAGCCGGCAATCTCCGCATCCTCGCACAGGGCGTCGTTGAGGATCGGACGCCCCCGCACCGCCAGTGTCACTTTTTCCATCGGCAGAAAATTGAGCAGGAGCCGGTCGAAGACAATTTCCCCCGCATTGTCCGCGAGATAGAGGATGCGTTTCGCTTTTTCCGCCGCGCGGAATAGCTCGTGCGGATCGCCCGCCAGCGGACGCTCCCAGAGGGTCGCCAGCAAACCCGGCAGATTCTCCGGCTGGATCTGAATCTTTGCGCCGGAATCCAGAAGATTCCCCGCCACGGCGACCCGCACGGCCGCTTCTTGGGGATCTGCGGCTGTCGCGATGCTTTTCGTGCAACAGGGCAATGCCTCCAGCGCCAACCCGTTCATCCGGTCTTTGACCTGCCGATACGGATCGGGTTCACCGGTTTCTTTGCGGATGATGCGGTGCAGCCGCTGGGCGATGGCCGGTGGACTGTCCGCCCAGTCGGCATCTGCCAGCGCATGTAAAACCTGGCGCAGGATACTCTCCCGCTTCGCGGAAATTTTTGTGCTCAGAGCAACGGCTTCCTCCGCCTGCCGCACGAAACACGGGATGCATTCGATGGAGGTCTGCATCACACGTCCACCGCTTCGCTGGCAGGATGGTTCAGGATCAGAAGGATTATCGGTTGCGCCATAGAGTTATTAGCATATGCTCGCCACATGACCCCGCAAGAAAAAAGGATGTCCGGGACGAATCCTCTCGTCGAAACTTTGAACGCCTCGGGTTTCTCACCGCGCAAATTCCTTCCGCGGCTTCTGAACGCGCTTCTGTGGCTGGTGTTTTGTGCGATGGCGGGAACCGGGCTGCTGCTGGCGTTTCGCCTCCCGCCCGGTTCGCGGGGAGGGCGCGGGCTTTCAGCATGGGGGATGTCGCGGCATGAATGGGGCGATTGGCACACCTGGCTTTCGTATGCTTTTCTCGCCCTGATCCTGACGCATCTTGCCCTGCATTGGCGGTGGTTCTGGCAGGTCGCCGCCCGCAAGAAGCGCTGGCCGCTGTTGCTGGGTTTCGGTCTCGGGCTTGCCCTGCTTCTTGCTTTGTCTCTCCAGCCCATCAGCGAGGGCGGTAATCATCCGGGAGAAGGTGCCCATCACGAAAAGGGCAACCGCTGAGGCGCGGCCATGACACCACTTGTTCTTCTTGTCGGTTTTCTTGGCTCCGGAAAGACGACGTATCTTCGCGCCCTGCTTCCGGAACTTCGCGAACGCGGCATTGATCCGCACGTCATCATCAACGATTACCAAAACGCGCGCGTGGACGCGGAACTTCTCCGGGAACTCGCCGACTCGATCATTCCGATCAGCGGCAGTTGCGTTTGCTGCGGCTCGCGGGAGGAACTGCTCGGCGCTCTCGAAAAATTCGAGCATGCTCCGAATCGTGCGGTCGTCATTGAAATGAACGGCACAACGGATTCCGAAGAATTGATCGAGTTGCTTTCGCTCGAACCCGCCCTCGCCCGATTCACGCAGCCGATCCAGCTTTCCGTCATTGACGGACAGCGCTGGCAAAAGCGGTTCTGGCACAACTCGCTCGAACTCGAACAGGCACGGACCGCAAATTTTCTCTTTGTTTCGCGATGGGACGACATCGCGGCGAAGCGCAGGGAGAAAGTGGAGGAATCGCTCGCCCATCACGGACTTCGTGGCGACCGTGTCGCTCCGGCCGGGTTTGCCGTGGAAATCGAATCGGTCATTGCGGCGGTGCGGAGCGTCCCGACCCGGGAAGCGGCGGGGCATCCGGCAGCGTGCGACTGCGGACATCATCATGATGAACAGCACGGCCATTCGCATGGACACCATGACAAGAGCGCGCATGTGGCGCACCACTTCGCCTCGCTGCAAATCGACCTTCCGGAAACGGTTTCCCGCCACGCGGTCACGGAATTTCTGGATGGACTTCCACGCGAGGTGATCCGTGTGAAAGGCCTTGCACGGCTTTCCGAGTCACCGGACGAATACCACGTTTTCCAGCGTGTGGACGACGGTGCAACGCAATGGCTGCCCATCGGCCAAACGACACGTCTGAGCCATCCGGTGGCCGTTTTGATTGGGCCGGGGATCGAGGGGGAACAGATCCTGGCCCGGGCAGTGAAGATTTTCGGGGCCGGACCGGGAAGCCTGTAACAAATGGACGGGGCGTTCAACTTCAGCCTGTCGGATTTCAGCTTCGCCTTTTTGAGCATCCTGCTCGAAGGCCTGCCGTTCCTTCTACTCGGGACGATGATTTCCGGTTTGATCGATCAATTTCTTCCGGCACGTCTGATGACGCGGTTGCTGCCGCGCAACCCCTATGCCGGTGCGCTGGTCAGTGGGTTGCTGGGCCTCATTTTCCCGATGTGCGAGTGTGGAGTTGTCCCAATCATCCGGCGTCTCATGGCCAAGGGCCTGCCCGCGTCGAACGCGATCACCTACATGCTCTCCGCCCCCATCGTGAACCCCATCGTCGCGATCAGCACCTACGCTGCATTCCGTGGCCAGGCCCCACTGGAGGTCACGCTCCTGCGGCTTGGTTTGGGATATGGCGTGGCGGTGGCCGTCGGTATGGCCGTTCATAATCTGCCGCTGCACTGGGTCCTGCGACAGAACGTGATTGCCGACATCGCGCAACCGCAGGGACTCTCGGGCCATTCCGCCGGGGGAGGAATCGGAGCGCGCCTGTGGGGGGCACTCCATGTCTGCGTCGGCGACTTTTTGAACATGACCGTCTATTTCGTTCTCGGCGCGGGCGCGGCGGCACTTTTCAACACCTCGATCAACCAGGATTTCATCGTGCCGCTCGCGATGAACGACTGGCTCGCCACGGGTTCATTGATGGCCCTCGCCGCCTCGCTTTGCCTGTGCAGCACGACGGATGCCTTTATCGCCGCGACGTTTTCCATGTTTCCGACCGTGGCAAAACTGGCCTTTCTGGTTTTCGGCCCGATGGTTGATCTCAAGCTGATTTTTCTCTACTCATCCGTCTTCAAAAAACGTTTCGTGCTTGGCCTGGTCATAGGCCTGTTTGTGGTGATCGGGCTGCTTTGCATGCGGCTTCGCGTTGTTTGGCCATGACTTCCACCATCCATCGTTTTCTCACAGCCGGGGTGCTCACAGTATGGGGCAGCATCCTTCTCACCATCTATTTCACCGGGCGGATTGCCGCATATCTGCATCCAAATTTCCAGCCGTTCGCACTCGTCGCCGGATGCCTGCTCGTCTGCTTTGCGTTTCTCGTGCTCATCGCGCCTCCGACCGCCGGGGCGCACGCGGGCATGCGTTCGTCCGCGTGGAGCGTTATCACATCGCTCATTCTCGTGGCGCCCCTGCTTCTCGCGTTTGCAAATACTTTGGACAGCTTCGGTGCCAGCACGGTGGCCAACCGCGTATATGTGCAAGACCTCGCCCAGCTCCCCAGCGCCCAATTGCCAACCTCGGGCTCGTCGGGCACCGTCGAGGTGCCCCTGCCGGACAATGGATCAAACCCCTCGCAATCCTCGAATACCACCCAGGACGACCAATACCTGCTGCCAAAAAACAAGCAGGGACAGATTCGCGCTCAGGTTGTGGACTTTCTCTATGCGGCGCAACTCCCGGAAGTCCGGGATCAACTTGAAAATAAGGCTGTTGAAGTCATCGGCCAGTTGATGCCGGCGAAAACCAATAATCCGAAAGGAAATCGCTATGTGGTTGTTCGCATGATGATGACCTGCTGTGCCGCCGATGCCCAGCCTGTCGCTCTGCCCATCGAGCCGCAACAAAAGCCCGACCTGCCGGACATGGCTTGGATCAAGGTGACCGGCAAGGCGGTCTTCCCTGTCGAAGGCGGGCAGCGCAAGCCGCTCATTCAAAACGCCGTGCTGGAGAAGATCGATCCCCCGGACGAGCCATTTCTCTACTGATGGCGCAGGGCTTTGACCGCGAGCGTCAAAAAATACAAGCCCATCGCAACCAGGACAATCGTGGCACCGCTGGCCGTGTCGGAATAATACGAGATCAGGAGCCCGCAGACTCCGGAAAACAGCGCGATGGCAACCGCAAAGAGCACATACTGCCGGGTATTTCCCGCGAGGTTTCGCGCAGCCGCGGCGGGGAGAATGAGCAGCGAATTGATGATCAGAATTCCCACCCAGCTCAGGTTCATGGTTACCACCATCACGATGGATGCCACGAAAAAGACCTGTATCCACCAGGTGTTCAGCCCCCGGCTGCGGGCAAGGGAATCGTTGATGCCGATGAGAAGAATGCGGTTGTAAGAAAGCAGGAGTCCTCCGCCGACAACCAGCAACGTCAGGAAAAGCCAGGCGATCTCCTGCGGCGTGATGCTCAACAAATCCCCGATGAGGTAGCGGCTGAAACGATTGAAATTTCCGCCGCGTGAAAGCAGCACCACGCCGAGTGCGATGCTGAACGACATGCAAAGGGAAATGATCGTGTTCATCGAGGATCGCGTCAGCCGGTGGAGGACCAGGATGCCGATGCCAAGGAGCATCGAAAACGCCACGAGCGCCAGCAGCGGGTCGGCGAGCCCGAGAAGCACGCCCAGCCCGAGACCGGTCAGCGACGCGTGTCCGATGGCATCGGAAAAGAACGCCATTCGGTTGTTGACCACAAGCGTTCCCATGAGCGCGAAGAGCGGGGAAACCAGGACCACCGCGACCAGCGCGTTGCGCATGAACTCATACTTGGCCCACTCGAACGGAAGGTTGGCCAGAAGGTCGATGAGTTGGTTCATCGCCGGTCCTCCAAATCGAGCCCGAACGCGTGGCGGAAGTCCCTGTTGGCAAGAACCTCCGAGGGGGTTCCGATGCAGACGACCCGGCGGTCGAGGAAGACGATGCGGTCGGAAACCGGCGCGATCCCGGCCAGATCGTGCGAGACCATCAGGATCGAGAGGTCGAACTTGTGCCGGAGTTCCGAGACGGTTCGATAGAACAGCTCGCGTCCGGGCAGATCAATTCCGGAAACCGGTTCGTCGAGGAGCAGCAGATTCGGCAGCGGCGTCAGGGAGAGGGCCAGCAGAACACGCTGAAGTTCCCCTCCGGAAAGCTGCCCCAGCTTGCGGTCCAGGAGATCCCCCGCCTCCACGTTCTCCAGTGCCGTGAGTGCGGATTTCCTCACTCCTTCGCGACTGCCAAATGGAACAGGAAACCGCGAGAGCGATGTGGCAAACAGATCGCTCACACTGAACGGAGAAAAGTGGTCAAAATCGAGGCTTTGCGGGACGTAGCCGATGGCAGGGGCATCCTCGCGTCCGGGGCTGAAAACCGGGTGAAAATGGATCACGCCCGTGTGGGACACCTCGCCGAGCAGTGCGCGGAGCAGCGTGGACTTTCCCGCCCCGTTCGGCCCGACAATCGTGGTCAGTTCCCCGCAATGCAGATGCAGCGAAACATCGTCGATGATCGAATTCCGGTCCAGCGTGACACTGATCTTGTCGATGTGCGTGCAGCACTGGCCGCACTGGTGCGGGGCGATTCCCTTGTGGAGGTTGGAGGAGGCCTGCATTAGGTGTCTTTCCGAAAATCCTTGCCGGTCGGTGGCGCTCCCATTTTTAACCCCTCACATCTTCTCATCCGCTCGTTCAGGGTTTTGAAATGAGACCGGGAACTTCCCCGATCCGTTTTGCCCGCATGGGTTTTGTGGGAAGTGGTGACTTCCCCTTGGACAGGTATTCCGAAAGGGCGGCGGTGATCATCCGCGCGGTGCGCCGGGTGTCGGGCGTCACCCCGCTGTTCACCGAAGTCATCACCAGGCGAGGGACCGCACCGAATGGTCCGCTGAAAATCGCACCAGGCTCGGCGTTGGATCCCCCCGTCGTCTCGATCACAGCAAGGGGTTCTTTTCGCCTGTTTCGCAGGTCGTAGACCCGTGCGACGCAATCCATCTTGGTGCCTCCGAGTCCCCAGCCGACAACCGCGCGCAAAGCCCGGCTACCCTGATGAACGCGATAAAACTCCCCTTCGATCAGCCAAGCGTTGGCGCGAGGCAGGTCTTCCGCAGCTCCCGTGGCTCGTGCGGGGGCAATGTGCTTACTCAGCCGTTCGGTCAGCATCTGAGAAAAACCCGTCTGGAACTCAGTCTTGAAGGCAGACAATTTCTCCCCCTCGCGATCCACGCGAAGCCCTTGCACAACAAACGGGCGCACATAAATCGCCTCCGGAATTGTCGGCGGTTTCGATCCCTGATGGAAAACCTCCCGCTTTACGCTGACCGATGCACACCCGGACAAAAAGACCGCGAGCACGGCCGCCACGCAATAGAGAGAGAGTTTCAACATGGAATCGCCGTCTTGCTAATCAGACAGGGCCTCGCGGAGAACGTCGAGATTTATCCGCATGGCGGCGAGGTAGGCATCGCGGGCCTTGGCGGGCTCGCGCGGGCCCGTGACAACCGGATCCAGGACGCTCACCGGAATTCCAGTTTCTTTTTCGATGACCCTGGCGCACTTGGACGGATACTGCGGTTCGGCAAAAAGCGCGTGAACATTTTGCTTTTTGACGAGCTCAATGGTTTCGGCCAATTCCCTGGCATTCGGCTCGGAGCCCGGTTCCCGCTCAATCACCCCGACGATGTTCAATTTGAACTCGCTGGCAAAATAAGGAAACGCCTCGTGGAACGTGATGATGTCGCGGTTTTTCAAGCCGTCGAGGGCGGCGTGCATCCCGGTCCGGAGGGCTTCGAGCTTCTCCACGTAGGAGGCGGCATTTTTCTGGTATTGGTCGGCGTGTTCGGGATCGGCCTTGGCCAGCCCGGCGGCGATGTTTTTCACCTGCTGGATCGCCCCCGAGATCCCCACCCAGATGTGCGGATTATCCTCGAAGGCGAGCTTCATCCCTTTGCTGGCCTCCACCACCTGAAGCGATGGCGATTGCTTCACCGCCTTGTCAATGAATGACTCCATGCCGGCACCGTTCGCCACAAAGATATCCGCTCCGGCCAGCTTTTTCATGTCCCCCGCCGTGATGGCGTAGTCGTGCAGGCAGCCCACGAACGGTGGCGTGAGGCAGCTCACATCCACTCCCGGCGTGTCTCCGACCACGTTGAGTGTGCTCACATACATCGGGTAAAATGATGTGAGGATTTCGACGGGCTTCGCGCTCGCTCCGCAAATGCCAAGCAGGGAAACAGCGACAATGGCCGCTGCGTGTTTCATGTGGTGTGTTGTCATGGTTTTATGGTGTTAGAAGGTGATCGCGGCGCGTCCGCCGATGACGAAGGCGTTGTTGAGGTCGGCTGCTCCTCCGGGATTGATGATGTATTGAAGGTCGGGCTGCACGATGAGCCAGGGAGTGATCTCGGCCTGGTAGGTGAATTCGATCACCATCTCGGCCCCGATGGGATTCGCCCCCTCATCCCTGAGAGAACTGCGTGCCCCGTCGCTGAGCTTGGCGTAGCCGAATCCGATGCCAACTGTGTCGTTGTCACGCGTCGGGATGAGCCCCTTGTAGCTGAGGCCGGTGTCGAAGTAGAAATTTACAAAGTTGCGGTCGGCGGGAGTGAAGGCGACCCGTCCGAACCAACCGAGGCCCTGGTCGGATTTCTCCAACGCCACCGGGGCCTTGAAACTCTTGCCGCTTTTTCCGTCCGGAACCGACTTCCCATCTTTTGTCAGGCCGACAGACTCGCCCGGCTCGTGGTAGAGCATCTGATCGAGGACGACGTAAAATCCCGCATTCGCCGAACTCGTCGCGTCCGCGAGCGCATCCGCATTTTGTCCGGTCTGGAACCACACGCCGGGTTTAATCTGTCCAGGCAGCCCGTTTTCCCCCTCGCGGTGGTTCCATCGGAATTGGGCTTCGTTCAAGAACGTGTAGCCGGTCTGCGCATCGAGCCGCCAGCGGAAGCCGTGGCGGTTGACATCCTGTGCGAAAACATTGCCTTGGAAGACCGCTGTCTGGAATGTGAACCAATCCACCGGGTTCAGCGCAAGCCTTGCCCCGAGCGTCCCCATTGGATATCCTGGACCGCCTTCCGGGATGTTCATGTAGGCGAACGCCGGCCAGCCGAATGTGCCGTTGATGAACAGCCCGGAATAATCGGAAATCAAAAACTCAGAGTCCGCCGAAAGCTGCCCGACCCGGATCGAGATCTTATCCTCAAGCACGTTCTGCTGGAACCAAAGCTCGAACATCCGCAGCGTGTTGAAGCCTGCAATGTTTGAGATCGTCAGGAAATTCCCCGCCAGGTCTTCGCTGGCATCCCGACCGCTCAACCACAACCACGTCGTGCTCACGCTGGCCCCCTGCCAACCGATGGCCTTTTCCAAATCCACCTCGGCCCCGAAGTCCAGAAGCCCTGTGTAAACCGTCCCGGTCTTCACTCCGCCGGTCGTATTCCCCCAAACCTCCACGGTGTAGCCGCCAAAAATCTCAATCCCCTTGTCTGAGAGCAATGGTCGTGCTCCCTGCCAGTCCCCGGTGATTTGATTTCTCTCCAGGATCGGGTTGGCCTCGGGGTTGTGCGATGGCTCCGCCCGGATCGCTCCAGACGAAAGAAGTAGGGCGGCCGTGAAAGAGAAAATGCGAGGCACTCTCGTGTTGGATGTTTTCATAGATGAGAACCAGTTATCATTATATTCTTATTGATAGTCAAGTATCGTTTTTGCGAGCCGTGTTTGGGTCACGAGCCACCCACCGGGAGGATCGGGTTTTTCTTGAGAAGAGCATCGAAAAATCGCAAGATTCCCCGCAGCCTTTCAACCGTGCCCAGCCTCTCCGATTCCCTCGCCGAATTTGTCACCTACGTCCAGACTCACCTGAGCGGAGACGAAAAAGGCGAGGCCGCCGACTTTCTCGACCATCTTTTCCGGGCGCTCGGGCACGACGGGATCCGGGAGGCGGGCGCGACCCGCGAGACCCGGCTCGCGAAGGCCGGCGGCTCGAAGGGCAAGAACTTCGCCGACCTC
>JBGTAT010000135.1:0-3909 GCA_041749755.1 Terrimicrobiaceae bacterium | reverse complement strand
TCGGCCCCTCCCTTCACGTATTTGGTGCTTTGGTATTCCCAACCGTCTCCGATCCCAAAAAATCGCTTCAGAAATGTGCTTTCCATCCATCAGCATCTACCCTGTTTCCCCTGTGTAAGCACACTTTTTGCGGATGAACCGGAAGTTTCTTTTTTCTTTGGCATTTGGACGTTTTGAATGATTGGATCTCACTTATCCGTTCCCAGTCGCCTCTTGAGGCTGGTCTAAGATTCATTTTTGCCAATCAATGAAATATGTTCAGCCTAATTGAAACCGCAAAAATTGCGAAAGCGATCCTCCTGAAGGATCGCCCGCTGTACGTGCAGTTTTATATCACGGCGAGGTGCAATCTGGCCTGCCAGCAGTGTAACATCATCTACGCGAACAGCGACGTTCGAGAGGCTACGCTGGATGAAATAAGGCGGATTGCGGACAACTTGGCCGCGATCGGGACCTGCGTTGTGCTCTTGACCGGTGGCGAGCCATTTGCCCGGGCTGACCTGCCAGAGATCATCCGCGCGTTCACAGAGCGGCACATTCACGTACGGATGCAAACAAACGGCCTGGCGAGCGAGGAAGCGCTTCAGGCGGCGGTGGACGCCGGAGGTCACGATATCTCAGTATCGCTCGACACATTGGTCAGTTCGAAGCAGGATGACCTGAACGGGGAGGTTAAAAACTCGTGGATGAAGGCTATCAAAACGATGGCCACGGTGACGCGGATCCTTCCGAAAATGAACTCCTTCGCTGCGTTGGGCTGCGTGATGAGCCACAGGAATCTTTATGACGTTTCCAACGTGCTGCGGTTTGCGCGGCGTATAGGTTGGCACGTTTCGCTGGTGCCGGCGCACATTGCCCAACCGCACGATCCGCGCGGCTTCCGCAGCTACGACCGGAAGTTGATTTTTCCGCCGGTGCAGTACCCCGAACTGGAACGTGTCATCGGGGATCTGAAGCGGATGAAGAGCGAAGGCTACCCTCTCTACGACTCGACGATCTATCTCGATGACATTGTTAATTTTATCGAGCACAGGCCGTTGCAATGGAGGAGTAAAAATGATGGTGTTTGCGACTCGCCCTCGCTTTACTTTGCAATAATCCCCAATGGAGACATGTCTGTCTGCTGCGATCATCGGCTCCCGAGTCGCATTTCCACTTTCGCCCCGGACTTTCCACAACAATACGCGCGGAGGCATCCGCACGCGCAGGCGGCACAGATCACGCGTTCCTGTGACGGGTGTCTTTACGGCAGCTACCCCGAGATCTCAACCACCGCTCGATTTTATTCGGCCATGCTAGATCACGCCAAGATTCTGCTCTCCGGAACGCGCATGGAAAAAAACTGGCCGATCACTGCTGCAGAAATGCTGGCTATCGCCGACGAAATTATCACAGAGTATCCACAGAAAGAAATGTCCGTTATGCAGGCCTTATGATCCAATGAACCTCGAAGACGCGCTGCGCTGCCTGTTACTCCGGCTCCTTCGCAATGACCGCTTGGTGGCCGAGGCGAGCGGATCAGCCGAACTCGTATCTCGGCTCTCAGCGATGGCCGAGGGACTGACCGTCGAGCGGCACAAGGCTGCGAAGGAATACCGTGTGATGCTCGCAGGCGTAGACAAGGTGTGGACGATTCCCGAGACGGATTTTGTTTTCTATTCGCGCGGAGACCAAGTTCCGCCCGGCGGTCCGCCGGCGGTGTCACTTGAGGACGCGATTTACGAAACTAACCTTGCCCACGCGCGAAGGTGGCTCGGGGTTTTCAAGGTGACGTGCAATGCGTGAGGTCGAATCGCTTTCCGTCGTCGTGCCCGGCTTGAACGAGGCGGAATCGCTGCCCCATCTGCATCGGGAACTGACCCGTGTACTCGGCGGCAAACCGTGGCGACTTGAAATTCTTTTTGTTGACGACGGCAGCACCGACACGACGCCCGCTATCTGCGAGACCTTGCACCGAGGGGACCCACAGTTCCACTATTTGACCCTTTCCCGCAATTACGGCCACCAGCGGGCACTCACGGCCGGAATCGACCACTGCACCGGCCGTGTCGTCGTGATCATGGATGCCGATTTGCAGGATCCTCCCGAGGTGGTGCTCGAAATGCTCGAACGCTGGCGTGACGGAGTCGATGTCGTGTTTGGCCGACGACGCTCGCGGGCAGGAGAGACGTTGTTCAAGAAGGTCACGGCGGCAGCATATTACCGTTTGATCCGATTTTTCTGTGGGATGGACTTGCCGGCGGACACCGGTGATTTTCGTCTCATGGATGTTAAAGTTGTAGAGGCGCTGCGCACGTTGCGAGAGCAGGGCCGATTCATGCGCGGACTAGTCCATTGGGTCGGCTTCCGGCAGGAGCCACTTCTTTACGACCGCCGTCCACGGATCGCTGGAGAAACGAAATATCCGCTTCTAAAAATGATCCGCTTCGCGTGGGATGGGATAACGTCATTTTCCGCAGCACCGCTGCGGATTGCTACGGGATTCGGATTTCTGGTGTTTCTCGTCGCGTCGTTTCTGATCGCGGTGTACTTCGTGCGGAAGGTCTTTTTCCATGACGACCTTGTGCCCGGGTGGACGGCTCTTTTCGTTTCGGTGTTGGCATTCGGCGGGCTGCAGATCTTTTTCACCGGGCTCGTCGGGGAATACGTCGCGAAATGTTTCGAGCAGACGAAGCAGCGACCGCTGTACCTTCTTCGCAACAGCAGCTTCTACGGAGAAAGGCAATAGTTTATGGACTCCGAAATCATCCACCGCAAGGAGGCGGATTTCCACGATGCGTGGGCGGCTAACACGGAAATCGAGAAGATTCTGGTTAGGGAGGCCTTTGAAGCCCCCACTGCGATGGAGAACCGCTGGATTATCCAGAAAATGGGGCTGCTGCGAGGGAAGCGCCTGCTCGATCTAGGTGCTGGGTTGGGAGAATCCTCCGTCTACTTCGCGCTACTTGGGGCGGAAGTGACGACATCGGACATCTCACCTGGCATGGTCGATCTAGCTTTGAGGCTCGGAAAGCACCACGGGGTAGACCTTGAAGGTATTGTTGCGGCGGGCGAGGATCTCGGAGTTCCAGAAAACCACTACGACATCATCTACGCGGCAAACACTGTTCACCATGTCACGGACAAGCGGAAATTCTTTCAGCAGATCCGGCGTGCGCTCAAGCCGGGCGGGAGGTTTTTTACCTGGGACCCACTAGCCTACAACCCGCTGATAAACACCTACCGGCGGATGGCCACCAAGGTACGCACCGAGGATGAGGCACCACTGACATTCGAAGATGTCGCGTTGGCCCGGGAATTCTTCAGTGGGGTCGAGCACCGCGAGTTCTGGATCTCCACGCTCGCGCTGTTTTTGAAATACTACCTGATCGATCGTATCCATCCCAATGACAAGCGGTACTGGAAGCTCATCTATCAAGAAACTCCAGCTAGTCTCCGCTGGTGGATTCCACTCAAGCTTCTTGATGGCTTTCTTGTGCGTTTGCCGGTGGTGCGTTGCCTCGCTTGGAATATTGTCATGACAGGCTGCAAGAGTCTTTCGAAATAAAACAATTGAGAGAGTAGAAAAGCGGCGAACTTCAGAGTGGAAAAGTCCGGCTGATCCGGTGACGAGGAGCTTCCTATAGCAGGGAAGCCAAAAACTTGACGAATCGGGTGACGTTTCGAGAGAGGAAAAATGGGTCAGGCCTTGCTTATTGACATTTCCGGGAAGGTTTTCAGTTTTCAGGCGTCAGCATTCAACCTGGGAATCATTGCTGCTTCGCATAACTGGGGCCTGTCCGGTAGCGGGAGAAGCAGACAGGCAAAGGGACAGCGGGTAAAATAGTTCGGGCATGAACAGCGAAAAACGCTGCCATGCCCGAAATCGAGTGGTTATAATTTTGTCGCCAAACAAAAAAGAACAGCCAC
>JBGTAT010000134.1:0-1879 GCA_041749755.1 Terrimicrobiaceae bacterium | reverse complement strand
GTGGCTGTTCTTTTTTGTTTGGCGACAAAATTATAACCACTCGATTTCGGGCATGGCAGCGTTTTTCGCTGTTCATGCCCGAACTATTTTACCCGCTGTCCCTTTGCCTGTCTGCTTCTCCCGCTACCGGACAGGCCCTAATCAACTCCGCGACCGGGACGTTCCGGCAGGTGAGCGATGGGCTGACCGTCGCGTCGGCGCGGGTGATCCTCCTCGATGAGCTGCTGACCGCCTATGGCGGAGAGACCCTTGAGATCCGCCGAAACCTGCGGGAGTCTGTGGCGCATTGCTTGGACTTGATCCACCTGCCTCCCGGCAGCACGAGCGCTCCGGCGGGCATTGCGGAGAACGCCCGGCTCCTGGCCGGTCTGGTCGATTCCGTGCGCACGCTGCGGCCTGTAACGCCCCTGCAGCAATCCCTTTCCCTCCGCGGGATCGAGCTCAGCCAGGAGCTACTCGAGGCAAACTGGACGCTGCACGAAGAGGGGCAGTCGTCGCTTCCGGTGCTCTTCCTGGTCGTGCTGCTGCTCTGGCTTTTCCTGCTCAACGTGACCTACGGACTGTTCGCCCCGGTCAACGGCACCGTGCTGGCGATCCTCCTGGTCTGCGCGCTGTCCGTCGCGAGCGCGATCTTTCTCATCCAGGAGATGAACCACCCGCTCAACGGCTACGTCAAGGTTTCGGGGGCCACTCTCGAGAACGCGCTCGCAAGCATCGGACCGCTCCCGCCTGCCGGGAATTGAGGCCGCGCGCTCAGTAAAATTTCTGGGGCGGGATGACCGGCTGCTGGCGGGTCAGGCGGTCGACAAACCGTTCCCAGGCGGATTGGCCGGCCAGGATTTCGATCTCGACGCGGAGGTAGTAGAGCGGGATCTCGGGGTTGAGGATGCGCGGGATCCGGACGGCATCCTTTTCCGTGGTGACGATCGCGTCGAGCTCGCGCCGCGCTCCGCGGCGGAGGAACGTCTCGATCTCACGCACCGTGTACCGGTGGTGGTCGGTGTACGATTTCGAGAGCTCGATCTCGGCGTCGAGCGCGCGCAGCGCATTTTCAAAGCTTTCGGGAACAGCGATCCCGCTCAGCGCTCCGATCCGCAGGCCGCGCAGGAATTCGAGCGGCTTCACCTCGCCGGTCACAAAGTTGCGGAGGTGCTTCGGACGGTGGGCGCACTCGATGATGTCGGCCGTCCGGTTCTGCTCGCGGATCCGGGCGATGATCGCCGCATTGTCCGAGCCGTCGCACTTTGTGAGGAAAATATGCGTTGCGCGGCGCAGGTTTTTCGGGGGTTCACGCAGGGTTCCCCGCGGGAGCATGTGCTCGTTGCCAAACGGGGCCTGGCGGTCGATGAGCACGATCTCCAGCCCGTGGCGCATCCGGATGTATTGCAGCCCGTCGTCGAGGATCAGCGTGTCGGCCCCGAATTCTCTGACCGCATACGTCCCGCTCTTTACTCGGTCCCGGTCGACGAGCACGACCACCCCACGCAAGTTGTTTGCCAGCATGAACGGCTCGTCGCCGGCCGTGCGCGAATCCAGAAGCAGCGACTGCCCGTCGGAGACCACCCGCGGGACAAAAACCGCTTTTTTCTTCAGGATTTTGTCGATGAGGCGGAGGAGGAGCGGGCGGGGAACGCTCTTGTAGCCCCGGCTGAGAATCGCGACCCGCCGGCCTCCTTGGTGGAGGGCGCGGGCCAGAAGCTCGACGACCGGGGTCTTTCCCGTCCCGCCCACGCTGAGGTTGCCGACGCTGATGACGAGGCACCCGTGCGAGTGGCTGCGGAAGATCCTCGCGCGGTAGAGCCAGAGGCGGGTCTCGACGATGAGCCGGTAGACAAGCGAGAGCACCCAGAGCACGGAGCGCAGCGCGTCCGCCCGATGC
>JBGTAT010000133.1:0-5921 GCA_041749755.1 Terrimicrobiaceae bacterium | reverse complement strand
GTGGCTGTTCTTTTTTGTTTGGCGACAAAATTATAACCACTCGATTTCGGGCATGGCAGCGTTTTTCGCTGTTCATGCCCGAACTATTTTACCCGCTGTCCCTTTGCCTGTCTGCTTCTCCCGCTACCGGACAGGCCCTAGCGAAGCTCGCAGATGTCCCCGACCTGCGGGACGCCCTGATCAGCCGGGATCGTGACATTGCCGGCCGGAACCAGTTGGCCCGCCTCCCAGACCGATATCGCGACGCTGCGCCGGGCATTGACCCCGCTCACGATCACGGATGCGGTTTCGACGAACTTGTATTTGAGCTGATCGCCCCCCGAGTTCGGGCGGCCTGGCGAGTAAGTGCCTCCGACGCGCTTGAACACCACGCCCTCGGCCAGGTCCTTGCGGAGCTGATCGAGCACGCGGCGCTTGGCGGAGGCCCCGCTGATCGTGGCCACCCACTGGATGCCGCTCTGCTGCCTGCTGGCCAGCAGGGTGAGCAGCCGCATCAGCCGATCCCGATACGGGATCGCCCGGATGTCGGAGCCATCGATTTCCAGGATGTCAAAAACGTGCAGGAGGTCTCCCACCGCCTCGCCATCGAGGAGAAACGCTCCGGGCAGGGTGAGAGCTGCCGCCCGGATGCTTTCCGGAATGCCGCACTCGATGCCCCGGCGGTTGATGCCCGTGATTTCTTGGCCCCTCTTGTGGAGGAGCAGTCGCTTCCCGTTGTGCTTGGGCTGGAGGTAAAACCCGTTGTCGGCAAGGAGCTCCTCGGGGTCTTCGACCACGTTGAGGAGCTGCGGGCGGATGTTTGTGATCCGCCTGCTGCCGTCCTGGTAGGTCGGGGTGTCCGAGCCCCGCTTGTATCCCTTGCCCATCCTCTCCCGAACGAGCCGGTCGTGGATCGCCTGCGCATCGTCCATCGAAACGGGGCTGGATGTTTTTGTTCTGATCACTTCCCTTTTCGTTTCGGCGTGTGGGGAATCGGGGTCTTCTCCTTCATGCATGCGAGCAGAATGTATCTGAGCAGCAGGTTGGCCTGGAGGTTGGTGCTCGAGGGGGAGGGCTCGCCGCCGAGCATGCTCACAAAGGTCCCGTGAATCAACGCCATCACGGCATTCGCGGTATTTTCGGGGTAGGGCATGACGTGGACAGTTCGGAAAAAGTTCTCCAGCCACCCCGTGATGCCCTCATGCTCCTTCACCGCAGCGGCGCGGATCTTCGATCCCTGGCCCGGATGGCCGACGAGGCAGCTCGTAATGAACCCGATCGGATTGTTGCGGTGGTTGAGGTGCTCGACAAGGCAGTCAGCGACCCTGTTCAGACTGGAGTCATAAAAAAGTTTCCCGTCGTCCGGCCGGTTCATTGCGGCCTTGAGGTTTTTTCTGACCGCGTTCCCGACCTGCTCCAGGGCCGCGACAGTGAGACCCGTGCGACTGGTGAACTGGGCATAGGCGGTCATCTTGCTCACGCCGGCCCGCTCGGTGATGTCGTCGATCCCGGGGCCGAAGCCCCGCTCGAGAACGGTCTGGATCATGGCATCGATCAATTTCCGGGGAATCTCCGGGTTTTTATTTTTACTCATGTTTTGGTTTTTACTGGATGGAGACGGTGTCTCCGCTGGCTGATACTGGGGCCCCTCGCGAGGCTGCAACGGTCGGACCACGCCCTGCCCCAAAATGCGGGGGACAGCCGAAATCGTTCCGGCGGCCAAGCGATGGGGGCTTCGCTCACGGCCTCGGAGTGACAGCCCCGCGGTTGGTGTGTGGGCTGCGGCCGTCAGCGGACTTCGCCGGGGCCGGGGTGAGGGAGCCGCTGATAGCGATCCCCTTCCTAGGTATTATGGGTAAGAAACGGGAAAAACAGAACTCCCGGATGGCCGGCGGAATGGCTTCTTTATCAGGGCCCGTGCTGGCATAGTCTCAAATTTCTTTGTAACCCGATTTTGTAACCCGACGAAGGATAAATGAGGAATATTGAGATCGCTTGGGATAACCTGAAAATCTTCGCAAAGCCCTCGCTTAGAGCATTTTGATCCAGTGAGATCACTTGAGTTCGATTGGGCTAAAACAGCACTGAACTCAATGCCATTGAGGCGCTCTACCAACTGAGCTAAGACCCCGAACCGACGACTCCGTTGCAGAGCAACATCCATCGAGCGGCAGGTATTATGCACCTGGCAGGGATCAGGGCAAATAAAAACGGACGCCAAAACACGGCGGCGCGATTGCGGCGATCCGAACGAGGCTGGTCGCGAAATCCCCGGTAAAATGGCTTTTTGGTCAGGGGATAGGGTCCAAATCCACGGTGAACCAGAAGGTGGATCCCTCTCCCTCGCGGCTTTCCGCGCCGAGGGAACCGCCCATCAGGTCGACAAGTTTCTTGCAGATCGAGAGGCCCAGTCCGGTTCCTCCGTATTTGCGGGTTGTGGATTCGTCCGCCTGCGTAAAGGGATCGAAGATCTCGGCGAGCGTATGTTCCGCCATCCCGATCCCGCTGTCTGTCACGCGGAACGTCAGGGCAGTTTTCCCCTGGGTTCCGGCGGCGGAAGAAACGTCGACAGTCACGCTGCCGTTCGGGGTAAATTTGACGGCGTTGCCGACGAGATTGATGAGGATCTGGCTGAGCCTGAGTTCGTCGCCAGAAAGCATTGCGGGGACTTGCGGATCCATGCGGCACTCGAGATGGATTCCCTTTGTACCAGCATTATGGGCAAAGAGCTCGACGACCTTCGAGACCATCGGCCCGATGGCAAGCGGGGCGCTCTGCATTTCGAGCTTCCCCGCTTCGATCCTTGAAATATCAAGGATGTCGTTGAGGACCTGGATGAGGTGTTCCCCGCAGGAGCAGATGGTGTCCGCGAGCTCGAGCTGGGATGCATCGAGCGGGGAATCGCGCAGGAGCTCGGCCATCCCGAGAATGCCGCTCATCGGGGTGCGGATCTCATGGCTCATGTTGGCGAGGAACCGGCTCTTGGTCTGGTTGGCGCTTTCCGCCTCCGCCTTAGCGGCGGCGAGCTGGCCCGCCTGCTCCTTCTGTGCGGTGATATCCACCGCCGTATTCAGATAGAGTTCAACTCCGTCGGGGAGGATGCGGCGGAGTGTCGTGAAGGCGACCCATACGGTGCGGCCGTCCCGGAGGATGTAGCGCTTCTCGATGTCAAAGCGGTCGATTTCCCCGCTCTCCAGCCTGTCCCGGAAGGTCTGCTGCCGGGCCCAATCTTCGGGATGGGTGATCTCTCGGAACCGGTCCTCGGCGGTGCCGTCCAAAACCTCTTCGCGGGTCAGCCCGGCGATGCGCAGGTGCTCGTCGTTGATGTGCCAGAGCAAATTTTTCCCCTGCCCGCGGAACTTTAAGGAGATCCCCACGGGGACGGATTCAAAAATGAAGCGGAACTCCGCCTCCTGGTGCGAAAGCTCCCGCAGCAATGTCACCTTCTCGCCCGCGGGGAGCCCCGGCGAACGCCATGCACGCAAAAACCATCCGGCCACTGCCCCCGCTGCAACCAGCACACCTGCCACGACGGGAGTCCAGATTCCTAACGATGACATTTCAGTAACAATGGCTGGAGGGTGGTGGCGGCGGTTGAATCATCGGCCAGCCGAGGCTGTTTTATCAAGCGCAAAGAACGGGACGCCGGGGAACGGACCGCGCTCACGGGCAGGATGCCCACGCCACTTTTGGAGGGCGCTGAATTGACCGCGTGCGGCTGCGCGGATACGCTGCGAGGCATGCCAACATTTGATATTGTCTCGGAGATCGACAAGCAGGAGATCGACAACGCGGTGAACCAGTCGGTCAAGGAGCTGGCGACCCGGTTCGATTTTAAGGGGAGCTCGGCGTCGATCGAGTGGATCGCGAAGGACTCGAAGATCGCGCTGAAGGCGGAGGACGCGACGCGGCTGAAAGCGCTCCACGACCTGGTGGTCGGCAAGCTGGCCAAGCGCGCGATCGACCTGCGGAACGTCGAGCGCAAGGATCCTGCCGTCTCCCCGCTCGGCCATGCCACGCAGGATTTTATCATCAAGCAGGGGCTCGAGGGAGACAAGGCGAAGGAGATCGTGAAGGCGGTAAAGGCGGAGGGGTTCAAGGCCCAGTGCGCGCTCCAGGACCGGCAGATCCGCGTGACCGCAAAAAGCCGCGACGAGCTCCAGAAGGTGATCGGGTTCTGCCGGGCGCGCGACTTCGAAGTCGTGCTCGGATTCCAGAATTTCCGCGACTAACCTTTGGAGGGACGACCTCCGTGTCGTCCGATATTGTCCGTCCCGCAGGCCAACAAGTGGGCCCTGACGGAGCAGGGCCCTCCAATGGGAACGGGCGCTGCAGCGTGTCGCCCGGCTTTGTCTAACCCTCCATTAGCCCGCCGATCGTCGAGCTCCAGGATTTTTGGAGATCCGCCAGCGGCCAGGAGAATGTTGAGCCTGCGGCTGCGATCGTGAGAGCCGAGCCGGAGGTGACGGACCCGATGACGCGCGCCGGGACGCCGCGCTCCGCAAGCTGTGAGAGCACGCTCGCGGCATCCTGAGTTTTGACGGAGATGACGATACGGGATTGGGATTCGTTGAAGAGCGGGACGTCCGCCCGGGCGGAGTCGGATGGAATCGCGACGTCTGCGCCGAGGATCGTCTGGCCCGACATGCAGGACTCGGCCAGGGCGACGGCGAGCCCACCCTCTGCGCAGTCGTGGGCGCTTTTGACGAGGCCTGAGCGGATCAGCGAGCGCACGGCATCCTGGACCGCGAGCTCGGTGTCGTAGTCGAGGCGCGGCGGAGGTCCCGCCTTGAGCCCGTGCACGGCCAGAAGGTAATGCGAGGCCCCGAGCTCGTCGCCCGGCTCGCCGAGGAGGACGATCGCGTCGCCGGCATCCTTAAAAAATTGGGTGGTGATGTGGCTCGCATCCTCGACGATCCCGACCATGCCGACTGTCGGGGTCGGGTCGATGGCTCCTGCGGGGCTCTCGTTGTAGAGGCTGACGTTTCCGCCGGTGACCGGCGTATCAAATTTCCGGCAGGCCTCGGCCATCCCCTCGACCGCCTCGCGCAGTTGGAGAAAGTTTTCCGGCTTGTGAGGGTTTCCAAAATTCAGGTTATCGGTGACGGCGAGCGGGATCGCTCCGGTGCAGGCAATATTCCGGGCCGCTTCCGCGATCGCGATCTTGGCGCCTTCCCTCGGGTCCTGCCGGCAGTAGATTGCGTTGCAGTCGGTGCTGGCGGCGAGGATCTTGTTTGCTTCGCGGACGACAAAAACTGCGGCGTCAGATCCGGGAAGGACGGTCGCGCCCAGGCGGACCATGTGGTCGTACTGGCGCCAGACCCACTGCTTCGAGGCGATGCTCGGGTGGGAGAGAAGCGTTCCCAAGGCGGCCTGGCAGTCGGCAACCGGGATGGCGGCCAGGTCGAGCGGCTCGGGGGCCTTTTTGGCAGCGGCCTCGCGCGAATAGAGCGGGGCGTCGTCGGCCAGCTTGCGGGCGGGGATCTCGACAGCCACCTCGCCGCCCTCGCAGACGCGCATCATCCCGTCGTCCTTCACGACGCCGACCTCGGCGTACGGGAGGTCCCACTTTTCAAAAATCGCGCGGACCTTGTCCTCCTCGCCCTTTTTGACGATGACGAGCATCCGCTCCTGGGATTCAGAGAGGAGGATTTCGTACGGGGTCATGCCGGTCTCGCGTTTCGGGACGAGGTTGACATCGATTTCGACGCCGGTGCCGCCGCGGCTGGCGGTCTCGCACGTCGAGCAGGTGAGGCCGGCAGCGCCCATGTCCTGGATGCCGGCGACGCAGCCGCTCGCCAGAAGTTCGAGGCAGGCTTCGAGGAGGAGCTTTTCGCGGAACGGGTCACCGACCTGGACGGCGGGGCGGTCCTCCTTCGATTCCTCGGTGAGCTCGCGCGAGGCAAACGCGGCCCCGGCCAGCCCGTCGCGCCCGGTTTCGG
>JBGTAT010000132.1:0-3425 GCA_041749755.1 Terrimicrobiaceae bacterium | reverse complement strand
CGGGCTGGTGCGGCAGGTTTGTCGCCGGCGGCCGGCTTGCCGCCCGATGAAATCGGCTCAACCTCGGTCACCCAGATAAAGCGAGACGGGAGCTTCTCTCCCAGCTGGTCGAGGATCGCAACCCATGCGGCCCGCTCGGAGGCCGCCAGCAGGAGCGGAGCCGCGAGCGAGTCGAGCTTCTTTTGCTCTGCGGCGAGTTTGTCCATCTGCCCCGCAAGCCCCTCCAAGCGCGTGACGTCGCCCTGAACGCCGGCCAGAACCTCCTCCGTAATCACGGTGGCCCGGTCGAAGTACAGCCACCACGTCGTGAGCAGGAGCAGCAAGCACACCGCCGCAGCAATCAAAAATGGCTGCCTGCGGGCAAGGTCCTGCTCCTTGACAACCGACTGCGGGCGGAGGTTGATCTCCAAGGGGCAGTTCCCGAGCGAGCGCAGGGCAACTCCGACCAGTTCCCCGACCGTGTGCGCCTTCGCCGAGAGGGTCTCCGCGACGGCCCCGCTCGTCACCGTCACATTTTTCAAGGGGTTGAAAAACTCGATCGGAGTCTGGAGTTTTTCGCTGAAGAATTCCACCATGTACGGGAGGCTGACCGTTCCGCCGCAGAGGATGACCCTCACCGGCTGGCTGCCGGACTGGCTGGTTCGGTAGAAGCTGATCGACCGCGCGATCTCGGCGTGGAGACGGGTCATCGTATTGCGGACGACCTTCGCAATCCGGGCTTCGGTCGGGTCAGTCGGTTCGGCATACGCGCCTCCGAGACTGACAAACCCTTTCTGGATTTTGAGCTTCTCCGCGACCGTGATGTCCTGGTTGAGTTCCTTCGCCACGGCGGCGCTGATCGAACTCCCTCCGACCGGGATGCTCCGGCTGAAAACCCGGCCGCCCTCGGCAAAAATCAGGTTCGTCGTCCGCGCCCCGATGTCGATGAGAAGCGAGCATCCGCTGGCCTCCGGGTAGTTAAAACGGAAGGCATTAAAAACCGCCATCGGGGCCAGATCGATCACGGACGGCTTGAGCCCACCTCGGGAGACCGAGTCCGCCACCTCCGAGAGTTGGTCGGATTTGATCGCGACGAGCGCCACATCCCAGTTTCCATCCCTCTGCTCGCCCATGATCTGGTAGTCCCAGACCACCTCATCAATCGGGAAGGGCACGTTCTGCTGGGCCTCGAAGGCGATAATCGCGCTGACGTCCTCGGGCGACCCGCCAGGCAGCTTCACAAAACGTGAAAAGACCGATTGGGCCGGCAGGCAGAAGTTGACCGGCTGCTTTGCCGGGACCCGGAGAGCCTCGCGCAGTTCGCGCACCGCTTCCTGGATCTGCGCCGGGCGGGTCGCGTCGGCAGACGGGTCGGCGATGAGCTCGGATTCCTGGAAGGCGTGCAGGCTGAGCCCGCCGTCGGGGAGCTTGTGGAACTCCGCCAGACTCACGGTCTGCATCCCGAGATCAAGAGCGAAAATGCGCGCGTTTTTAGCCATGAAAAATCCCGTAGGTCAGTTGGAAGACTTGGGTTTTACAGGCTCAAAATAGTCCCATTCGAGCGAGGCGAACGGCGTTTGGTCCTTGCTGAGAACGAAGCCGGGAACCGAGGTGAAGGTGCCTGGAACGTCCCACCAGCCCTTGTCGCCGCGAACGCCGGCCGGCTTCGAGGCCGTGAGCGCGAGGAGGCCGGACTTGCCGCTGATCGTCACGCCATAATCGGTCAGGGCCTGCTGAGCATTGACCGGGACCTTGCCGTCGAAAAACTTGGCGAGGGTGCGCGGGCTGACATAGGCGACCGCATGCAGGCCTTTTTCCTGCGGCGTGTGGGTGTGGGTCACCGTACCGGTGAGGAGGGTGGGCTTCCGATCCTCGGTCACGGACTCGTTTTTCAGAAGGATGTAGTAGTTGAAGGTGAGGTCGTCCCCATACTTCGGGGCTTTCGGGTCCGCAGCCCGGTCGAACGTCACCTCGAGCTCGAGCCATTGGCCGGGACGGCCGGAGGATTTTTTCGAGTACCCGCCCGCGAGTTTCGGAGAATCGACAAATGTCGCCTCCAGCTTGGTGATCTGGATTTCGGAGTTCAGCGGAGCCGTTTGGCACCGGGCCGGGGAAATGAGAAGCGGGCCGGCGGCCAGCAGGATTGTTAGAGGGAGTACAGAGGGGCGCATACGAAGGGAAACCTCTAAGTTATCCACAAGGCAAAGTAAATAAAGAAAAGCCACGCAACACAGAAAGTTGCATGAGGCGAGGGATCACATCCGGAACCGGATGTCCCGGACGACCCGTTTTCCGAACCGGGCCTGGAACTTCTCCAAAATGTCACGTTTCCACGTGCGGTCGAGCTCGTAGCGGACGCTGGGCTGGATCACCTGGACGGTGAGCATCCCGCCGCTCAGGCCGACCGGCAGCGAGTGCTTGGCGAGAAAATCTCCGACGACCTCATGCCAGGCGCCGAGGACCTGCTGCTCGCTCATCCGGTCGGAGAGCCCGAGCTTGGGCAGGATTTTTTTGAGGAGGTCCCCAACGGGCAGGCAGCGATCGGCCTTGGCCCGGGGCTCATCGAGCCCCCGCCATTCAGCCAGGACGCGCCGACGGAGGAAATCGGGCTTCATTTCAGGCCGTCGAGGGCGGCCTGCACCTCCGCGGCGTGCTCCCCGGTTTTGGCATTCGGGGAAATCCAAACAACCCGGCCATCCCGGATCAAGAACGACTGGCGCTTGCTCACCGGCAGGCCCAGGATCCCCCCGACCCCGAAGGCCTCGGCGACCTTCCCGTCCTTGTCGGCAATCAGGGAAAACGGGATCTGATATTTTTCGCGGAACTTCTTCTGCGCCTCCGGCGTATCCCTGCTGACCCCGAGGATCTGAAGGTTTTTTCCAGTGAGGGAGGCGAAGGAATCCCTGAGCGAGCAAGCCTGTGCGGTGCACCCCGGAGTGTCGGCCTTCGGGTAAAAATAGACGAGCGTCGTCCCCTTCGCATAGATGTCGGCGAAGGTGACGGTTTTTCCATCCTGGTCAACCGCCACCGCCTCAGGGGCCGGGGAGCCAACTTCGAGGGCGCTAAGGCGGGGAGAAAAGAAGGACATCATGGCGAGCATCAATACGGTTGCACGGGCGGGCATGAGCAGACCATATTCCAGCCCGACCCCCACGCAAACGATAATCCTCCACGTGAAAAACTTTCTCCCGACCCTGCTGGCCGCCTTGGTGGTGACAATCTGCCAAGCCGTGCCGGAAATGTTCGACCTGGCCGGAACCGTTCGGCACGTCGGGGCAGGGAACCTGGGTGCGGGAGGAACTGATGCCGTCTGGGCGCTGACAGCGCGCCTGTTTGGCTGGGTCGCAGCCGGTGCCGCACGGGCGGTCTTCTCGGCTTGGCCGTGGTTCGTATTCATCCTCATCCTGTTTTTTGCGGCCCGGCAGGTGCCGCCGCCCTGGCGGCGC
>JBGTAT010000131.1:0-5397 GCA_041749755.1 Terrimicrobiaceae bacterium | reverse complement strand
TTGGTTGCCGTGGGTCGAGGGGTTCACCGTGATGAAGACTTTTCCGGTCGGCCCGAACTTTTCAAAGAAGTCCACCGCCGAGTCGCCGAAGATGTTGAACCATCCGTCGGACCCGAGATAGACGGTTTTGTTATCCTTCGCTGCTTCGTCCAGGAGCTTGTTCCAGTTCGCGAGATCGTAATGGTAGATCGTCGGCTTCGGCCATTCGGAGACCTTGAGGTTCCGCTGGTTAAGCCATTCGTAGAGCTTGCGGCGGACGCCATTCTCGAATCCCCAGTAGAGGGCGGTGTTGCCGGATGAGTTCGCGGGTTCGACAACAACAAGATTCGGATGCTTCGAGAGGTAGGCCATGGCGGCGGCCATGCCGTTGCCGCTGCCTCCTGTCATGCCCACGCGGCCGTTGCTCCACAGTTGCTTCACAATCCAATCGATCGTATCGTAACTGTCGAAAATCTCGTTCTCGCTGTTGACAGGGTCGGCCAGCGGCTTGCCCTGCGAGTCGCCATCTCCTCGCGGGTCCTGGATCACACACGCGTAGGCACCCTTCGCGCAGAGGCTCTTGAAATATTTTGCGCCGCCATTGCGCTCGTAGGGGGTGCGGATGAGGATCGCCGACCACGGGCCGTCACCGGGCGGAAGAAACACCGTCGTGGCCAGGCCGACGCCGTCGCGCATCGGGACCATCGCATGCTCGAATCGGTAACCCTGCGGAAGATCTTTGAGCACCTTGTCCGCATCAAATTTCCCCCCCGCATTCGCCCACTCCTTGCCGTCGGACGGCGTCTGAGCCCTGAGGAGTGGGTATGCAAGGCAAATCGAGATGACGAGCGCGAGGCTTTTCATGGGCGAGGGACGTGAATGGCGGTTATTGTGATTCCCATTGGATGGCGCGAATCGAGAAGGGTTCGAGGACGAGATTCTTTCCGCTGGCAAGGTCGGGGAGCTGTTCTTCGCGGAGGGCGACTTGGGGTTCACCGACTTCGAATTCGTTGTTGTCCGTGATCTTTGAAGAGGAAAGCACCCATTGTTTCGCCGAGCCGGGGACGACCGCGCCGGGGAATTTCAGCTCGACCGGGCGGGAGGCCTGCGTGTCGAGGTTGACAAGGATCAGTGCGCGGCGGGTCCCATCCACAAACCCGTAGCTCCAGATCGCCGGATGCTCGACGGTGATGTGCTCGTCCTTCGTCTTTGCGCCGGGGAATCGCCCGGTCGCCTCGAACGTCGGGGCGGCCCCCGACTGGACCGTCTCGACGAGATCCCCGCCGAGGACTTTATTGGCCAGGATCTGTGCCAATCCGGTCGGACGGTAGCGAACCATGCCAGAACGCTGGCTGAGGTTGGCTCCCCAGAGCCGGACCGGCCCGACGCCATGGGCATCGTAGGTGAGCTGCTGCAGGGTGAAGAAGCACTGCGAGCGGATGCCGCATTCGCGGAGCATGAGCAGCATTGCGTTGGTGATGCTCACGGCACCGCCGATGGAGGCCACCATCGTGTTGCGGGGCTCCACCGGTGCCTTGCCGCCAGTGATGTGGTGATTGACCTCATACTGCGAGAACTCGACCCCCGTCTCCCTGCTCACGGCCATCTGCTCGGGGATCCCTTTGGCAAGGATCGTCTGCAGCGGCTGGGCGAAGAGCCAGCGGAACATCTTGTCCTCGGTGTCGATGTCGGGCATGTCCTCGGGATCGAGCCCGTGAACCATATAGACGGCGACGGCGTAGCGGTCGGCGGCGGGCGTTTCTTTGATAATTCTCCGGCTCATGCCGGCGTTGACATTCTGCCCCGCGGCGTGAAACACGATATTCGTCTTGTAGTGGGGAGAGGCCTTCCCGCGTGCGAAGAGGTCCTGCCAGTAGTCCGGCCCGTTGTATCCGCCCACCAGAAACCCGAGCGCCGTATTCCACGCCTCGTTTCCGATTTCGATGTGGATCTCCTTGACGGATTCTGTCCATGGAGCCGGATGGCCGAGTTCGGCGCGGAGCTTCCCGCCAGGTGTTTCGACCGGACCACCGAGGAACTCCATCAGGATATCCATCTCCTCCGTGCGGAGCGTGCCTGGCACGCAAAACCAGGCCTCCGAGCCAAGGTTCTCGCAGAGCGAGAGCCCCTCATATAGTCCGAACGAAAGCCGCTCCGGACCGTTCCCATAGGTGCCCGGATCCGCGAACAGGTTGTTCTGGAAAGCGAATGCCCGGATTGCGGGCTTCAGGAAATTTTCCATCGTGCTGCCGCCCATGGTGAGCCTGCGGAGGATCCCCGGGTTCAGCTCTTTGAGGAGGTTCACGTAATCGTCGAGAAAAGGGGTCGGGTTCGTGTCTCCATCCTTCCAAACCTCAATGTCATCGACGAGGACTTTGCCCTCTTTTGCGAGAAGCGTGAACGTGAGGTGCGGGTTCTGCTTGGCGTCCGCTGGCTCGGGGACCTTGTCCACCGGGATTTGCAGCTCATACTTTTCCCAGTCCCCCGAAATCTCCACCGTTTCGTCAGCGCCCATGCCATCGGTCTTCACCACAAGCTGACCTGGCCCGCCCGGAGATTTTGCCCAGAAATTCACGTTCCATGTCCCGTTGGCGTTCCAAAACCTCTGGTAGCTTGTCGGCAGGCGCAGGAAGGCTTCCAGGGCCCCGGCCTGCGGCTTCTGCTGCGCCCGGGTCGCATCCAGCAGGAGGGCCGTGCTGCCGAACGAATCCGGCGGCACGTCACCCGGCGCAGCCGAGATGTTATCCGAAGCCCAGTAGGTCCCGACCGGCCCGACGGCCCCCTCCTCCAACATCGGCTTCTCGATGAGCAGACCCTGCGAGGACACCTTCAATTGCTCCGGCGGAATCTCAAGCTTCCGATCAAAGACAAAATACGTCATCAGCGCCTTCTTCCCGTATTGCTCGCCCTCCTTGTCGATGACCTCCTTGATTTTTACCTTCGTCCCCTTCATTGGACCGCTGAGGATCGTGGCGTCGGCTCCTTCGAGCAGCTTCCGCCATCCGCGCTTTTCCGAAACCTGCGCGAAGGAAAAAAATCCCTCCGCCTCCAGGCCCGCAGGCGGACCCGCATGGGACTGGCGGTAGCTCGTGCCCTCGAAATTGCGCACGGCACGCTTCTTCATCATCGCCCCCATATAGTAGGAATCGCTCCCCATGTTGATCCCGAACCGCTTCACGGCATGCACCTTGACCGTACCGGTCATCTCGATCACCGTCGGCGCCTCCTTCTCCGCCTGAGCGACGGTTGGCATCACCACGGCCATGGCAAATAGTACTGTCAGGAAAACATTCTGCGGGGAAACTTCCATGCCCAACACTCTGGGCGATCCCCCCCGAAAATGCGATTCGGCACATGCTGGGTCTTGTCCCATGACTTCGGTGAAGCAATTCTGGTCAGATTCTTTTAAGATCACTCCCGACTTATGAAACCGTTGGCTCCCCACCGCGTCGCGCTGCTCGTTCCGAAATTCGCCTGGGCTTTGCGCTCTGGCATATCCCGGTTTTCGGGTCCTCCGATGCTCTGGGACACGATCACCTACGAGCGAAACGACGAGGGGTTTTCGTATGCCAAGGCTTGGAAGCCACACGGAACGATCGGCATGCTGGGCCGCCCTGACCTCATGAAGCGCGCCAGGGCGCTCCGGACCCCGATTGTGAATGTCCATGGAGGCCGCCGCTACGAGGGGGGCGCACAGATTGGCTGCGACCATTATGCGATTGGCCGCCTCGCCGCCGAGCATCTCTCCTCCCTCGGACTTGCCAATTTTGCGTGCATCGGGTTTCCGGGCGAAGATCCCAATCTCGACCACCGGTTGGGCGGTTACATCAACTCGCTCGAAGGCAAGACAGTCCAAGTTTTTGACCCTAAAGCCGAATACCCGCCATGCCCGCGCATCCGGGGGACACTGATCGAACCGGACGACGAGGGGTTGCACCGCTGGGTCTCATCCCTCCCCAAGCCATGCGCAGTCTTTGCGAGTGGGGACATGATGGCCGCGAGGGTGCTGAGGACATGCCTGCACCTGAGCGTCCCAGTGCCGGAGCAGATCGCAATCGTCGGCGTAGGGGATATGCCGGAGTTTTGCCTGGATCTGCCAATCGCACTTTCCAGCGTAGCGGTGCCATGGGAGCAAATTGGCTTCGAAGCGGGGGCGATTCTTAACCGGATGATGGCCGGTGGAAAGTCGCCGGAAAAAACTATTCTGCTCGCGCCACTTGGCGTGACCGTGAGGCGCTCGAGCGACGTGTTGGCCGTCTCGGACCGGAGCATCGCAGAGGCTCTGCGGTATATTCGAGCGCACGCCTGCGAAGGGATCGGGACCCCCGATATTCTGAAGCATGTTCCTATGGGGCGCCGCGTGCTTGAACGGAAATTCCGCACGCTCATGAACCGCTCCCCTCACGAGGAAATTCTTAGGGTCCGGCTGGAGAAGGCGGCAAGCCTCCTCATCAACACAAACCAGACATTGGAGGTCGTTGCCGGGGACACCGGATTTGGCACTGCCGCTCGCCTCAGCGTGGAGTTTAAAAAGCGGTTTGAATCATCTCCAGGCGCCTATCGGAAGCAATTTCAACACAACACACCCACCAGATGAAAACCAGAATACTCACCGCCAGTCTCTCCTTCGCCCTGTTCCTCTCCGCCACCCAAGCAGCCGACGAATACCGGGTGACGAATGAGGTCGCCATCGAGAAGCCCGCCAACTTCGGAACAAACTTCGAGTTCAAATCGTTTTCCCCCTGGTCCGAACTCAATAACAATTGCTGGAACAAATACGCCTCGTGCGAACCAATTGTTTTCCGTCACAACGGGATTGCGACCGGAGGCGGAGCAGACTTCCTGCTGGATCAGTCCGGTCAACCCGTCAGCGAAAAGCCCAATCCAACGAGCCCTGGCTCCGGGTTCTGGTCCACGATGGGCATGGGGTTCTGGAATGGAGCGGAAATCCGGATCTACCGCCCGACAGATTCCTCCTTGAAGCTTCTGCGCAAGGACCGCGTGAAGCAGTTCGACGGGCTCAAAGACACCGAGCAAAAAATCACGATGGAGTCGTCCGGGGAGCCGGTGCAGAAGGGCGACCTCTATGTGCTGACCATGGTTCGGGATGACGTGCCGGAGGGCTTGAACCCCGAACGTCCTGCCAACTTCGAGCGCCAGCGCTTCGGTAGCCTCCCCCCCATCAAGGATTCCGGCGCGATCTGGGCGCTCGACTCCTCGACCTTCTGCCCCGAGGGCGGCAGCACGGCCTCCATGAAAATCACCATTCCCGATTCCGGAAAAAAGCCGGGCGGGATCGAGCAACCATTTCTGCGCTTCGAGGGCCGGGAGCTGAACTTCGAGCCGGGCAAGAAATACCGCTGCGATGTCTGGCTCAAGCAGGCGGGCGTCGCGGGTCCGGTCACCGTCCAGATCGGC
>JBGTAT010000130.1:0-2593 GCA_041749755.1 Terrimicrobiaceae bacterium | reverse complement strand
ACGACGCCTGCCGGCTGTTCCGGCCTGAGTGTGCGCGCGCGCTGGCGCTGTCCGAGCGCGATCTCCTATGAGCACGCTAAACTACCAAGAGAGCGGGCGGGACAAGGCGGCGGCGGTCCTGTCGCACGTGATCCCGGCCGGCGACGGCTGGATCCACCAGATCCGCTGCGGGCAGACGCTCCGGATCGTCGACCTCGAGGGGAACCAGGCGGCCGACACGTTCTTTTTTCATGCGGACGATCTGAAGGAGCGCTACAGCGCGCAGGATACGATCCGCGAGCAAGGGGCGCTCTACCTCACGACCGGCACGCGCCTGATGTCGAACCTTTGCCGCCCGATGCTCACGATCACGGCCGACACCTGCGGCCGCCACGATACGATCGGAGGCGCCTGCGCGGCGGAGAGCAACATGGTCCGCTACGCGCTGGAAAAGCGGTTCATGCACAACTGCCGGGACACGTTTCTTCTGCAGATGGCGCTCAGCGGGCTCCCGCTCACGAAGCGAGACCTCGCGCACAACATCAACTTCTTCATGAACGTGCCGGTCACGGCCGGGGGCTCGCTCAAATTTGAGGACGGGGTTTCCGAGCCCGGGAAGTATGTTGAGATGCGGGCGGACATGAACGTGTACTGCCTGATCTCGAATTGCCCGCAGCTGAACAACCCGTGCAATGCCTACAACCCGACCCCGATCGAGGTCGTCGTCTGGGATGAATAGCGATCATGGAGGAGAGTCGGGGGATGCTGCCCTGACAGGGCAGGGACGCATTTTTTTTAAAACCCAGGGCGGCGCTGGCGCTTGCCCTGGGCTAAGGGATCAAGCCCCGTTGGGGCTTAAGAGATTCTCGTGTGGCATGAGCGCGCGCCAATATATTCCGATCAATCGATGAACAAGATCCTCATTGCCAACCGGGGGGCGATTGCGTGCCGGATCGAGCGGACGATCAAGAAGCTCGGCTGGTCGTCGGTGGCGGTTTTTTCCGAAGCCGACGCGGATTCCCTGCATGTCCAACAGGCCGACGAAGCGTTCGCGCTCGGTGCCTCGGCCCCGTCGGCAAGCTACCTTGATGCCTCGAAGATCCTGAATGCCGCGAAGAATTCCGGGGCATCCGTGATCCACCCTGGATACGGGTTTCTGAGCGAGAACCCCGCATTTGCCGAGGCGTGCGAGCGCGAGGGGGTTGCCTTTGCGGGACCGACGGCCGAGCAGATCCGGAAGTTCGGTCTCAAGAACACGGCCCGCGAGGTGGCGAAGGCGTGCGGGGTTCCGCTTCTTCCCGGGACCGACCTGCTCGAGAGTGTCGAGGAGGCGGTTGCTGCTGCAGAGGCGATCGGGTTCCCGGTGATGCTCAAGAGCACGGCCGGTGGCGGCGGGATCGGGATGCAGGTCTGCCGGCATGAGGCCGATGTGCGAGGCGCCTACGAGAGCGTGCGCAGGCTCGGCGAGGCGAACTTCCGCGACGGCGGGATGTTTCTCGAAAAATTTGTGGAAGCGGCCCGGCATGTTGAGGTCCAGATTTTCGGGGACGGGACCGGCCGGGTGGTGGCGCTCGGCGAGCGGGATTGCTCGGCGCAGCGGAGGAATCAGAAGGTGCTTGAGGAGACACCGGCCCCCGGACTCCTTCCCGAAGTTCGCAAGGCGCTCGCCGAGGCGGCGGTCACGCTTGGGCGGGCCGTTAGCTACCGCTCGGCCGGGACGGTCGAATTCCTCTGCGATGCCGCCACGCAGGAAATCTATTTTTTAGAGGTGAACACCCGTCTGCAGGTCGAGCACGGGGTGACGGAGGAAGTCTTCGGGGTAGATCTCGTGGAATGGATGCTCCGTCTCGCGCTTGGCGACGCCAGCTTTCTCGACGGGTTTTCCGGAGCGAGTTCCGGCGCGGCGATCGAGGCCCGGATCTACTCGGAGATGCCGGCAAGAAATTTCCAGCCGAGCACCGGGACGATCACGCACGTCCGGTTCCCGGACTCCTTGCGCGTCGAGACATGGGTGGAAAACGGCACAGAGGTCTCCGGGTTTTACGATCCGCTGATTGCAAAGGTCATCGCGCGGGGCGCGGATCGGGCCGAGGCACTGGAGAATCTGCGCCGCGGCCTCGCAGAATCCGACGTCTATGGCGTCGAAACCAATTTGGAATACCTCCGCCAGATCGTCGCCTCGGCCGCATTCCAGGCCGGTGGCGTGACGACCGGCTACCTGAACACGTTTGTTTTCCAACCGGCCGTCATCGACGTTCTCGACGGCGGGATTGAGACCCTCGTGGTCGACTGGCCCGGACGGACAGGGTACTGGCACGTCGGAGTACCGCCATCCGGGCCGTTCGATGACCGCAGCTTCCGGCTCGCGAACCAGCTTTTGGGAAATCCGTCCGGCTGCGCGGGCCTGGAGATGACCGTGCGCGGGGCAACGCTGAAGTTCCAGCAGCCCGTCTGGCTCTGCCTCACCGGGGCCGATATGGGTGCCGAAATCGCGGGCGCGCCCGTGCCGCTCGGAAAACCATTTCTTGCGAACCCCGGCGAGACCCTGCGCCTGCGGGAGGCCAAAGGCCCCGGGCTGCGCGCCTATCTTGCGATCCGTGGCGGGCTCGATGAA
>JBGTAT010000129.1:0-2595 GCA_041749755.1 Terrimicrobiaceae bacterium | reverse complement strand
GACTGCGGCAGTCCCCGTGCAGCAGCCAGCCCTCCCCGCAGTGCCCGCCTCCCCCGCAGCGCCCCTACCCGGTGGCGAAGGCGTCGAGCTGAATTTCCCCCGCGCGTCGGTTTTTGATGTGCTGTCGATGTATGAAAAGCTGACCGGAAAAACTTTAATCCGGGACTCGAACCTGGCGGGCCCGGAGCTGTCGATCATGGTCGCCGAGCGGATCCCCCGGACCGAGGCGATCCGGCTTATCGAGAGCTCGCTCCTGCTGAACGGCTACAGCCTCGTGCCGGTGGACGGCCAGACGATCAAGATTCTGGGCCCGAGCCGCGCGCCGCGCACCGAGGGCCTTCCGCTCTACATCGAAAGTGCGGCGCTCCCTTCCGATGGCGACCGGGTCGTCAGCTTCTACCTGCCTCTCTCGTTCGTTTCGCCGGAGGAGGCGATCACCGTGCTCGATCAGGTCGTCCAGCGGAACGCATTCGGCTCGATCGCCGCCGTCCCGAATACAAATGCCGTCATCATCACGGACAAAACGCCCATCATCCGCAAGGCCCTCTCGGTGCTCTCGCTCATCGATGTCGAGCCGGCCCAGGTCGTGACGGAATTTGTGCCGCTCCAGCGCGCGAATGCCGAGCGGATCGTCGAGATCCTCGACGAGATGTTCGGGAAGGACGACCCGCAGGCAAAATCCGGCACCCCGGCAAACGTCCAGGCCGCCCCGCCTTCGCCGGATGGGCAGCCGTCCGCCGCCGGCGGTGGAGCGCGCTACGAAAACCGCCTGATCACGGGGAAGGCAAAATTCCTGGCGGACAAGCGGACGAACCGGATCCTGGTCGTGACCCGGCAGGAAAACTATCGG
This sequence comes from Terrimicrobiaceae bacterium, assembly GCA_041749755.1. Taxonomy (GTDB): domain Bacteria; phylum Verrucomicrobiota; class Verrucomicrobiia; order Chthoniobacterales; family Terrimicrobiaceae; genus QYQL01. The sequence goes on along the minus strand of JBGTAT010000129.1, from coordinate 1,745 downwards.
TACGTGCGGGATGTGATCTCCCAGCTCGATGCGGCGGGAAGCTTCGAGCAGCCGTATGTGCGGGTCCTGAATTATGTGCCGGTCAACGACGTCTTCCCGGTCATCTCGGACATGCTCTCCGACCCGGATACCGAGCAGCAGGGCGGCGGGGCGAATGCGCAGCCGACGCCGTCAAACCCATTCGCAAACAACAATAATAACCCGTCGGGATCGTCTTCGGGGGGTTCCGGTGGCAGCGGGACCAGCGGGCTCAGCAAGCCGGATCGGCTTTCCGACGAGGCGGCCCAGGCGGCTCCGCAATCGATCACACTCGGCGAGATCAAGCTCATCGGGGACAACAGCTCGAACAGCATCATCGTCTTCGGGCCGCCGGAGAGCAAGCAGCGCGCCGCGCAGATCCTCGAGCTCCTCGACCAGCGGCCCAAGCAGGTCTACTTGGCTGTCGTGATCGGCCAGCTGCGCGTGACCGACGATACGACCTACGGCGTCAACTACCTGATCCGCTATCAGGGAGCGAGCGGCAACGGCATTGCCGCCGCGGTCCTGAACCCGCTCCTGTTCCCTGGCGTCGGCGGCAATTCGACGCTCCCCCTCGCCTCTTCGATCGCAAATCCGGCGGCCATCTCCAACGGCCTCCAGTCGCTTTCCGGGCTCACCGTCTTTGGCACGATCGCCGACTCTGTCGATGTTTACGCGCGGTTCTTGGAGGAAACCGGCCGGTTCCGCACGCTCTCCCGCCCGGTTATCTACACCACCAACAACCGCAAGGCGACGATCCTCTCCGGCGAGCGCGTCCCGGTGCCCTCATCCACCCTCACGACGGCCACCGGCGGCGGAGTCAACAACAACGGCACGGCCGTCACGGCAAATATCCAGTACCAGGACGTCGTCCTCAAGCTCGAGGTCATCCCGCTGATCAACTCCGACCGCGAGGTCAACCTGGTGATCGCGCAGACGAACGACAAGCTCCTGGGTTTCCAGCAGATTGCCGGCACCGAGGCCCCGCTCATCGCCACGCAGGAAATCACGACCAGCGTGCGCGTCCCGAACGGCTCGACGATCGTTCTGGGCGGCCTGATCACCGAGGATAAGGACAACAGCCAGGCCGGCGTCCCCTACCTGGCGCGGGTCCCGATCATCGGCTCCCTGCTCGGCGGCCGCACCGCAAACAAGATCGCCAAGCGCGAGCTCATCGTCATGATCCAGCCGGTCGTGGTCGACGACAACAACGAGATGATGAAGGCGAGCGCGTACGAGGGCGACCGCACCCCGCTCGGGCAGGACTCGCAGCGGATGACCGCCCCCATCGCCGAGCAGGTCCACCAGCCGGACCCCTGGAAACCGAAGCCGACCCCCACCCCGCGGCCGAGAAACTGACCCATGGTCAATCTGATCGAGGACCTCACCGGGATCGCGAAGGAGACCGGATGCCATGAGACGGAAAAATGCCGCGAGGTTCTCAAGCGGGCCGCCTTTTCCCAGCGCTCGCTCGTGGCCGCGCTCCTTGATGCCCAGCTCGTGCGCGAGCCCGAATTTCTCAAGGCCCTCGCCGATTTGCTCGAGCTCCCGTGGCGGGAGGAAAGCGAAATTCAGACGATTGAAAACGTCCGCGAGCGATTCCCTGCGCGGCTCGCGCTCGGGCAGACGGTTCTCCCGGAGTCGGCGGTCGAGGGTGGCGAGCTCCGGCTGCTGACCTTCGACCCGTTCGACCACTCGGGCTGGCTGGCGGTCGCCCAGCACTGGCC
>JBGTAT010000128.1:0-3235 GCA_041749755.1 Terrimicrobiaceae bacterium | reverse complement strand
CCACAAGCCCGCCGCTGCGGGCGAGAAGCTCGCCGGCGATGTCCAGCGCGTTCCGCCCGGGCCGTCCGGTCCGGATAAAAATTGCGAGCAGCTCGGCATCGGTCAGGGCTTCGATCCCATGCTTGTCCGCCTTTTCCCTCGGGCGGTCCGAGGGCGGCATTTCCAGGATGCGGGTCGTCTCCACGGCTAGGGGCTAGATCCTGTCCAGGAGCGTGCGCAGATGTTCGGCGATCGCCCGGAGCCCGCGGGCGTATTTGTTGTCCTGGATCGGGGCCAGCTCGGCGAGGGACTCCTCGATCAGGCGGAAGGCAACGCCCTTCGCAGACGCGATGGCCCCCGCGCTGCCCAGCATCCCGGCCAGCAGCTCGGCGTCCACGTCGTCCTCCTTAAGAAGAAGCTCGCGGATTGTGCCGAGATCCTTACCCGACTGGAGGAGCAGGAGCACCGGGAGCGTGAACTTGCCTTTGCGCAGGTCGGTGCCAAGGGTTTTGCCGGTCTCCTCCTCGTTCCCTGCGAGATCCAGGATGTCGTCGTAAATCTGGTAGGCCACGCCGAGCTTCGTTCCAAATGTCTTGAGCCCGCTGATCACGAGCGGGCTGGCCTCGCTGATGAATGCCCCGAGCTCGCAGGCCGCCGAGAAGAGGGCCGCCGTCTTCATCTCGATGATCCGGTAGTAATCGGCCGTCGAGAGCTTGAGGTCGAACCGGCGCTGGGTCTGGATGATCTCGCCCGAACAAACCTCCGCGGCCGCATCGGCGATCCGGCGGCAGATGTCGCTGTTGCTGAACCCGGTCGACAGCCGCAGCGCATGCGCAAAAAGGCAGTCGCCCAGAAGGACGGTGATGGCATTCCCCCACTTCGCATTCGCCGACGGCTGGTCCCGGCGCAGTTCGGCGCCGTCCATGATGTCATCATGCACGAGCGTCGCGATGTGGATGAGCTCGAGGATCACCGCCAGGTCGACGTGGCTCGCAGAAATTTTTCCGGTCGCCCCCGCCGAGAGCAGCGCGAGAGCCGGTCGAAGCCTCTTCCCCCCGGCCCCGCAGACGTAGGAGACATACCCCTCGACAGCCGGATCAAAGGATTTTGCCTGGGCGCGGATCCTCTCCTCGACCGTGTAGAGATGTGGGTTGATCAGCTCGAAAGCCTGCGCGAAGGTCATCGGTTGGACAGTGGTCATGGGTTCAGATCGAATCGGCTTTCCAGGTTAGGATCCGGCGGACGAAGAAAAACGGGATCATCAGGGCAACCCCGACGGAGATCGCCAACAGCGGCCCAGGAATCACCCTCGCCCGGCTGTGGGCCACCGCCCGAAGCCCGGCCTCGACCGCCTCCTGCGGGCTGACGGTAAATGCGGGGAACGTCTTGAAGTGGTCGGCCGCCGACCCTTCGCCCTCGCGGGTCGCAACGTCGAAAAACTCTGTGGGCACCGGGCCGGGGCAGAGCGCGGTGACCGTGATCCCGTGCGGACGCAACTCGATCGCAAGGGCCTCTGAAAAGCTGGTTACATACGCCTTCGTGGCCGAATAAACCGCCATGTGGGGAAGCGGGAAAAAGCTGGCGACGCTGCTTACGTTAAGCACGGCGGCCCGCCCGGAGCGGACCATCGAGGGGAGCAGGAGATGGGTCAGATGCGTCAGGGCAGAGATGTTCACATCCAGCATCGCCTTCACCCGGCTCCATTCCCCGGCCGTAAAGTCGCCATGATCCCCAACCCCGGCATTATTGATCAAAAAATCGATCCCCAAGCCCTCGCCATCCAGCCACTGCGCCAGTCCGACCCGCTGCGACTCGTCCGCCAGGTCGGCCCCGTAGGTCCGCACCTCCAGGCCCGGATGAATCCCGCGCAACTCAGCCGCCAGGTCCTCCAGGCGCTCCCGGCGCCTCGCCACCAGCACCACCCCCCGCGCATAGGGGGCCAACTGGCGGGAAAATTCCGCCCCGAGCCCCGAGGAGGCCCCCGTGATCAACGCTGTGCAACCCTCAAAAAATTTCATATCGTGGAGAATCTCAATGATTGTTCAGAACCTATCCAGCCAAAAACCATTTACGACTGCCGATGGCTCTCAGATTCGCAGTATCCTCGACCGGACGAACGCTCCGGTCAAGTTGCAGAGCCTCGCCGAGGCCTCCCTGCCGGCCGGATCCGCCACCCAGCGCCACTACCACCGCGCCAGCGAGGAAATTTATTTCATCCTCGAAGGCCGCGGAACCATGGAAATCGACGGCCAGTCCCGCGAAGTCAACCCGGACGACGCGATCCTCATCCCCCCGGGAGCCCGCCATCAAATCACCGCAGAGATCCCCCTCCGATTCCTCTGCTGCTGTGCCCCCCCATACTCGCACGACGATACGTTCTTCGACGCCTGAAGGCAAAAAAACGCTCCCTCCCGGCGAACGAGACTCGCCCAACGCCACAGATTCTTTGTGCGGCCGCACAATTATTCTGTGAGGGGCCTGCGTATTTCGACGAGGTGGCTGTTGAACGGGGTTTTTCCCCAGAGCGGGCGGGTCTGGACGCGGAAGATTTTTTCTGGGAAGGCGGCTTCGACTTCGGCGCGGGAGGGGAAGTGGCAGCGTCCTCCCCGGATCCAGCCGGTGGATCGGACGACGGCTTCCTCAACAAGGGTGGCGAAGTAGCGCCAGGAGCGGTCGCGGAAGGTGGTGCGGATGAGGGCGCATCCGCCGGGGGCGATGCGGGAGGCGACGGCCTGAAGGACCTGCTGCTGCTCCGGGGGGGCCATGTAGTGGAGGATGTCCAGGAGCACGAGGTTTCCGGAGAAGGCGGGGAGAGCGCGGGCATCGCCGACGACGAAGTCCAGCGCGGGATAGCGGGAGGCGACGAGGTCGGTGGCCAGGGAAACCTTTTCCGCGTCGGGTTCGATGCCGGTGATTGGCAAGGTGAGGCCGGACTCACGAAGAAAGGCGGCGAGGAGCCCGATGCCGCAACCGATGTCCAGGATCGGAAGGCTGGAGGCGCCGAGAGTGGAGGCCACTGCGGGATAAGCCGGATCCCAGCGGGTTTTTCCCCTCGAGTAGCCGTGGAGAAATTTTGAGGATCGGAAGCACTCCGAGGCGCGCAGGGCGGCGGGGCTCATAGATGGTTCTTACGGATCAGCCAGAGGAACGCCCCGGGCACGCCCCAGATCGCGGACATCGTGTAGCCGGTGAGCGATGCGGCGACCGCTGCGGCGGCCGGCACGCCGGCAAGGGAGCCAAGCAGCAGGACAAAGAC
>JBGTAT010000127.1:0-1863 GCA_041749755.1 Terrimicrobiaceae bacterium | reverse complement strand
GCGAGGGGTCGCCGGACTCCGCGAGCCGCTCCAGGTCGCCGTCGTAGTAGTTGGTGAGGGTCACCGGGCTGCCCTGCGCGATCTGGGTGAGCGTGCGGGGGCCGGTGTATTCCGGGAACCGGGGCGTCTCCCAGTTATCCGCAGAGCGGAGGGCGCTGATCGCCTTGCCCGAAAGCAGCGCGGCGACACTCTCCAGGCGGGACTCCCGGCTCGTCTTGTGGCCGTGCGCCAGCATCGCGAAAATGGCCAGCATCGAAAAGCTCACCAGCCCCAGAGCCATCACAATCTCGACGAGGGAGAACCCCCGGCGCCCGGCGGAACGTGCGCCGCTCATGGCCCGGAATCCCCCGCACGCTCGACGTTCACTTTGCCGCTCATGCGCTCGACAACGATTTCGTTGGTGAGGTAGGCCCCGCGATAGAGCGGCGGATCGGACGCCGCTGCCCGGCTCCCGGCCTGGAGGGGGAGCCGGGGCTTCGAGGGATGGAGGTCCTCCTCAAGCGAGCCGTCGGAGACGAAGCTGATCACGCGCATTTCCCGGAGCGCCCCGCCGCTTTGGTGATCGGGAAGCTCGACCACCGGGAGCGGGTTCGTCGTCGCGTCGGGGCGGAACAAGACGCCGGTCGGAAGCTTTTTCCACGGCTGGGCGTAGGTCAGGTTTGTGTCATCCCGCCGCAGGATCGCATAGGCGAGAAAACTGCGCCCGTCGGCCGGCGACTCCGGCGCGAGGGCAAAATACGTCTGCTTGCGCGAGCGGATCGCCTCCGATCGCGCCAGCGAGACGGCGCTGGAAACCGCAGAGAGGGAACCGCTCATCCCGGACGCGCCGACGAGCGAGGGGCCCACCGAGGCGGTAAGCCCGGCCAGAATCGCAAGGATGGCGATCACCACGAGCAGCTCGATGAGGGTAAAGGCACCCCGCAGGAGCGGCCGGCGCGATGCCGGAAGTGCGGAGGGCAGCGGGGTCATGGCAGGTCGGGTTGGTTCGAGAGCAGTGTGGTCCAGTCGTCCCAACGGAAGGCCTCGCTGGGGACTTCACCCGGCTCCCGACCCGGAAAATCGCGCAGCCAATCGCCTTTGGCAAGATAGTAACTTCGCTCCAGGGCACCCGGAAATTTCCACCAGGGGATCTCCCTCTCCGGAAGCGGGCGTCCGGTCACGCGTTCGGGCGCGCGCCGGAAAAAAACCGGATTGGTCAGGGCGGCGTCATACGGGAGGCTTTCGTTGACGAGCCGGGCGACGATCCAGCCCTCTCCCTCATGGACATGGGTGGCGCAAAACCGGGAGTGGCCCCGGATTTCCCAGTCCCTGACCACGCTGCCGCCATGGATGATGGAGAGGCGGTAGGTGTGTGCGGGGCAGATGTTGGCACAGACGAGATTCACCAGGCCGCCGGCCTCCGGGCAGACGTCTCCGGGCCCGTATTCGCCGCAGGCCAGCCCGAGCCCGGGGCCGGTGGTCATCACGTTCCGGCCGGCAATCAGCTCGGCCTGGATCCCGCGCGTGCTGAAATCTGTCACGGACGCCATGTTCTGAAAGACCGCCCGCTCGAAGGGAACCATGTCGAGGCAGGCGTCGGTCTCCGCCACGCCGGTCATGAAGTATCCCTTGTTGAGGAGGTGAAACCAAAGCTCCTGATAGTGGCGGTGGTTGGCTTCGTATCCCATCACGACGAGGCATCCGGCCGCCTGGCCGGTGAGGATGTCGGGGACCAGGGTCGATGCGATGTTGGTGACGTGCTGCCCGTCCTGCCACCACCAGCTCGTGGGGTGGGCGTAAACCGGGAGCGCCCCCATGGCAACCTGAGCCCGGATCACCTGGGCCTGCATCCGCTGGGTGAAGGGCGGCGGCGGCTCCCCGCAG
>JBGTAT010000126.1:0-4402 GCA_041749755.1 Terrimicrobiaceae bacterium | reverse complement strand
GCGGCAGAGGGAGACGCGCGACTGGGCACCTCGGCGGCGGAGCTGCTGCGAACCCTCAAGACCGGCGAGGCGGTGATTGCAGACATCACTTTGCTGGAGATCGCGATGCTGGCGAAAAAAGGCCGGATCCGGCTGTCGGTTGCTACCGGGGAATACCTGCGCGGAATCCAGCGGAATTTCCCGCCATTGGTGATCGCCTCAGAAATTGCCGCTCTGGCCATGGATCTGGAGCTTCCGCACGGCGACCCGTTCGACCGGATCATCGTTGCCTCGGCGCTGCACCACGAACTGCCGCTCCTGACTCGCGACAGGAACATTTCCGCAAGCGGTCTGGTTCGGGTCGTGTGGTGAGCCCGGACTAGAATTGCCGGGGACCCTGGCTTGTCTGGAATCTGCGCGTCAAAGGTCTTCCATTATCCCATTTTGGCCTGGTCGGCAGACAAAGTCGGACAACACGGAGGTCGTCCCTCCAGCGCTGGTGCGCCCATTTCCGCGAAAAAACCGGTGGCGCGGGATTGCTCCGGGGCGGTTGACGGGTTATGCCTGCGGGGGAGCACGCATGATTTCCATTACGATTGAGAACCTGGTGAAGACGTTTGGGGAGACGACCGCTCTGGGCGGGATCCATCTGCGGATCGAGCCGGGCGAGCTCTTTTTTTTATTGGGGCCGAGCGGGTGCGGGAAGACGACGCTGCTGAGGAACGTGGCCGGGTTTTACATTCCGGATTCCGGGAGGATTTTATTCGGGCAGGAGGATGTGACGCGCCAGGCTCCGCACAAGCGGAACACGGGGATGATGTTCCAGAGCTATGCGCTCTGGCCGCACATGACGGTCGAAAAAAACGTGGCGTTTGGGCTGGAGGAGCGGAAGGTGCGCGGGGCAGAGCTCCGGGAGCGTGTAGGGGCGGCGCTGGAGTCGGTGCAGATGGGCGCATATGCGGACCGCAAGATCGGGCAGCTTTCGGGCGGGCAGCAGCAGCGGGTGGCGCTGGCGCGGGCGCTGGTGATCAGGCCGAGGTGCCTGCTTTTGGACGAGCCGCTTTCGAACCTCGACGCCAAGCTGCGGCTCGAGATGCGAGGGGAGATCCGGCGGGTTTGCAAGGAGTTCGGGCTCACGGCGATCTACGTGACCCACGACCAGAAGGAGGCGCTCTCAATCGCCGATCGGATGGCGATCCTCGAGGGCGGACAAATCGCGCAGACCGGAACCCCGGAGCAGGTCTACCGGCGTCCGAAGTCGAAGGTCGTCGCCGACTTTATCGGGGAGACAAACTTTTTGGCCGGCAAGGTCCGCTCGGCTTCGGCCGGGAAGGTGGTGGTGGATGCCGGCGCGGCGGGGGTCTTTGAGGGGGTGGTCGGGGATGAGAACTGGCTGCCGAAAGCGGGCGAGGACGCGACGCTTTCGGTCCGGCCCGAGGCGTGGACGATCGGTCAGGCGGCGGCTCCGAAGAACTCGATCGGCGGGCGGATCGGCGAGGCTGTTTACCTGGGCGAGATCGCGCAGTACCGGTTTGCCTCGGCCGGCGGGGACCTGAAAATTTTTGAGCTGAACCCTCGGCTGTCTGCGCGGACGTCCGACCGCGAGCTCTTTGCGCATGTCCAGCCCGACGACGTGGTGGTGCTTCGGCGCTAACCCGGATAAATCACAAGGAGCTCTGCCCATTTCGGATGAAAGACCGCATGCACATCACCAAGGATCCGGCCCGGCGGGGAGGAGCATCTCCGAATGTTGCCAATAGCAGGGAGAACAGGCGTCTCGCCTGTTTGGAGACTGGCTTTCGCTGCCAAACCAACGCCCACGCGGGCGGGACGCCCATGCTCCCTGGGGCACTGTCGCTCCGGTTGCAACTTTCGGAGATGTGCCCCCGGCGGGGAGGCACCGGAGTCCGCATGCTGGTCGTGCTCGCGGCGATGTCGGCCGTCGTGGCGGCTCCGTTTCTTCTGAAGCCCAAGAACAGCCTCCTGGCAAAGGCGGATGATTCGGTCGTCATCATCTCCCCGCATAACGAGGCGATCCGGTACGAGTTCAGCCGCGCGTTTGCCGACCACTACCGTGCAAAATTCGGGCGGACCGTCCGGATCGACTGGCGGCTTCCAGGCGGGACGAGCGAGATCGCGCGGTACCTGGCCGGCGAATTTTATGCGTCGTTCGAGCGTGAATGGACGCTGGCCGGGCGCGTGTGGACGCCGGAGGTGGCGGCCGCCTTCGACAACCCGCGGGTGAAGCCTGCCGTGGCCGCATCGCTGGACACGCCGGCGCAGGCCGCCCGCCGCGCGTTTTTGAGCTCGGAGCGCGGGATCGGGATCGACCTTTTTTTTGGCGGGGGCGCGTATGACTTTGAGCAGCAGGCTGCGGCGGGCAGGCTGGTTTCCAGCGACATCCTGACCCGGCATCCGGATTGGTTCGGCGAGGGCTCGATTCCGCCGGAGCTTTCAGGCGAAAAATTTTACGACCCGGAAGCGAGGTGGATCGGCGCCTGTCTCGGATCGTTTGGGATTTGTTACAATCCGGAATCGCTCCGGCGGCTTGGGGTTGACGAGCTTCCGGCGAGCTGGCGGGACCTGACCAACCCGCGCCTGCTCCGGCAGGTTGCGCTGGCGGATCCGACGAAGAGCGGGTCGGCGGCGAAGGCATTTGAGATGGTGATCCAGCAGCAGATGCAGGAACTGGTGCGGGAGGCGGGGTCCGAGGATCCGGCGATCCTGGCCGTCGGATGGAAGCGGGGGCTCGAGATCATCCAGGCGGCCGGGGCCAATGCGAGGTACTTCACCGATGCCGCGGGGAAGGTTCCTCTCGACGTCTCGCTCGGCGATGCCGCGATCGGGATGTGCATCGATTTTTACGGACGGTTCCAGAGCGAGGCGGTGCGGGTCGGGGACGGCGATTCCCGGCTCCAATATTTCACCCCGGCCGGGGGGTCGGCCGTCGGGGTCGATCCGATCGGCATCCTCCGCGGCGCGCCGAACCGGGAGGTTGCCGAAGAATTTCTCGCCTACGTCCTCTCGCCCGAGGGGCAGAAGCTGTGGAATTTCCGGGTCGGTACCCCGGGCGGGCCGGAAAAATATGCGCTCCGCAGGCTCCCGATCCGCCGGGACCTTTATGCGCCCGGGTTCCAGCAATTTCGATCCGACCCCGAGGTTTTCCCTTACGAGGAAGCCAAGCTTTTTACGTACCATTCGGGTTGGACGGCCCCGCTCTTCAAGACGATGAGCTTTATCATCCGGGTCATGTGCCTGGATTCCCACGACGAGATGGCGGCCGCGTGGGCGGCGCTCGCAGCAGCCGGGTTCCCGCGCGAGGCACACCGGAAATTTTCCGACGTATCCGCCGTCGACTACCGGGCGGCGCTCGACCGGATCAAGCCGGCGCTTTCGTCGGCGGACCGGATCGACGAGGTCCGGCTGGCGAGGGAACTTGGCGAGCACTTTCGAAACCAATACCGCGAGGCCGAACGCCTGGCGAAGGAGGGCCGATGACCGGCCGCAAGCCGAACGCTCTCCCGCGTGTGTGCGCCGCATGATCTGATGTCAAACTCGCTCGCCAAAATCGTCTTCCTGCTCACCGCAACATTCTTCGCGCTGTTTTTTGTTTGGCCGATCTTCGAGACTTTGCGGGGGGCGTTTGTCGGGGCCGACGGGCGGCTGACCGCCGACTATTTTGCGGAGGTCTTCCGGAATCCGATTTATTTGGAAGGCCTCTGGAACTCGCTTCAGATGGGGGTTTGGAGCACGCTGCTCACCGCCGTGATCGCGATCCCGCTGGCCGTGATCAGCGACCGGTATCTTTTTCCCGGCAAGGTGTTGCTCGGCGGGCTGATCCTGGTTCCGATGATCCTTCCCCCGTTTGTCGGGGCGATCGGGGTGAAGCAGATTCTCGGGCAGGAGGGGGCGCTGAACGCCCTCCTTGAGTCGCTGCGGGTGATGGATCCGGGGCACCCGATCGATTGGCTGGGCGAGGGGCGGCTGTGGGGGGTGATCATCATGAACGCGCTCCACCTCTACCCGATCCTGTACCTGAACGTCCTGGCCGCGCTGGCGAACGTGGATCCCGCGATGGAGGAGGCGGCGGAAAACCTCGGCTGCACCGGGTTCCGGAAGTTCCGGAAGATCACGCTGCCGCTGATCATGCCCGGGCTCTTCGCCGGGGGGACGATCATCTTTATCTGGTCGTTCACCGAGCTCGGGGTCCCGCTGATGTTCGAGTTCAACCGCGTGACGTCGGTCCAAATTTTTTACGGGATCAAGGATATTGGGGGGAACCCGTTTCCGTTTGCTCTGGTGGCGGTGCTTCTGGTGACGACCGTGCTGCTGTACGCCTCCGGGAAGCTGCTCTTCGGCCGCGACGGCCATGCGATGATGGCGCGGGCGACGAGCGTTGGCGGGCCGCGGCCGCTCGGGTGGC
>JBGTAT010000125.1:0-13794 GCA_041749755.1 Terrimicrobiaceae bacterium | reverse complement strand
CCCTCCGCCGCTAAGCGGAGGAAAGTTTTCTGACTATCCATAATTTGCCAAGTGAGACTTGGCTTGATTAATGGGCCGTCAAATTAAAATTACAAAACCGACGGAAACGCACAATTCAGCATATGCTGATTGTCTATTTGTGTTTGCGTTCTGAATTTTGCCGATGACCGGCGAAATTCGAATCAGACTATCAAAATATCGTACCCGTTTGGTGACGCGCTATTCCGGCAGCGTTTGCTATCCGGACCGGCGTTTCGAGGTCACCCTCGGGAGATCAATTCCCTGCTAACCTTTTCGCTAGCGGGACGATCAACCTACTTGCACGCGCAAAAAGGTCAATGGCTTTTTTTAAAAAAGTTTCAGGACCCCTGGGATCGCGGGAGTTCATTCAGCCACGCGATGCCATCGAATCAGCTCTAGTAAATGATCCCATGGCGTCAATAGAAACCTTTAACAAAAAAATTCCTTCCAAAAATATTTTGAATCTCTCTCCTTTTTTCGCCTTCCGGGAGGAAAAGTATCGCCTTCGGGCGGCTGTATTGCTTCCGAAATTCCAGGCTGCACACCCGTGATGTGCGGGCTGTCGGGTGACTGCTGCGGGGGAGCGGAGATTCAGAGCTTCTGATCTCCGGTCATGAAGTCCGGGTAGGCGGCCCCGGAGTGCTCCGTGAAATCGAGTCCGAGGTCCTGCTCTTCGTCGCTGGCGCGGAGGCCGATGATCTGATCAATCAATTTGAAAGAGACCCAGGCCGCGACGAAGGCAAACCCGGTGATCGCCAACGCCCCGAGGGCCTGGACGCCAAGCTTGGCCGGGGAGAAGCCGGCTTCATGGAAGAGAGCAACGGAGAGGATGCCCCACCAGCCGCACATCAGGTGGACGGGCACCGCCCCGACGGCGTCGTCCACGCGGAGCCTTTCGAGAAGCAGGCTGCCTGCGGTGGCGAGGATTCCGGCCACCGTTCCGATAATCAGCGCGGAACCGGGGGTGACGCAGTTGCAATTGGCGGTGATTCCAACCAGGCCGCCCAGCGCCCCGTTGAGCGTCATGGAGAGGTCGGGGCGGCCTTGGTGAAGCCACATGGCGAGCATGCCCGCCACCGCCCCGGCTGCGGGGGCGATGGTCGTATTCACGGCAATGCGGCCGATGCTGGCATCTGCCAGAAGGGTGGATCCGGCATTGAAGCCATACCAGCCGAACCAGAGGACGAACGTCCCCAGAGCCGCGAGCGGCAGGTTGTGCCCGGGGATAAGCGTGGCTTGTCCGTCCTTCGGGAAGCGGCCGATGCGCGGCCCGACTACCAGGATTCCGGCGAGGGCAGCGGCCCCGCCGATGCCGTGCACGACGCTGGATCCCGCGAAATCGGCGTAGCCGAGCGCCTCCAGCCAGCCCTTGGCACCGCCGTATCCGAACCCTCCGGCGAGGCTTCCCCAGGCCCAGTGGCCTGCAATCGGATAGATCAGCGAGGTCATCACCGCCGTAAAGACCAGGTAGCCGACAAACTTTGTTCGCTCGGCCATGGCCCCCGAGATGATGGTTGCCGCCGTTCCGGAAAAGACGACCTGGAAGAGCCAGAACGACCAGAACGAACTCCCGCCCTCGATGCCGGAGAGCCAGAACGGTCCGGTGCCGATCCACCCGGACTGCGTCGCTCCAAACATGAGCGCAAAACCGATGAGGAGAAAGCAGATCGCCCCGACGCTGAAATCGAGGAAGTTTTTCATGCAGATGTTGATGGCATTTTTTGCCCGGGTGAGCCCGAGTTCGAGCATGCAAAATCCGGCCTGCATAAAAAAGACCAGGGCGGCAGTGAGCACGATCCAGACGAAGTTGAGGTGGTCCTGCACTTTGCTGGTGGTTTCTTCAGATGCGGCTGGCGGGGTCGCCGGCGGGGCCTCCGCAAGGCGTGCCTCAAGCTCGGCAAGTCTCTTCTCGATGGCTTCGGCCGGCTTCTCTTCGGCCCCCCCAACCGCCTGCTCGATGCGCCCGAGCTTCCGCAAAATCTCGGCGCTATCGCGGAGAAGCTTCGACTGGCCCTGCTCGGTGCGTTCGAGCGAGCTCGCGAAGGAGGCGGCCGGATCCGGTTCCTGAGCCGGCAGGACGGTGGCGGAGATCAGGGCGAAGGCAATGAGGCAGAGTCGTGTTTTCATTGTTTAAATAGGGCAAAAAACTCACTGATCAGGGCTTGGCGCTTACCGCGGTTGGGGATCGCATTCAGCACTGCCAGCCCGATGGACTGGAGCTCTGCGGGGGGGAGAACGTCCGAGGTCGCGAGCCCCGCCCGGGACAGCTCACGCTGAATGATTTTTCGCGCCGTATCCTGCCCGGCCACGCGGCTCAGGAGAGCAGTGAGCTTTTGTTCAAAATCCTGTCGGGTCCAGGCTTCGAGCTGGGAAGCTCCAGAGAGCTCCGGGCCGGGCTCGGCAGGAATTGCAGGCACGAGAATGTGCGGGGCGATCTCCATGAGGAGGCGGGTTCCCCGGCTCGAAATCGGGGAGGGGTCGGTGTTGGGAACCAGCAGGATCGAAAGGCGCAAGCTCACATGGGAAAGGATCAGAAGCCACTGCGTATCAAAGCCGGCCAGAATCTGCCAAATTCCCCGCCCGACGTTTTCATAGCTTGCGCAGAGACGTTCGACATGCGCCGCCAGGTCCCCCACGCGGTCATCGGAGTACGGAAGATTGTGAGTGAGGACCCGGCCGGACGCCTGCAGGCACATTCCTCCAACCCCGGACTGTTCGTGCAGATCGGAAAAGATCCGCTGATCAATCGGCTGGCTCCCGTTGGCGAGGCTCACGAGGCTTCCCCGAAAAGTTTGCCAATCCCGTGGTGCGACCGCGTGAGAACGATCGCCCGTCCGCCCGTCCGGTCGAAACGAAACGACGTCTGGCGCTCGGATTCCGTCACGGTCACAAACGATGCTGGCCCCTGCTGCAGGAGGTCTCCGAGTTCCTGCAAATAGGAGGACAGCATCTCGGATTCGAAGATCATGGTGCGAGCTTCTTCCTGGTGCTCAGGACGAAACACCTCATCGCAAGCCGAGACGATCTCGCGATCCGAATCCAGCTGAATCCGGACGGTTGTCTTTGCAGATAGAAGACCGGTGCTCATGGTGGCCCACATGAGCAGTTCGCATGCCAAGGGGGCGCTCCGCGCGAAGATCCGCACGACTTCGGTGGAAAATGGCGGCCAAAAAAAGCAGAAGCGCCGCCGGGGAGAACCCTGGCGGCGCAGCTATGTTCCTGCGATGGTGACTGGAATTTTTAGAATGTCACCCCGGTCGAAAATCCGAGGATCGTCGCATTCTGGACGACGCCGGTTCCTGCCGGGCGGATCTCATATTGGATGAACGGCTGGAGGAATGCCCAGTCGTTGATCTGGATCCGGTAGCCACCTTCCAAAAAGATTGTGTAGTTCGGCTGGTTGGATCGTCCCGCCGACTGCAAGCTCTGGATGTTTGAGTTGCTGTAGCTTCCGTACGCGATCGAGAACATGGTCAGGTCCTTGTCGCGATGGGGGATCAGGCCGGTGTAGACCAGGCCCGACTGGAAGTAGAACGGGAAGAGGTTGTTGTAGCTCGGGGCGAGGCTCACGAGGTTGAACGTGCTCAGCCCCTGATCGGAAAGCTTGGGCTTCTCCGGGGCCACGGGGGCTTTGAAATCTTTCCCGGAGGCGGCCGTCTTGCCATCCGAAGGCCCCTTGGCGAGCGGGGCGGGCTCCTCGTCCGAGGGCTCGCGGAACAACATCTGATCAGCCTGCATGTACATCCCGTACTGGCCGTAGCCCTGGGTGCCGGAGTACGAGCGGCGGGATCCTCCATAGTAGTAGCCGCCGATGGCATATTTGCCCGGAAGCTTGCCCGCGCCGATCTTCGGGGTGACGCCAGTCTCAACCATCGTCATGAGCCCGTTCTGGCTCGGGTCCGGGCCAAAGCCTTCATACGCGAGGCCGTGGTTGCCGCTCGCGGTGGCGCGGGGATACGCCATGAAGAGCCCGCCTTTGAGGTAGTACCACTCCACCGGCTTAATGCGAAGAGTCCCGCCCCAGGTCGAGAAGCTCGAGGAGAATGGGATGTTTCCGCCCACACCCTTCGCGCTGTTGACCGCATTGTTCAGGAACAGCTTCGAGAGGGGCTGGTCGATAAATTCTTTTTGCGGCTGGAGCCAGCCGCCGCGCAGCACGACCATATCCTTGACCGGCAGAAGGTCGCTGGTGCCGATCTCCAAGCCGAACGCCAGGATGCGGAACTGGGTGCCGGAATACCAGTTCGTCGGGTTGAACATGTCGTTGCCCTGGACGAACGAATTCGGGTTTGCCGCCTGCTGGGAATCGCGATAGCGGAACATTCCGAACCCCTTCACACCCTTAAGGGAATCGACATTGAGGAGCTTGCCGAAGTTCTGCTCCGCGCCGAACTCGATCCCCTGGTCCCAGAACCCACGAGCGCCCCGCGCGCTGTCCACCACTCCAAAAAACGCTCCGTAGTACTTCCCGTTGAACGTCAGTCCGATGTCGGCCATGGAATCCCGCAGGCCAAACCAGTTTCCGGTCATGTATTTTCCGTTCCACCAATCGGCGAGAGGCGTGCTAGAGGACTCAGCGCTTTCCGGGATGGCCGTTCCGGCGAGAGCCGGGCCGGACAGGGCAGCGCAGGTGAGAACTGCGGCGGCAAGAAGACCGCGCAGACGATGGCTTATGGATGGTGCTTTTGGCATATTCAAGGTGTCGCGTGGATTATTGCCGGCCGGGCAAACGAGTCAACGAGCCAATTTTAACAATTTCGTAACATTCCGTGCTTCGTGCGGCCGGCCTGCCCGAGCGTCGTGAACACCAGAACCCAGAAAACCTGAATCAAAACAGCAACAGGCACCTGCAAAAGGGGCGGCATCAGGTACACAAGGGCCACTCCTGGAATCCAGATCACCCAGCCGGCAACCTGCAGCGGGATAAATCGCTCATAGAAAAATTCTTCACAAAAAATTTGCCGCCAGGCGGACGCCTGAAACCCCGCGTCGCGCCAGGAGAACCAAACCAGCGCCAGCGGGTTGCCAATCAGCGGGCTGTAAAGGAACTGGTCGACGAAGATTTTGGCAACGAGCGTCATTGGGTCGCTCCCGGTTCCAAACCAAACCGCCTGGCAGCGGTAGAAAAAATCCACGAGCATCCCGAGCAGCCCCCAGGCCGGAGCCGCCGTCAGAAAGTTCCATAGATTCGTTTTGCTGGCCCGGCCGCCCTGGAAGAACGCGATGCGGAGGGCTTCGGGGAGGAGCGCTCCGGCGAACATGTAGGAGACGAACGCAAACCAGTACCCGGCCTCGTCCTTGATCTGTGCGACCTCGCCGAGAAAAACCTTCGTGCCATCGTGTGCGACGTACGCAGTGAAGAAGACCAGAAGGAGGCACTGGAGCAAAAGCCCGGGCAGGAGATTTGCCCGCGCCGCGGCCGCAGCCAGACGGAAAGCGCGGGACAAGGAATTCATGGATGCCGGGTCAGGTAAGCAGGCCACGCGCCCCCTTGGCAAGAGGTGATCCCCCGCCGCGGCGAGCGGGGGTGTCCGATAAGTACAAATAGCAAGAGCAGGCGTCTCGCCTGTTTGGAGACTGGCTTTCGCTGCCAAACCAACGCCCAATAATGTCAGGATAAGGGGCAACGACATTCTTGTCGTTGGAGACTGGCGTGCCATGGACAGGAATGTCCATGCTCCTCAGATGCTCGTGCGACCGCAATTTTCCGGAAAACTGCCATTATTGGGCGGGACGCCCATGCTTCCTGGGTCCTGTCGCTCCGGTTGCACCTTTCGGAGATGCGCCGCGGCGAGCGGGCTTGACATATTTGCTTAAAATTAGAGCTTCTAATATCGAGATGACCGCCGAGATCCTTGCCCGCGCCCAGTTTGCCTTTACGGCAGCGGTCCACTACCTCTACCCGCCCCTGAGCATCGGGCTCGGGGTTATCCTGGTCCTGATGGAAGGGCTCTGGTTGAAGACGGGAAACCCGCTTTTCCACAATATGGCCCGGTTTTGGACCCGGATCTTTGCGCTGACTTTTGCCATCGGTGTCGCCACCGGAATTGTGATGGAGTTTGAGTTCGGCACGAACTGGTCAACCTACTCGCGGTTTGTGGGGGACATCTTCGGGAGCGCCCTCGCGGCGGAGGGGATCTTTGCGTTTTTCCTCGAGTCGGGATTTCTGGCGCTCCTCCTCTTCGGTTGGAACAAGGTCGGTCCCAAGCTGCATTTTTTTGCGACGTGCATGGTGGCGTTTGGGGCCCACTTCAGCGCGGTGTGGATCGTCGTGGCGAACTCCTGGATGCAGACTCCGGCCGGATTCCACCTGGAGACGACCATCGATGGGAAGCCCGCGATCCTCCCTCCGGGTTACGTCGTGACGCCGGCCGATCTCACCAGCGTGCGTGCGGTCGTGGATGATTTTTGGGTGATGGTGTTCAACCCTTCGTCCATGGAGCGCCTCACGCACGTCATCCTGGGAGCCTGGATGGCAGGGGCCTTTCTCGTCGTGAGCATCAGCGCCTTCTACCTGCTCCGCAACCGCCATCGCGACTTTGCCAAGACCTCGCTGAAGGTCGGGCTTGCGTTTGCGACCGTCGCCACCGTGCTCCAGATGCTCAGCGCCGACGCGACGGCAAAAGGGGTCGTCAAAAACCAGCCGATCAAGCTCGCCGCGATGGAGGGGGTCTATGCGACGAGAGAGGCAACGCCGATGACGCTCTTCGGCTACGTGGATCAAAAAGATGAACGTGTCGTCGGCCCGAAGATCCCCGGGCTGCTGAGCCTGCTTGCATTCAACTCCCTCACCCGCCCCGTCACCGGACTGCGCGACCTGCCCCCGGACGACTTCCTGGCCAAGCGGCACCCGGGGATAAGCGCCCAAGAGATCCCGCAGATCCGGAAGTCGTACTGGCCGAACGTCGGCGCCGTTTTCCAGTTTTACCACATCATGATCATCGTCGGGGTGGCGATGCTCGCGCTCGTCGTTTTAGCCTGCTTTTTCTGGTGGCGCGGGTGGCTTTTCGACACCTCGCGCCCGCTGACCCGCTGGCTCCTCGGGGCGCTCGTGCTATCGGTCCTCGGCCCCCAGATCGCGAACCAGGCCGGATGGTTCACGGCAGAGATGGGCCGCCAGCCGTGGATCGTCTACGAGCTGCTGAGGACCTCCGAGGGCGTTTCCAAGGTGGTGACGGCCAATCAGATCGTCGCCTCCCTCGTGCTCTTCGGCCTCGTGTACGCCCTCCTCTTCGTGATGTTCCTCTTCCTCCTCACCCGCAAGATCCAGCACGGTCCGGAAAGCGCTGAGGAGAGCGAGGAGATGCCCGACAGCTGGAAGGCGCTCATCCGGACAACCCCGCGCGCATGAGCTTCCTCGACCTGAACATCGTCTGGTACATCCTCGTCGGCGTCCTCTTCACCGGCTACGCCATGCTGGACGGCTTCGATCTGGGCGTCGGAGCGCTCCACCTCTTTGTCAAAAAGGACGAGCACCGGAGGCTCCTGCTTAACTCGATCGGGCCGGTCTGGGACGGCAACGAGGTCTGGCTCGTCACCGGCGGCGGAGCACTTTTTGCCGCGTTTCCTGAAGCCTACGCCACCGTGTTCTCAGGGTTTTATCTTCCGTTCATGCTCCTGCTCTGCTCGCTGATTTTTCGGGCGGTCGCCATCGAGTTCCGCAGCAAGGAACATTGGACGTGGTGGAGGCAGTTCTGGGACGTCGCGTTCAGCACGGGCAGCCTTGTCTCCTCGCTCCTGATCGGCGTCGCGATGGGAAACATCGTCCGGGGAATTCCCCTGGACACCGACCATGAATTCGCTGGAACATTTTTCGGGCTTCTCAACCCCTACGCCCTGCTTATGGGGCTCACGACCGTCCTGCTCTTTGCGATGCACGGCGCGATCTACCTCGCGATGAAGACGGACGGCGAGCTGCTCGCGATCGTGACCCGGTGGATCCCGCGGCTCATCGGGTTCTTCCTCGCCTCCTACTTCCTCTTCAACATCTACACGCTCATCGAGGTCCCGTGGGTCCTCGAAACCGTCCGCGCGCGGCCGTATGTCTTTTTCCTCGTCGCCGCCAACGTCCTGATCGTGCTGAATATTCCGCGCGAAATCCACCGGGGCCGCGAGTTTTACGCGTTCCTTTCCTCCTGCACGGCAATGGGGCTCATGATGGCGACCTTCGGGCTGACGTACTTTCCCAACATGGTTCTCTCGAACCCGGATCCGGCCAACAGCCTGACGATCTGGAACGCGGCCTCCACCCAAAAAACGTTGGGAATTATGCTCGTGATCGCCCTCATCGGGGTGCCGCTCGTCCTCTCCTACACGGCCTGCATCTACTGGGTCTTCCGCGGAAAAACCACCCTGACCAAACACAGCTACTGAGCCCCCCTTCAGACCAGCGCAAGCGGGATCTCCGACTGGCGGGCCGAGATCTCGAAAAGGATCGGGACGTCGGTAAATTCCTCCAGGAGCGACCGGTTTGTGGACATTGCCTGGTCGGAGGCTCCCGGCAGGGAGTTCAGGATGATCCCCTGGCAGGTCTGACCGTGAGCGCGGATGCTTTCCAAGGTCAGGAGCACGTGGTTGACGCAGCCGATCCGGTTCGCAGCCACCAGGATCACGGGCAGGCCCAGCGCGCAGCAAAGCGTGGAGACCGTTCCGCCGCTTGTCACCGGAGCCAGCCATCCGCCAGCCCCCTCGACGAGCACAGACTTCCGGCCGGCCGAAACCCGGCCGAACCACTCCGCCAGCGCCGGAATCGCAACCTCTCTCCCCTCCGCGCGGGCCGCCAAAAGCGGAGCGATCGGGGCCGAAAACCAGAGCGGGTTCACCTCGTCGAGACTCGCTTCATCGTCGGACGCCGCACGCAAGATTTCCGCGTCCGTCCGGTCGCCGGAGCAGATCGGCTTGAGCGCCAAGGTGTCCAGGCCAGCCCGGCGCAAAGCCCGTGTGAGAAGGGCCACGACATAGGTTTTTCCGACCCCCGTGTCGGTCCCGGTCACAAAGGCCCTCATTTTTTGGGGGCCGTCGCCTCGAGAAAAACCCCCTCCAAATCGCGCTGCGGCCGCTTCGCCCCAACAAACCGCCCGCCGCTTTCCCGAATGAGCTGCTCGACTTTTGCCTGGAGGCCCTCCGGGGCATCCTCCACCAAAAATTCCGTCTGGCGCGCGATCGTGGTGAGTTCGTCGAGGCTCCCTTCGCGGACCATTTCCCCGCGGGCCATGATCCCGACGCGGTCACAAACCTCCTGCACCTGCCCGAGGAGATGGGACGTCAGAAGCACCGTCTTCCCCCGCTTCTTGAGATCCAGAATAAGGTCGCGGATCTGCCGGGAACCGGCGGGATCAACCCCGGCTGTCGGCTCATCCAGGACGACCAGCCGTGGGTTCTGAATGAGCGCCTGCGCGAGCCCGATCCTCTGCAGCATGCCTTTGGAAAACCCTCCCACCCGGCGGTGGCGCGCATCGGCGAGCCCGACCAGCTCGATCAGCTCCGCGATCCGCCCGGTCAGCTCACGGCCGCCCAACCCGCAGATCTTGCCGTAAAACCGCAGGGTTTCTTCCGCCGTCAGAAACTTGTAAAAGTACGGGTTTTCGGGGAGGAACCCGACCTCCCGGCGGCTCCGGTAATCCCGGCTGTCAGCCCCAAAAATCGTCGCCTTCCCCTCGTTCGGCGTCACCAGTCCGAGCAGAACTTTGAGCGTGGTGCTTTTGCCGGATCCGTTCGGGCCCAGGAGCCCGTAGACTTCGCCCTCGGCGACGCTCAGGCTCAGGTTGCGCACGGCCACGACCCGCTGGCGACGCATCGGCACCGGATAAATCTTCGTCAGGTTTTCAACGGTGACAGCATTCATGCGACAATAGAAAATCCCCTCACGCCAACAAGCGGTGGCACCTCGGAGACCCGCTCGCTCTCAATATGCCCGGCCAGCCCGCTCGTGCGGATCGCCTCCAAAAAGTCGTCCGCCTCCTCGCCTTGCGCCAGGAGCTCGACCCGCCCGTCCGGAAGGTTCTTCACCGACCCGGCCACTTCAAACCCGCAGGCAAGGTCTTTCACTGTCCACCGGAACCCGACCCCCTGCACGCGGCCTTCGTAGTGGACTTGGACAGACTTCATGCCCGGCAGCATGAACCGAAGCGGCGCAGAATTCAAGGTGGAGTAGGAAATCCACGAGAGGATTTTCGATAGCTGCTCACGGGTGGGATGGCGATGTCTCAGGAATTTCGCGAAGGGTGACGCCGGGAACACGGGCGGGTTCCGGGGTGCTGACAGCGACTTCACGGGGTGCGGATTCGGGGCTTCCGGGATTCCGGTAGGCGGCGACCTCGCGCGGGGGGACCTTCAGCTCCGCGAGCTTTTTGTATTCCAGGATCCCCTGGGTGATGGCTGCGGCGTACGAATCCCGCCATTGTTTCGACGCGACACGCCGGGCATCGGCCGGGTTGGTGAGAAACCCGCCCTCGATCAGGACGGAGGGAACGCCCGCCAGGCGGAGCACGGCAAACCGGGCCCGCTTCACCCCGCGGTCGGTCATCTCAAGCTTTCCGTGCATCGCGTGGTAGATCGTATTCGCGAGGGCGAAGCTGTGCAGGTCATGCTCGTTGCCGTTTTCCATGACCATATCGCGGACCCTGGTCTGCTCGTAGGCAGTCGAGGGAGCCCCGCGCGGGGTCACGCAGAATACCTCGAACCCATTAGCGTCACGGTTCCAGTCGGCCGCATTAAAGTGGAGGCTCACAAAAATCACGTTTTTGAGGCTGCTGGCGATGGACGCCCGCTCCGGGAGCTCGATAAAGGTGTCGCTATTCCGGGTCATCAGGACCCGCAGCCCAGCCTTTTTGAGCTGGTCGCGGACTCGCCTGGCGACGTCGAGTGCAAAGTTTTTTTCCCATTCGTACGGGCTTTTTGCGCCCTGATCTTTTCCGCCATGCCCGGCGTCGAGCACGACGGTTGTCACGGCGGGAAAATCCGGGATAAACACCGGCCGGAATGCGGGCTCGATGGTTTTTCCCAGATCGAGGCGGGAGATGAACAGCCTGCCTGCATCCTCGACAACGGGGAAGGCGAGCCAGTGGCGGATCCCGTTGACCGTTACTTCCCGGCTGTCGCGCTGGACCGAGAGCTCGCGGCCGGAGCCTTTCATGATCCTGCTATTGGCCTGGGCTTGCTCCTCGCTGCCGAGGCCGTAAAAGGAGGCGATTTCGGACACGGGCACATGCTCGCGCCCGTTAAAGGATTTGACCTCCCAGCCCTGCCCGACGAGGGGCCAGGCAAGGAGCGCCAGAACGATGGCGCGCCTACTCGAGTTGAAACCGCTGAAGCGCATCTGCCGTGGCTTGCATTTCGTGACCGGGAGCCCGCGGATGCAGGCTCGGGCGGACCGGGATCACCAGCTTCTCATCCCCACGCATCACCTCGATTCCGGCGCTGTCGCCAGCGGTCAAAAAGTAAGACGCATCGATGACGTCCTCGACGGAGGCGATCGGGGTGGAGCCGATCTTCAGAAGGATATCGCCGGGAAGGAGGCCGGACTTTGCGGCCGGCGTTTCGGGATCCAGCTTGTCAACCTTGGCGGTGGATCCGGCAACCGGCTGCGCGATATCCTCGACCTCAACTCCAACCCACCCCGGCCGAAGCTGCCCAAAACGGGCCAGATCCATGCGGACCTTCTCGGCCGCCCGCATCGGCAGCACATGGCAGGCCGCACCGGCATCGATCCGCCCAACAAGAATCCCAACCGCCTCGCCGGCCAGGTTCAGCACCGGCGCCCCACCCTGCCCGCGCTGGACGGGAAGGTTCGCCCGAATATGCGTCGTCGAAAAAAATTGTCCGAGGTACTTCCTATCGAACCCGCCGACGATGCCAAAGCTCGGGCTGGCGGCGAGGTCCTCCGGGTAGCCGATCAGGACGAGCGGCGTCGCGATCGCGATGTCCTCGGATTTACCGATCGGGATCGAGGGGGTCGATGCATCGACCTTCAGAATGGCGATGCCGCTCCGGTCATCGGCCACCAAAACCCTGGCTGGCAGCTCCTTGCCCGCCGGCGTGATCACCGTCACCTCATCCGCCTTCATGACGATCCCCGCGTGGGTGTAGATGGTGCCGGTTGGATCGGCAAAAAATCCGCTGCCGAACCGGATCCCGAGCTGGTCCTTCGCGCGCACTTTCACGACCGCATCGCGGCGCTCGTCAAAAACTTTCCGCACCTGGCAGGCGAGGTTGTCGGTCAGGCTGTCCTCAGCAAGGACGCGGCCAGCAGGAGCCGCCAGCAGGAGGCCGAGTGCCAGCAGACCAATCGTCAGGAAATGGTTAAAAACTGTGCGACGAATCATAACTCACCGGTCGGGTCGGCAGCACGTAGTGCACGGAAGGGGAGCCGGTGGACGTGGTCGCAATCGGGAGGGACTCTCCGATGGTGACGGGCTGCGGAGCCGTCAAGGTGAGGGACTGACGGTTTTCCGCCAGGGGTCCGGAAATCTGCGGGGCCGGGCGGGAGACGATCATAACCGAGGCCGCGAGAGCGAGCGCGGCAATGGACGCGTAGGCCAGACGGGGCACTTCAAAGCTGGGGGCGATCGCAGAGATCCGGTCCCAGACAAGCTCCCAAAGCGGACGGCGGATCAACTCAGCTCGCTGACGGGATTGGAACTCGCTCAAAAAATCCTCAAAATACCCGGGAGGCGGCTGCTCGTAGCGCTTGAGCCTCAGTAGTTTGGAAATGTTTTCTTCGGGTGTCATGGGTGCGTCCTAATTGGTGATAAACTCTTGCAGGTAATTTTGCAACTGCCGGTGTGCATAAAAGAGCCTCGAGCGCACGGTTCCTTCGGAGATCTTCAGAATCTTCGCAATCTCCGCATGGGGCATGCCTTGGATATCAAACATCGTCACAACAGTTCTATGCTCGTGAGACAGCTTCATCATCGCCTCGTTCAATTTTTTTTGAAGTTCTCCGAGGTTTGCCTGGTGCCGGGGGTCGTGGTCGCTCGTGGCCTCGATGAAATCCGGGTCGTTGGCGATCCCGTTATCCACATCATCCAGGCTCATCGTCATCCGCCGGTTCCGCTTTTTGAGGAAGTTGATCGCCATGTTCACGGCGATCGAGTGCATCCAGGTATAAAAGCTGGATTTCCCCTGAAACCCTTTGATCGAGCGGTAGGCCTTGGAAAAAATCTCCTGGAGCAAGTCGTTCGTGTCCTCATGGTTGGAGGTCATGTTGTAGACGAGTCCATAGAGCCGCGGGCTGTAGCGCACGACGAGTTGGTCGAACGCACGCGCATCGCCCGACTGGGTCCGGGAGACCAACTCAGCATCAGGCGTTTCAGGAGTATCCATTCGTGCAGAACGGGAAGACCTAGCAGACTCGCCGGCAATTGAAGAGAAAAAAGCGGCCGCTCAGGATGCGCTCATGGGACCAAAGGTGCTCCGGGCCATCCGAAGAGCGGAACAGCGAAGAAAAAAGGCGTGTCGTTTAACTGGATCTCAGGGAACCAGGGGAACTGGGGGGAATGGGGGGAATGGCGCTGGTAAGCCCCAACGGGGCTGCATCCTCTAGCCCAGGGCAAGTCCGCGAAGCAGACGCCGCCCTGGGTATTAGGCAAAAAAAGGCGTCCTGCCCTGAATGGGCAGTATCCCAAAACCGCCTTAACCCGAAAACGGCGATAGGAGGAGATGAGATGGTGCAAGATGCTGGCCGATAGGGCCTGCGGAAGCGCGAAGCGTATCCGCTGTGTTACGGTGAGCGCTGACAAAGGCCCTTCGCGGCCAGCAGATTGTGACAGATCG
>JBGTAT010000124.1:0-10583 GCA_041749755.1 Terrimicrobiaceae bacterium | reverse complement strand
GCCGAGTTTGATGTCCGTCCCGCGGCCGGCCATGTTTGTCGAGATCGTGACTGCGCCCTGGAGCCCGGCGCGGGCGACGATCTCCGCCTCCTGCATGTGGTACTTCGCGTTGAGCACGGTATGCGGGATTTTCTGGAGCTTCAGCATCCGGCTCAGCAGCTCGCTCGACTCGACGCTCGCGGTGCCGACGAGGACCGGCTGGCCGCGGCCGTGCGACTCGCGGATCGCCTCGATCACCGCATGGTATTTTTCGCGGCGCGTCTTGTAGATCCGGTCGTTTTCGTCCGCGCGGGCAACCTTCCGGTTCGTCGGGATCACGTTGACGTCGAGCCGGTAGATGTCGTGGAACTCGTTGACCTCGGTCTCGGCGGTTCCGGTCATGCCGGCGAGCTTGGAGTAGAGGCGGAAGTAATTCTGAATCGTGATCGTGGCGAGCGTCTGGGTCTCGCGGTCGATCTGCACGCCCTCCTTCGCCTCGACCGCCTGGTGGAGGCCGTCGCTCCACCGCCGGCCCGGCATCTTGCGGCCGGTGAAGGTGTCGACGATCATCACCTTGTTTTCTTCGACGACGTACTCCACATCCTTCTCGTAGAGGCAGTACGCCTTGAGGAGCTGGGTGATGTTGTGGATCCGCTCGGCCTGCGCGTCGCAGTGCTGCTGGCGCTCGCCCTTTTTGCGGGCCTTCCCGGCGGCATCGAGCTCCGGATCGTTTTCGATGTCGGCAAACTCGGTGAGCAGATCGGGCAGCACAAACGCATTCTGGTCGTCGGGATTGAGATAGTCGCGCCCCTGCTCGGTGAGGTCGGCGTCGTGCTGGCGCTCCTCGATCGTAAAAAACAGCTCCTCCTTGAGGTCGACAAGAGCCGCCTTGCCGTCGGTGTCCTTGTAAAATTCGAGCTCCGCCTTGTCCATGACCTTCCGCATCTCGGGGTCCTCCATCATGCGGAGCAGCGCCTTATTGCGCGGCTGGCCGAGCTTGAGCTTAAACATTGTGCGCCCGGCAGCATCTCTCTTCCCGGCCTCCAGGAGCTCCTTGGCCTCGGTGGCGAGCCGGTTGCAGAGCATCGTCTGCTTGCGCACGAGCTGCTCGATGAGCGGCTTGAACCGGTCGTACTGGTGGGTCGAGACAGTGGCCGGCCCGCTGATGATGAGCGGGGTGCGGGCCTCGTCGATCAGGATCGAGTCGACCTCGTCCACGATCGCAAAGTAGTGCCCGCGCTGGACCTGCTGCTCCCGGCTGGTGGCCATGCCGTTGTCGCGCAGGTAGTCAAACCCGAACTCGCTGTTCGTGCCGTAGGTGATGTCGCACTGGTATTGCGCGCGGCGGTATTCCGGGGACTGGTCGTTCTGGATCACGCCAACCGTCAGGCCGAGAAACTGATAGAGCTGCCCCATCCACTCGGCGTCGCGTTTGGCCAGGTAGTCATTGACCGTCACGACATGCACGCCGCGCCCGGTCAGGGCGTTCAGGTACACCGCGAGCGTCGCCACCAGCGTCTTGCCCTCGCCGGTCGCCATCTCCGCAATCCGGCCGCGATGGAGGATCATCCCCCCGATCAGCTGGACATCAAAGTGCACCATGTTCCACGACAGCGGCTGGTCGCAGACCATGATCTCCCGCCCCACCAGGCGGCGCGCCCCGTTTTTAACCACCGCAAATGCCTCGGGCAGGATGACCTCCAACTCGGCCGCAAGCGCCTCGGGATCCTCGATCTTCGCCAGCCGGTCCTTCCACTCTAGCGTCTTTGCCCGCAGGGCGTCGTCCGGGAGCGATTGCAGGCCGGACTCGAACTCGTTGATCCGGCGGACAACTGGCTGCAGCCGGCGGACCTCCCGTTGATTCTTCGAGCCGATGATTTTCTTAATGATCCAATTTAGCATGGTGAGCAGGCGAACGGATCATCAAAGGCGGAATCCGGGAAAAGTAAAACGGGAAAATGGAAATCTGTCGCAAATCGATCCGATTGATGGATTTGGAAATATCCTCTGGCTGGCCGGTTTTCGCCACCGCTGGCTGGTCAGAACGGCCGTGGTTGGGGGGTCACACCCAATCCGCGGGAACGAGATGAGCGCGCAATTGGCGGTCATTTCCGAGTACAAGCCGGAGGGGAAGCCTGGGAAGTCCCAGTTGCCCCTGCGCATCTGACCTGATTTTGCTTGCGAAATGGAGGCCGAAATGGGCAACCATACCCGGGATCCCCCAGTTCGTCCCCTCCGATTCTATGCGCAAAAACTCGATTTTTTCATCCGGCGACGGTCGGAGCCTGCTTGTTCCGTTTCTTTTAGTCAGCTCGCTTTTCCTGCTGTGGGGGTTCTGCAATGGGATGATCGACGTGATGGACAAACATTTTCAGAAGGAGCTTCATCTGACGCTCGCGCAGTCGGCCTGGGTCCAGTTTGCCCACTACCTCGGATACTTTCTCATGGCCCTGCCAGCCGGCTGGCTGGCGGGCAAGCTCGGCTACAAGGGCGGGATCATCGCCGGATTGCTCATGGTTGCGGTCGGAGGGTTTTGGTTTATCCCCGCGACCCAGATCGCCACGTTCCCGGCCTTCCTCCTCGGCGTCTGCGTGATCGCCTCCGGCCTGACGTTTCTGGAGACCGTTGCGAACCCGTATACGACGGTGCTCGGGCCCAAACAATTTGCTGCTACCCGGATCAACCTCGCCCAGTCGTGCAACGGGATCGGCTGGATTTTTGGTCCGATTGCCGGGGCGCAGTTCTTTTACGGCCAGGATGCGGCGGGCAACAGCACCGGCTCGCAGACGCTCTGGATCCCGTACGCCGCGGTCGGGGGCGTCGTCCTCGTCCTTGCGGTCATCTTCTTCTTTTCGAACCTTCCGGATATCAAGTCGGAGGACGAGTTTCACCTCGACGATGCCGATCCGGGATCGACTGCCGCACCGGTGAAAAACCGCGCCGTCGCGCTCGGGTTGCTGTGGCTGAACGTCGCCGTGCTTTCGTTGGCCATCGGCATGATCGTCTCCGCCGTCGTCGCGATCCCCTCGGTCGGCGCGAGGGTGGGGTTGACCGAGAACCAGGCGCTTCTGTATGCGTCGGGCGCGCTATTTGTCGTCGGCTCGCTCGTCTTCCTGCGGCAGAAAAATCGGATCACCAACCACAGCATCTGGAGCCATCCGCATTTCTCCGGGGCGACGCTCACCCAGTTTTTTTACGTGGCCGCGCAGTGCGGGATCTTCGCCTACTTTATCAACTACATGACGTCTCAGATCCCGGCTGTGCCGACTGCCTGGCAGGCTGGATGGCTGGGCAGTTGGTTTGAGGTGCATGCCAACGGGCTCCTCGGGCTGAGCGATCAGGGGGCCTCGAACCTCGCCTCGGGTGGGTTTGTGTTTTTTCTCCTCGGCCGGTTCATCGGGGCCGGGCTGCTCAAAAAGTTTTCCGCGCACCGCGTGCTCGCTGTTTTTGCCGTTCTGGCCGGGCTCTGCAGCCTGCTCGTATTCCTGAGGCTGGGCTGGGTTTCCGCCGCCGCCGTCTTTCTCAGCTACTTTTTCATGTCGATCATGTTCCCGACGATCTTTTCGCTCGGGATTCATGGATTGGGGTCGCGCGCCAAAAAGGCCTCGTCCTTCATTGTCATGGCGATCATGGGCGGGGCCATCATGCCGAAGCTGATGGGCCACATCGCGGACGTCCATGGAATGTCGGCGGGGTTTATCGTGCCGATGATCTGCTTCGTCGTGGTCGCGGGCTACGCGTTCTTCTGGGCGAGGCTGAGCGGCACGTCGGGTGTCGTCGGACTGGCGCCCTCCGCCAGCCACTGAACTTCCGGGAAGCGCAGCGGGTTTTATGCCGGGTTTTTGAGCGTCGCCATGTCGATGACAAACCGGTATTTGATGTCCCCCTTGACCAGCCGGTCGTAGGCGTGATTGACCTGGTCGATCGCGATCAGCTCGATGTCGGACGTGATCCCGTGCGCGGCGCAGAAGTCCAGCATCTCCTGGGTTTCGGCGATCCCTCCAATCCCGGATCCCGCAAACTGGCGGCGGGGAAGGATCAGGTTGAACGCGGCGACCGGGAGCGGATGTTCCGGCGCCCCGACCAGCGTCAGCGTCCCATCCAGCTTCAGCAGCGAAAGGTAGGCGTTGATGTCGTGGTTCGCAGAGACGCAATCCAGGATGAAATCAAAGCTGGAGGCGTGCTTTTTCATCTCGTCCTCATTTTTTGAGACGACCACCTCATCCGCGCCGAGCCGGAGGGCATCAGCGGTTTTTCCGGGCGATGTGGTGAAGAGCACGACGTGGGCGCCGAACGCATGGGCAAACTTGACCCCCATATGCCCGAGCCCGCCGAGGCCGACAATTCCAACTTTTTGTCCCGGCCCGACTTTCCAGTGGCGCAGAGGAGAATAGGTTGTGATTCCCGCGCAGAGGAGCGGCGCCGTCGCTGCCAGGTCCAGCTTTTCGGAGACTTTGAGGGTGAACGACTCGTCGGCGACGAT
Source organism: Terrimicrobiaceae bacterium (assembly GCA_041749755.1). Classification (GTDB taxonomy): domain Bacteria; phylum Verrucomicrobiota; class Verrucomicrobiia; order Chthoniobacterales; family Terrimicrobiaceae; genus QYQL01. Next base: position 6,121 of record JBGTAT010000124.1, on the reverse strand, counting down.
GCGCTCGGAATATCCGCCGAGCGTCACTCCTCCGCTGTGTTTGTCGGTCCCGTTGTAGGTGAAGATTGGAAAATGTTCGCAGTACTGCTCGAGCCCTGCCTGGCAGCTCGGGCAGGTCCGGCAGGAATCGACCATGCAGCCGACCGCCGCGAGATCACCGACCTTGAACTTGCTCACCCCGGAACCGGTTTTGGTCACCCGCCCGACGATTTCGTGGCCGGGCACGCACGGGTAGACGGTATTGTGCCACTCGTTCCGGACCTGGTGGACGTCGGAATGGCAGACCCCGCAGTAGAGGATGTCGATTTCGACGTCGGTCGGGGCCGGCTCGCGGCGGTCGATTCCGAACGGCGCCAGCGGGGAGGCGGAGGATTGGGCTGCGTAGGATTTGATTTTCATGAGTGTATTAATGAAGGTTCAATTTGCGTTTATCGCGGCGAGCTCCGGCACCCAGGTTGGGTAGTCGGTGTAGCCGTTTGCTCCCGCTGCATAGAACGTGGTCGGGTCGGGATCATTCAGCGGGGCGCCGGCGCGGAGGCGCTCAGGCAAATCCGGATTCGCAAGGAACGGAACCCCGAAGGCGACCGCGTCGGCCTCGCCGGCGGCGAGCACGGCGTTGCCGGTCTCCAGCGTGAACTTTTCGTTTGCGACATAGGTGCCGCCAAATGCCTGCTTGAGCTGCGGCCCGATGCGGTCGTCCCCGAGCGCCTCGCGGGCGCACAGGAAGGCGATGCCGCGGCGGCCCATCTCGCTCGCAACATAGCGGAATGTCCCGAGCGGGTTTGAATCGCCCATGTCGTGGGCATCCCCGCGCGGGGCGATATGCAGGCCGACGCGATCCGCACCCCAGACCGAGATCGCCGCATCCACTACCTCAAGCATCAGGCGCGCACGATTTTCAAGCGAGCCGCCGTAGCCATCGGTACGGTGGTTGGTCGAATCCTGCAAAAACTGGTCGAGCAGGTAACCATTGGCCCCGTGCAGCTCAACGCCATCAAACCCGGCCGCGAGGGCGTTTTCTGCACCCCGCCGGTAAGCTTCGACGATGCCGGGGATTTCCTCTGTGGCCAGCGCGCGGGGCGTCACAAATCCCTTCATCGGCCGCACGAGGCTCACATGGCCGGCCGGCCGGATTGCGCTGGGGGCGACCGGGTCCGCTCCGCTGAGGAAGATCGGGTCAGAGATCCGGCCCACGTGCCAAAGCTGGAGAACAATGTGCCCGCCCTGATCATGCACGGCCCGCGTAATCAGCTTCCACCCCTCGACCTGCTCCGGCGCCCAGATCCCCGGGGTGTCCGCGTACCCGACCCCCATCGGAGTCACCGACGTGGCCTCGGTGATGATCAGACCTGCCGACGAACGCTGGCGGTAATACTCGGCCATCAGGGCGTTCGGCACGCGCTCCTCCCCGGCACGGGCCCGCGTGAGCGGAGCCAAAAAGATGCGGTTTGGGAGATTCCACGCTCCCACGGTGATCGGATCAAACAGGCTGGTTTTCATGGAGTCTTCTATTTGTCGGGCCAGTCTAGCAGAAGTCAAAGGGCTTCGGGGCTTTTTTGTGCTGGCCGGGATCGCCCCCCGCCTGAATCCTTCTCCTCCGGGGTCATCAGCCGGCGCTCCCGCCGGAAAATGCTTCTTGATTTGAGGCGTGGGCGGGGGAAACTGTCTGCATGATCGAACTGGAGGTATATGCAGCCGGGGTCCGCCAGCCGGACAAGATGATGGGCTTGGCGCTGGAACTCGATGTCCTGCCGGGGCTCCGCTACAAGGTGGATACCAACCACGACATCATCTACATGGAATTCAGCGGGGACGTCCCTTCCCAGCACGATGTGGAATCGATTTTTCGCAAGCTGAACCTGGAGGCCAAGTTCGTCGGACAGCTTCCGCCCGAGGTCAGCTCGAAACGAAAAACCCAGCGCATCGCTTGACGTTTGGCCGTCATCAGCCGCTGCGACTGTCTATTCCCATGAGGATGCTCTCGATCTTCAGCGGCCTGTTTTCGACGCTCATCGCCTCGCTCGGCGAGCTGGCGATGCTTGCGGGGGAGACGTTTTCCTCGATCGGGCGCGGGCGGATCCGGGTCGGGCTGACGCTCCGCCAGATTGCGGAGATCGGGTTCGGGTCCCAGCTCGTCGTGGTTGTCACCGGCGCGTTCACGGGCGCGGTGTTTACGGCGCAGGCGTATTTCCAGTTTGCGAGCTTGAACATGGAGACCGCGGTCGGTCCGGTCGTGACGCTGGCGATGTTCCGCGAGCTCGGCCCGGCGCTGACCGGGCTGATGGTCGCCGGCCGAGTAGGGGCGGCGATGAGCGCCGAGATCGGGACCATGAAGGTCACCCAGCAGATCGATGCGCTTCGCGCGCTGGCCGTCAATCCCGTGGACTACCTTGTTGTCCCGCGCACGCTGGCCATGTTGATCTCGATGCCGCTCCTCGTCGTCGAGTGCGTCGGGCTCGGGGTCCTTGCGAGCTACTACGTCGGGGTCGAGGTCCTCAACATCACCGGCGTTTACTTCCTCGCGAACATGCAGAAGTTCACCGAGGGCAGCGACATCTTCATGTCGCTGATCAAGGGCTTCGTCTTCGGCGGCCTCATCGTCTTTATCAGCTGCCGCGAGGGGCTCCGCGCGAAGGACGGGGCGGTAGGGGTCGGCCGCGCCACGACCGCCACCGTCGTCACCTCGTCGCTAGCGATCCTCATCGTCAACTTTTTCCTGACCATGGCGCTCAATATCCTCTTCCCGGCGGGCCAGCGATGAACGAGCCACTCATCCAGGTCCGCGACCTTGTGCAGCGCATCGGCGGGCAGGAGATCCTCCGCGGCCTCTCGATCGACCTCTTCCCCGGCGAGACGCTCGTCCTCCTCGGCAAAAGCGGCGGCGGCAAAAGCGTTTTCCTGCGCCACCTGATCGGTCTGATGCGCCCGATTTCGGGCAGCATCATCGTCGAAGGGCAGGAGATCACCGGCCTCATGGAGCGCGAGCTCGAACCGGTCCGCCGCAAGGTAGGGATGCTCTTCCAGGACGGCGCTCTCTTTGACTCGATGAACGTCTTCGACAACGTCGCGTTCCCGCTGCGCGAGCGCGGCGAGCGCGACCCGTCGGCCGTCGCGGAAAAGGTGGCGCGCGCGCTGGCGATGGTCAACATGACCGGCCATGCCCACAAGATGCCGGTGAACCTCAGCGGCGGGATGCGCAAGCGCGTCGCCCTCGCCCGCGCGATCATCTCCCCGCCGGACGTCATCCTCTACGACGAGCCGACAGCCGGCCTCGACCCGATCGTCTCCGACAGCATCAACAAGCTCATCCGCAGCCTCCAGAAGCAGCTCCGCATCACGTCGCTCGTCGTCACGCACGACATGATCAGCTGCAACCAGATCGCCGACCGGATCGCCCTCCTCAACGAGGGCCGGATCCACTTCCTCGGCTCCGTCGCGGAGCTGCGGGATTCCCGCGACCCGGTCGTCCGCGATTTTGTGGATGGACGCTCGGGCGAAACCGTCTATTGACAACTCGAACCTCATGACCAGCGAAGAACGCTCCACACAAATCAAAGTCGGGATCTTCATCCTGATCGGCCTCATCACGATCGGGATGATGGTTGTCTATTTTGGCCGCCTCGGGGAGGGGGTAAAAAGCTATTACAACCTGCGGGTTGAGTTTCCGAATGCCAGCGGCCTCATGCGCGGCTCCGAGGTCCTCCTGGCCGGGGCGAAGATCGGCCGCGTCATCAATGACCCGGTCATCCTCCCGGAGATGAACGGCGTCTACGTCGAGCTCCGGATTTTTGAGAACGTGAAGATCCCGAGTGCGAGCCAGTTTGCCGTCGGCAGCTCCGGCCTCCTCGGCGACAAGTTTGTGCAGATCGACCTGAAGGAAAATGCGAAGGCGTCCCCCCCGATCGCCCCGGGCACCGTGCTGCAGGGGGTGAATGACGGCGGCGGGTTGGGCGGGATGGCGGAGGACGCCGGAGCCCTCGTCGCCGAGCTCCGGACCACGGTCGGCAATATCAACTCGGTCGTCAAAAAGCTGGATAGCGGGGTCCTGAGCGAGGAGGGGGTCGCCTCGCTGCGGGACACTCTCAAAAACCTGCAGACCACGAGCGCCTCGCTCGCCACCGCTTCCGCAAACGTGGACAAGGTCGTCGCCCATGCCGACATCGCAATCGAAAGCGGCAAGGGCACGATGGAGTCGGCAAAAAAGGCGGCCGACGAGCTGCAGCGCGCGCTTTCCGATATCCGCGGGCTGGTCCGCGAGGCCCGGCAGGGGAATGGCGCGCTCGGGACGCTCCTCACGAACCGCGAGACGGCCGAAAACCTGCGCGCCCTGGTGGCGAACCTCCGCCGGTATGGCATCCTCTGGTACCGCGACGGGGAAAAGGCTAAATCCCCTGCTCCGGAGAGGTAGCCCGGCCCGCCGCCCTGACGAGTATACACATCTTGAGTTCGGCCTCGGACCTGGCCCAAAGGGCCAAAATCGTACAGCCCAGTCCGAAGGGCTGGGTAATAAATGTCCGATGTATGCGGGCTGAAAGTCCGCGATTCACCGATGCTACCGGAATTTCAGGATGTCGGAACCGACTCCCCGGCGATCAGGTCATCGAGCGACTGGCGCTTGCGGATCAGGTGGGCGGATTTTCCATCCACGAGAATCTCCGGGAGGAGGGGGCGGGAGTTGTAGTTCGACGACATCACGAACCCGTACGCCCCGGCGCTGAGGATCGCGATGCGATCGCCGGATGCAAGGGGCGGCAGGTCGCGGTCCTGCGCAAAAAAGTCCCCGCTTTCGCAGACCGGGCCGACAACATCCATCGGGGCTTTGGCGGCCTGCGTCTCCTGGAGGGGGACGATCTCGTGCCAGCCCTCGTAGAGGGCGGGGCGGATCAGGTCGTTCATCGCCGCGTCCACGATCGTGAACGTCTTGGCGGGGGTCGTCTTGACGTACTGCACGGTCGAGAGGAGGACGCCGGCATTGCCGACGAGGAACCGACCCGGCTCGAAGAGGATCTTCAGCCCGAGCGGTGCCAGGTGCGGGATGATCGCTGCGGCGTAGTCCTCCGGGGTGATCCGGCGGGGGTGCCCGGTTGATGTCCACCATTCCGGGTCACCGCTTGCAAGGGCTTCGTCGTAGATGATTCCGATGCCGCCGCCGATGCTGAAAAACTCGATCGCGTGGCGGGCTTTGATCTCGGCCACCAGGGCGGCCAGCTTGGCAGCGGCCTCGGCAAACGGTTCCGCCTCGAGGATCTGCGAGCCGATGTGGGTCTGGATCCCCCGGATGCGAAGGTGCGGGAACGCCTCGGCGGCTGCATACACGTCGGCCGCCCGGTCGATCCCGATCCCGAATTTGTTTTTACTCTTCCCCGTCGAAATAAATTTGTGCGTGCGCGCATCGACATCCGGGTTCACTCGCACCGCGACCGGGGCAACCAGGCCGAGCGATCCGGCGACCTCGTTGATCCGCGCGAGCTCGGCCTCGCTCTCGACGTTGAAGCAATACACGCCCTGCTCGAGGGCATACGCGATCTCGTCTGAGGTTTTTCCGACCCCGGCGAACGTGCAGCGGTCGGCGCGGCCGCCGGCCTTCAGGACCCGGAAGAGCTCGCCGGCGGAGACGATGTCAAAGCCGGCCCCCTCGCGGGCCAAAAGGTCCAAGACCGCGATGTTGGAGTTCGCCTTCACGGCAAAGCAGACGAGGTGGTCGAGCGGCGCGAGCGCGCGGTCGAGGCGGCGGTAGTTTTCCCGGATCGTCCGGGCGGAATAAACATACGACGGGGTCCCGAATTGCCCGGCGACATCCTCCAAGTTCACGCCCTCGCAATGGAGGGCGCCGCTCTGGTACGAAAAGTAATGCACGCGCAGAAAATGCGGACGCCCGCGAGATCTGTCAATCGCCCGGTTTTTCGAGCAGCGCGAGGCAGATGAGAAAAACCGGGCTAAAGTCATCCGGGAAACGCAGCGCCCACTCGACGACCTGCTGGCGGGGGAAGAAGGCTGTTGTCTCGAGCTCGAGCGGGGCGGGAAAGAACGGTCCTTCGTGGGAGCCGGTGAAGACCTCGATGAACTCCCAGCCCGTCGCCTCGCACGGGGTGAGCTTGCCGATGCGCTCGAGGCCCGGCGG
>JBGTAT010000123.1:0-16852 GCA_041749755.1 Terrimicrobiaceae bacterium | reverse complement strand
GAACTTTGCAGCTTTTGAGCGTTCACCCGTTTGAAAAAACACCTATGCATGAACTACTTACAGATAATGATTTCAGACATTTGGAACCCTTAGTTACTAACCAACTGCTGTTGTGGCACTTATAACCGGACACTTGTGAGTCTATATCAAACGCCAACTACGACTGGGAGACGACCTCCATGAGAGAACCATAGGCGATCTCAAGAAAGTGTGCGAAGTCTGTGTCGGAGTTTCTGCCCGAACCTTCTGCGATGTTCGACGAGACGGAGGTGGATGCCTGTCGAATTTGCGAGGTCAGAGCAAACATCTCTTCTTTCGGAAAAGCTCGACTCATCGCATAAACGAGTTTGTTCAGTGCCCGGGCAAGTTGCCATACCTCAAGCTTCTCAAAGCGAAAACGTGGTTTCATAGCTCTCGTCTCTCGACCCTGTCCACTCGACACGGCAGCCAGCGCGATCAGAACCGGTTGACCACGCTGGCCTTCGAGCCGCCGCCCTTCATTTGATCGAAGATCCAGGCGTAGGTTTTTTCGAGGCCAGACATGAGGGAGATGGATGGCTCCCAGCCGAGAAGCTCTTTAATCAATGTGTTGTCGCTGCTGCGGCCTCGGACGCCTTTCGGGGCATCGAGCTTGTATTTCCGCTCGAGTTTGATCCCGGCGATCTGTTCGACCATGTCGACGAGCTGGTTGATCGAGACCATTTCCGCGCTGCCGAGGTTGATGGGTTCAACAATCTCGCTGTCCATGATCATCTGGATACCTTTTGTGCAGTCGTCGATGTATTGGAAGCTCCGCGTTTGGAGTCCATCGCCCCAGATCTCGATCTCCTTTCCGCCGCCGAGCTTTGCGGCAATGACCTTGCGGCAGATCGCGGCCGGTGCCTTCTCGCGGCCTCCGTCGAATGTCCCGTTCGGGCCATAGACATTGTGGAAGCGCGCCATGCGGGTTTCGACGCCGAAGTCCTCGCGGAAGTGGCGGCACATGCGCTCGGAGAAGAGCTTTTCCCACCCGTAGCCATCCTCCGGATCGGCCGGGTAGGCATCCTCCTCCTTGAGGCCGGGGTTGTCCGTCTCCCGCTGCTTATAGCCGGCGTAGACGCAGGCCGAAGAGGCGTAGAAGAAGCGCCCGGCCCCGCACTGGCGGGCGGCCATGAGGAGGTGGGTATTGATGAGCACGCTGAGCATGCAGAGGCCCTTATTGAGCTCGATGAACCCCATGCCGCCCATGTCGGCCGCAAGGTTGTAGATCGAGCCGCAGCCGTTGGCCGCTTCGATGCAGGCTTGTTTGTCCTCGAGGTTGAGGGTCAGGTTTTCGGCCTCGGAGAAACGCTGATACCACTGCCACTGCGGCTTTTTGTCCACGGCCCGCACACGCAGGCCCTGGGCGAGGAGTTCGTTGACAAGCTGCCCGCCGATAAATCCGCCGGCACCGGCTACAAGGATGGGATGGTTCATGGATTAAGGAGAGGATTGGGTGTGAAAAAGTTCCTGGGAAGGAAATTCGCAAACGGGAGGCTTTAATTAAATGAAGAAGCAGGTCGGGTCAAAGGGAAAAGTCAGAAGCGCGCAAGGCGGATGGTGGACAAGGTAGTGGGTTGAGCCAGGGGGCGCAGAGAGGAACTCCCGCGTGAAGGTTGACCCGTAAACGCGGTCCGTCAAGTTTGCTCCCAGCAAACGAAGAACACGCGCGAAGCGCACAACCGACCATGCATTGATCGATGTTGACCGAAGCGACCAGCGGCGACGGGATTTGACAAGATGTCTAGATGGGAGTAGTCAGTTCCCTATGCAAGCTTCCGTCGTCGATCTTCGTTACAAAACCAAGGATATCTTGGAATGTCTCAGGAGGAGGCAAAAAGTGGAACTGACGTGTCGGGGAAAGATCGAGGGGGTCATCATGCCTGTCACACGGGATTCCGATCTGCCTCGCATGGCAGACCACCCGGCTGTGGGGATGTGGAACGACCAAAAGGAACCCGTCACCGAGATGGTGAAGCGACTGCGAAAGCCGAGATTCCATGCTGGTTGATACGGATGTTTTGATCTGGTGTTTAAGGGGGAATTCCAAGGCGGCAGGCACCGTGGAAAAACTCCCCCGGAGGAGGATCTCCGTCATTACGCGGATGGAACTCATGCAGGGGTGCCGGGATAAAAAGGAGCACCACCTTCTGCGGAGATTTTTGAATGACCATGAGGTTGAGGTCATCGAACTCTCGGCGGAAATCGGCTACCGGGCGGATACCTGGATGGAGGAATTTCACCTTTCCAGCGGCGTGGGGGTCGCCGACTGCCTCATCGCCGCCAGTGCCTCCGCCCTGGGGCTGTCTCTGCTGACCGCCAACGCCCGGCATTTCCGTTGTTTTCCCATGCTGGACGTGCACAAGTTTATCCCCTGATTGACGCCTGCCATTCCTTGGCGTTGCGCCCTTCGGGTCAACCTATGGTTGCGTTGATGAGGTTTATCCCGAAACCTTCACCCCGTTCCGGGGCATGTCCTGCGGACAAGTCTTTCTCAAGCCAACCCATGGCTTTCGATTCCGAGCGGCCGCCCTCGCCGCCTGGGTGTTCCATCCATTCCCCAGCAAACGCCACAATAAACTGGTGCCTCCTTGTTCTTCGCCTTTTGCCCTGCCAGAATAACGGCTTCCATTCCACGCCTTCTAGCCATTTCATGCCACCCCAGCAACTTTGATGTCGTCCACCGGGAAACTTGACACAGCAATTGCGTCGTGTGAGAAACAGCTCTCCATTATGCAACGAATTGCCATTGTCGGGCTCGGCTATGTCGGGCTTCCCCTCGCCCTCACGTTCGCCCGGCAGGGATGTGAAGTCCTTGGGCTCGATGTGGATCCGGCAAAGGTGGAGACGCTCAATGCCGGGCGGGGGTATCTCCAGCACGTGGACACTTCGGATCTTCGGGATTTGGTTGCGCGCGGCAAGCTTCTGCCCTCCGTGGATTTCTCCGGGATCGCAAGGTGCGAAGCCGTGATTATCTGTGTACCCACCCCGCTTGACCTCCACAGGGAACCGGATCTCTCCCATGTTCTTGGCACTGGGCGCTCGATGGCTCCGCACCTGCGCAAAGGAGTTCTGGTTGTTTTGGAATCAACGACCTATCCCGGCACCACAGATGAGGATCTTCTTCGGGTTCTGGAAGAGGGCTCCGGGCTGAAAGCGGGAGTCGACTTTCACCTGGCCTTTTCACCCGAACGCGAAGACCCCGGTAACCCAGACAGCCGAGTGACCGAGATCCCCAAGGTGGTCGGGGGATTCACCCCTGCCTGCCTGGAGAAGGCAGTAGCCCTCTACTCGCCCGTGGTCAAAACCGTTGTTCCTGTTTCAAGCTGCCGGACTGCGGAGGCCACCAAGTTGCTCGAAAATATTTTTCGCGCTGTGAATATCGCCCTCGTCAACGAACTGAAAGTCGTTTATGGAGCGATGGGCATCGATATTTGGGAGGTGATCGCGGCGGCAAAAACAAAACCGTTTGGTTTCATGCCCTTCTACCCGGGGCCCGGGCTCGGCGGCCACTGCATCCCGATTGATCCCTTTTACCTGACGTGGAAGGCCCGGGAGTTCGGTCAGCATACCAGGTTCATCGAGCTGGCCGGCGAGATCAACACGGCAATGCCCGCCTATGTCGTTGGCAAGGTGGCAGAGGCGTTGAACGAAAAATGCAGATCCCTCAAAGGAAGCCGGGTGCTGATCATCGGCCTCGCCTACAAGGCCGATGTGGACGACATCCGCGAAAGCCCGACATTCGTATTGATGGAAATGCTGGAAGCACGTGGCGCCCACGTTGATTACTACGATCCCTACGTCCCGGAAATTCCCAATACCCGCGCCCACGTCCGGTTCTCAGGACGCAAATCGGCGGAATGGAACCGGGAGACAATCTCCTCCTTCACCTGCGTCCTCATTTCCACCGCACACAGGTGCGTGGACTACGCACAGCTTGCGGAGTGGTCGGATTGCATCGTGGACACCCGCAATGTGCTCCCTAGGCTGCACAACGTCACTCCAGCTTAGGAATAACCAAAAAGTTTGGGCGGAATCAACTCGCGGATTTGACAGCTTCTTTGTGGGGCGGGGGCGTTCCATGTCCAAAAACAGTAATCAACAGGGCATTCTCGCCACTGCCCATACGGCAGACACGGGCCGGGGTGCTGCCGACTCCGCTGATGAGAAGTTGGACATCAAAAACCATCTCTTCCTCCCCGCCAACCCAGTGTTCATACCAGTTCTCGGAGATTTCCTCGGCCAGGTGCGAGCCGACGAGCGCCTGGAAATAGCTGTTCAGCAACTCGGAGGATTCCCGGTTGAGCAAAACTGTCGCCTGTTCCGATACGACCCGGATTCTTCCCGTGGAGTCGGAGACGAGGATCGGAAGCGGCACCTTTGAAAGAACCGCCAGCATGTGGTCAAGAAACTCGACAAGACGGCACCGGAAGCGGCTTGTTAATATGGCCATCGCCCCCCCCACTCCGAAGCTCAGAAGCCGTATTGCCAGCCGGACGAGATCCTCAGAGCGGTCAAAAGAGAAAGAGGGGATGGAGGCCAAAGAATAGGCAACAAACGCCCAGAGGACCAACCAAACAAATGTCACGACCAACGGGGGGTAGCGAAGCGCAACGATAAAAAGAAACGTCAGACAGACAACCGGTGCGATGGTCGCCTCCACATACAGGACGTTGAAAGCCCAGACCAACATCATGACTCCGGCAGTCAAAGCGACAATCGCGAACCTGGACCGTGGGGAAAAGCTCATGGGACTTGCAGCACTCTAGTGGGGATCTTTGTGCCAGCCAAGAGAAAATGAAATCTCTTGCGCTTCCATGCCATTAGGCTAGTCAGAACTGGAATTCCGCATGCACGAGAACCAGACAACACAGATTGCGGTGGTTGACAGGAGTCTGGCCAGCTACACGCGCGAGTTTTACGATGGCCTCGTTTCCGCATTGACGGGAAACGGGGGCTCGGGAAACATAGTTGTCGCAAAGATTCTTTCCGACTGGCTGAACCCTTGGGATGAATCCGACCTTGCCCCCCGCATCGGGAAGTTGGTGCATACACCCCCGCTTGTGTTCTCATGGCCGCGCGGCACCGTTTGGCCGGGAACGAATCTTTGGAGGACACTCAGTGCGCTCGATCCTCAGCTTCTTGTGGTGCGGGAATACAGCCCCTACTCTTTTCTTGCACTTCTTTGGGGGAAGATCCACAAGCGCAAGACGGCCATATCGACGGACGTCGGTGAAGATTACAAGATGGGATCCAGACGCCTGGACCCCCTGCAAAAACTCATGCACAGCTTTGCAAATCAGTTGGCAGATGGAATCATTGCATGCACCGCTGATGCGGAACGCCTGGCGACCAAGATAGGAAGACCATGCATCCTCGCCCCCCATGCCATTGATACCTTGCTCTACACGCCCGGAGATCTCCAGCGGTCCCCGCGCGGGAGAATTCGGATTCTTCAGGTGAGCGGATTTTATCCTTGGAAGGGGATTGATCTGATTCTCGAGGCCTTTACGATTTCCCTTAGGAGGAACCCGCAGTTGGAGCTCCGAATTATCGGGGGAGGAGACCCCTCGCCCTATCGTGCTCTCATCAGACAACTCGGGATCAGCGATCGCGTATCCATCCAAGGCTTTCAAGGAACAGGGCAACTCATCGAGGAATACCGGCAGGCGGACATTTTTACATTGTCCTCACGCACGGATACCTTGGGGGTCGTTGCCCACGAGGCGGCTGCCTGCGGCTTGCCTTTGATCATCAGTTCCCGTGCGGGAGCCTCGGAGATTTTTGTGGGGCCAGGAATCAACGGCTTCGTTGAGGATCCCGAACAGCCGGAACTTTTCGCCGCGAGAATTGAAGAACTTGCGCGACACGGTGGCCTGCGCGAGACAATGGGAACTGCCTCCCGCCAGATGGCACTCAAGTGGTGCGTGAAAAAGACCGCTCAACGGACTGCCGACTGGCTGAGCCAGCTTTGAATCACCATCGGGACCGCAGGAAGTCCAATGGCGGAAACCCGACATAAGGAGAAGCAGCAAGCGCCTGCAGGACCCCTTCCGCAAACCTCCCGGCCATATTCTCGATGGAATATTTTTCGGCATCCTGCGCCGCGCAAGCAGCCATGTCGGCCCGGCGGGAGGAATCCTGGAACAACCCCACAACGGCCATCGCGTAATCATCGCCGGAGTCCGAATCATCCACCATGAGCCCGTTCTCCCCGTTCCGAAGATAATCAATTTCCGGCCCATGCGTGCCAACCGCAGTCGTCACCATCGGGATACCCAAGGCAAAAGAATCAAGAATCACAAGCCCGACCGCCCCCGGCATGAGGAGAACTTTTGAAATCATCCAGTAGGGGATCTTTTGCTCATCATCTTTCGGGCCGATGTAATGGATCCACGGGCAGTCGACATTCTGAACGAGAACGCTGTCCGGACCGCTTCCAATAACCAGAAGATGAAAATCAGGAATTTCCCGCCGGATGCGTCCGGCAGCATCAAGAAGAAATTTGATCCGTTTCCCGCCATACATCCCCCCGGTATAGACTCCGATATTATCCGAGTGAATCCCGAGCTGCAGCTTCAACCTGACAAGCTCCTCCGGGGAGACGCGCCCTTTTTCCGTTCGAAGCCGGAGGGTGTCCAAGGAATTCATGACCTCGGTAATCCTCCCCGGTGGATACCCGAGATCCCGGACGACCTCGGCACTGCGATGGTTGTAGGCAAACCACCAGTGAACGTGTCTTGAAATATGGCGCTTGATGCGCTCCGGAACCGACTCCTGGCTTGCCGCCTGAAAATTTCTTCCATGCCCCCAGAGGGCAAAGCGCCTCCCGGTGAGCGCCCTTTCGCAAAGGATGGCAAAAGGGGCCAGATACTTTACCTCCTGCTGGGCGATGACTAGGTCCGCTTGAAACGCAAGAGGAATCACAGGCTGCCAGCCTGCCTTGTTGAGCCAATGGATCGGGAGGGGCGTTGCCCATTTCACTGAGCCGGGGATCAAGGTCGGGGCGGTATTCGGGTCAAAGGTGAGTTCAAGATTGACGTCCTCCGCTTCGAGAAGCTCGTGGAGCCTCTCGTAAAATGGCACTCGATAATGCGGGAGATGCTCTTGGATGATAAGGACTTTTTTAGGCTTCACTGCCCCGCCTTTCGAGAAGGATCTGTTTATGGCTTGAGACATCGCAGTTACGCTCGAAGCGATCAGCGATTTTCCTTGCCGGGTTGCCTCCGACAATCGAGTAGGGATCAACATCCTTTACGACGACCGAGCCAGCAGCAACGATGCTGCCCTCCCCGATCACCACACCGCTGAGAATGATCGCCCCGTATCCGATCCATACGTCATCTCCGATCACGACCATCGATCCAAGTCCCTTCCAACTGTAGTCCGCATCCCGAATTTGGGATGCCATTCGGGTCGGAGTGCCGATTTGCTGATAGTGGTGATCGTAGCGGCCGACCAGCGCAACGTAGTTCCCCAAAATGACATCGTTTCCGATTTGTGCATCGCATTCGATCTGGCTGTATCGCCCGATGTAAAAGTTGTGCCCGATGACCAATTTGCTCTTGGCCCACAAGCGGACTCCTTTGCCGGCATGGAAATTTGAACCCAAATGAAACCTCCTCCACCATACATGGACAAGGAAGCAGTTCCTCAGATGCTTGAGGAGACGAATGGGGCCATCAGCCCGGGCAGATGAGTGTCCATAAGTAGCTGTCATTCTCGTTGCAATATCACGCCGCAGGCAGCTCGCATTATTGTTTTTCCTTATCTGAATAATTTGGGCTGCTGACGCGGAGATTGTCAATAGCCGATGCAATAGCCTCGGCAATTGTCCGATAGCCCTCCTCGTTCAGATGAATGGGATCCCGCCACAGGCCGGGATTGGAGTGATAGGCAGGAAGAAGGCTGTGGTCGATGACTGTATCGGCGGCGCTTGTCACTTCTCGCAATCCGTCGCGATACCGGTCTCTATTGTCGGCTATAGCGGAATCAAAAAGGTAGAGCGATGCAAATCTTTTTACTGCATGCACAAGGGTTGGAGGATGTTCGAGCTCAGGGGCATAGTCAGGTATATCAATAATAATTGGAACGGCTCCATAGCTCTCGATCAGGCGCATGGTAGCTGCTATATGGTGACGATAGAATTCAGCGCCATCGTGGCCCTTGGAATCATTGATGCCGGCGAAGACAATGAAATAGTCGATCTCTCCATCCTCAAGAAATGGCTTCGATCTCTGGCCGTTGAGAAGGTCTTCGAGGATATCCCTGGACTTACCGCCAGGGTGTCCATATGAAACAGTTTTTGCATCAATGCCATATTTTTCAAGGCACTTTTCCAAAAATGGGTCGAGCTTTGCTCCCGCCGCCCAGGAGTCTCCGACGATCGCGATTTTGATATTAGCGTCAACCCGTGAGATATGGTTCCCCCATGGGATTTCAGATAAATCAGTGTATCGGTGATTATCCAATAAAAAGAATAGAAATGTGCCAAGGATTGTGGATAGAAGCAAGAATGCGACTAAAGTAACGATCTTGAACTGATTTTTTTTAGCCATATTATCAGAACCCCTTATAGATCTATTCAGCAGCGATCAGCACGTCCTACTATTTTCCGGCGAGGATTCTCAATGCCGGGCTGATGCAGCGGTAGGGCCAGATCCAGCCCATATTTCGTCTCGCGTAGGTCGCCCATTCCCAGAAAGGAAGCCCTTTGGGATTGAGCCAGAGCAGGCGGAGCCTCTCAAGGCGGGGAAGGGACACATCTCGCCAAGTATTGCCAGGGGGATTGGGAGTGCATGTCCCGATCCGCGCGGGCGTCTGCACCACACGCAACCCGGACCTTTTGGCGGCGAAGCCGTAATCGTAGTCGCCCATCGCATGGGTGTAAGCCGGATAAAACATGCCGATTGTTTGGAAGACTCTTCTGGGCACAAGAGCACAATTGGCATTCATTGTATCGCAGTCGGCGGGTGTTCCATTCGGCTCAACAGGGCTAGATTCATGCTTTCTATGCCCGCCATAGACAAGCTCGGAGGTGTCCGGATCAGCGATGGCTCCAACAGCAATACTTTCTGAGTCGGGAGTGCATGCGATGAGCAGCAATTGCTCAAGAGCATTTGGCGAAATGATCGTGTCATCATTGAGCAGCAGGTAGTAGGCGGGATCCGACTTTGCGGCTTCGGCCCACGCCACCCGCATCCCACCGCACCAGAAAAGATTTCCGCTTCCGGGAATGATCGTTGCTTCCGGCCAGACCTCGCGCACGGCCCCGGCCGTGCCGTCGGTGCAGCCGTCGTCAACGAGGAAGACCTCAAGGGAAAAAGCTGAAAGCTGAAAGGTGAAAGCTGAAACCGAGCGTTCAGGAAGTGATTGGGCAGAGGCCACTGGTAACGGGTGGCGGGTGGCGGGTGAATCGACAGAACTGTCGGACGCGTGGCACGTTACTCGCGACTCGTTACTGTCTCCTTTCGGATTCCACCCCGGCAGGATCTGTGCCCGGAGAGCGCGGAGGCACTCGACGGTTTTTTCGCGACGATTGTGGCAGGTGAGGAGGGCGGCGATGCAGAGAGACATGGAGCAAACCGGAAAATTTAAGAAACCGAGGCCAGGAATCGAGCCAGAAGAAAAGTGGGCGCGATCTTTTGCGGAAGGCAAATCAACAGAGTCGTGGCACGAGGAACGAAGAGCTGCGATGGAAAACCTACCCGGGAATAAGGCGAATGACTTTGCATGGGTTCCCGGCAGCGATGGCGTTGGCAGGGACACTCTTGCTGACAACGCTGCCTGCACCAATAACGGAATTGTCGCCGATAGTGACACCCTTCAGGATAGTCGATCTGGTCCCGATAAAGACGTTGGTTCCAATAAAAACAGGTCGGGCATCGCGGATGTGGGCGGAAGTTGAGCGTCGTTCCTCCGGGATGAGACCATGGAAGTCATTGTCGCAAACGATGACATCGGCCCCCAGAAGTGAACCGCAGCCGATCTCTATCCTGCTAGCGGCACAAAATGCCCCGCCACTGATGCCCACGCGGTCGTGAATTTGAATTGTTGATCCCGGTGCCATGGTGCGAAGGACGATGCGGTGGGAAATGCCAAGCGCGGTTGCGAAGGATCGGGAGATGAGCATAGCCCCAATTCCGATAGAAATCGAGCTTTGGGGATGCAGATCTACCAAGGGCGCCCCGATGAAGTTTTGCGCCCCGTGCAGGGTCACCCCCTGCCATTTCAGAAAGTTGGCAACCCACAGAGCATCAAAGCGGCAGACAAGCGACGTGCGAATGCGTCCAAGAATGGTCATCCTAGTCAGGTGGTTTGGGTAAGCGCTTCTTCAAGAACCGTCTGGCCTCTGGCAGCCGCAGGCTTGGACAGCGGTTCCTCCAGGGATTGTTCATCCGTATCCCTGATGGCATACGCTGCCCCCAATGCCGCAGAAAGAGCGAAGGCATCCCAGGCTCCGCCATTCAGAAAATACATCACAAAAACGCAGGAGGAGAATACCAATAAAAAAGTAATTGCGGATTTCGTGGGGCCATCCGCCTGTTTCCTTGCGTAAAATGCCATGGAAATCATCGCAATTAATATCGCTGCCACCTGGACGAATGCGGTCGGCACCCCGTTGCTCGTGGCAAGTATGAGAAATACATTGTGGAATGCTCCTGTCATATTCAACTGCCCGCCTCCATGTCCATATTCCTTGGATTTCGCAAGGGCTGAGAATGACATCGCCGAGATCAGTTCTGAGTAATCAAAAGCCCATCCCGATCCAATGTAGGGGCTCTGCTTGATTTTTTTGTAGGCATACTCGTGGAGTTCATCCCGGAACTCATCTTTTGTTCCATAGGAACGCTCCGTCCGGTCGGCCCCCATGAAGACAGAGAGCGGCCGGCGGACGTTGTCGGGCAGTTCGCGATAAGGAATTGCCACAAGGAGTGTTCCCATCCCAACGGCCCCAACAAGCGCAAGCATCACAAACGCGGTCGGAATGCGGCGGTAAATGAATGCTGCAGTAAAAATCATCAGCGGAACCTGCAAAATAGCTGCACGGGTCTGGCTGATTGCCCCCATGCCCAGAATAAAAATAGATGCGATCACAAAGGGCGTGAGGGAAAACAGCCTGCGCAACTTCGGCGAAAAACTGCCGGCGATCAATGCCGCATAGATCGGATACAACGACCAGTTGAAGCTGATTCCATAAACAGACTCTTCAAACATACCGGTGAGGACGCGCAAACCCAACTGGACAACTCCGTAGCTGACAAGCGAGATCACAAGAATAACCCTCAAGTTGGCCTTCCATGTCCCTGCCTGTGTTGTTGCCCAGTAGGCAACAAAGAAGGCATACACCGCAAAGGCAAAATCCATGGCTTTTTTAAGTCCGCCCCCTGAACCTCCCAGGCTTCCAGCACCAGGGCGATCATAAATAATCCGCGCCGTAACAGCCACGGCGACCAACAAGAATAGGGTGTAGACGGCCCGCCACCTTAAAAATGGGGCTTTCTTCTTCAGCGCATAGTGCATGACAAAATACCCTGCGATAAGTGCCATGATAATCGCATAGGGAGGATACTTTGTAAAAATCGGCATCTCAGTGCCACCGGAGTAGATGGCACAAGAGCCGAGAAGCATGCCGATCCAATATTTGCGGAACGCATTAAACAGCAGCGCAAAGGCCAAGCCCGCGAATACCGCGACTTTCATCATGTTGCCGTCCATGAGGGCACGAAGAAGCATGAGGGTGAAAACGATGAAAACTGCCCCTCCGGCGAAGAGGATCAGGGAGCGTGTATTGGGACTGTTGTTCATGAGAGAAAATAGGCGTGGCTGTTAACCCCCAAATCTTCGTTTACCAAGCATGTTCCATGCTTCGCTACAGGAAAAGCCGTTTTCGGGTCAAAATCGAAGGATAGCGACATTTCCCGGTGGGTCAATTCACCAATAGCAGGCCCCTTCGACCACATGGGCGTTCTTCGGACGCTCGTTGGCTCCGGCACGTATCCAGTGTTCGTTTTCAAGGTTCTTGTAGGGGTAAACGAGATAGTTTTCCCACCGGTTCCCGATAATGCCGAAAAGAAGCTGGGTCACCCCGGCAAGGTGGACGGCCTTCTTTCCCATCCGCTTGACGTGGGCGGCAAGCGGCATTCCGTAGGCCCCGCAACCGATGATGCAGACATCGAAATCCTTGGCTTCGATCTCGAGCTTCATGTGGTCGAGCGCTTCGAACCAGTCTTTGAAGGGGGTCTCCTCGCCGGCAAGGCTTTGAACGGCTTTGATCGTTTGGAGCTCGAACTCAGGTAAGAGCCCATTACCAAAGAGAAGTTCCCGCCTCTTGTATTGCGACTCGATGGCTCCGGCAAAGGGATGGACGACCAGAACCTTCATTCCCTTCAGCGCCCAGGTCCAAGGACGTTCGCAGAAAAACGGCTCCAAGTCCTCCAGCACCACTCGCTTCGCAGAATTGAGCTGGTCGGAAAACATTTGCTCGGCAACAAGCCAGGAACCGAGGATGTCGATCTGCCGGATGTCTTCGATCATTAGTTCGCAGAATTGGATGATCTTTTGCTCATCGCGGGGAAAGAAGCCGGAAAATACACACATTTGGGAAATGGAACGCGGTTCCCACCACCAAGCCGGCGACCGGCCCTTGATAAAGGAAACGCTGTTCTTGTGTTTCTCCGGATTGTGCACTCCGAGGTAATTTACCAGGCATGTCATCTCTGTTGACCCGAAACGTGAGACCATCATAGGAGAAGGGCTCAGGAGGGCCTCGGAAATGAGATCGGAAGCGTATTGCTTGACCGAGAAAAGCATCCAGTTGCGGTGGGTATTCGGGGCGGTCGGGTTCACGACTCCGTAAGCCCGCCGGAGGAGCTTTAATAGATTTTTCTGGATCGGGTGCATGGGATTTTTAGATTGTCGAAAACTGGGAAACAATGCGGATTAACCGCAAAAAGGTCTTTACGGAGCACGCAGAAAAGATGGGTCACCCAGGCGGCCTGGGAGGCCGCTCGGTGGAGCAGCAGCAGGTTGACCCGCAGGGCGCAACGCCGTGGGAACGGCGGGCGTCAACTGATATGGTCATGCCGCCTGCGGCGGGTGTACGTCGAAGGTGTGAACCACTAATGAAAGAAATGTTCCCACCGCAATGGCGGTAGGGAGAGGAGGCGGGAACCGGTTCCCGGTTTGGCTGTCTGTGTGGTCAGGCGACTCTACAAGCCCGCTTGCGAGATCGCCTGAACACACAGACCCGGAGTCGCTTCGCGATCCGCGCCTCCTCTCATTTTGAACAAACCGGCGGACGGGGCCATTGGCCCGGCCAGGTTAGTGTCAATCAGTGTTCCAAGAAACTCTTCCTTCTTCGTACCGGGTCCCTGCAGGGTCGCCTTTCGGCAGCCGGACCGGCCAAGTTTGATGCGCATTTGCAATGCTTCCTTCGGTCGCCTGACAGCGATCTGTCCCGGGTTTTTCAACCCTCGGCTGTGTCAATTAGTGGTTCATCCCTTTCCTGTTTTAAAACAAACCGATCCGGATCCCCGAACAATCCGGCTGATTCGCGCAGTTTGGATTCCTCCCAGCTCCACCATTGGATTTTCAATAGCCTGTCGATGGTAGATTCCGAAAATCGGTATTTGAGAATTTTGGCCGGTGTTCCACCGACAATCGCATAAGCAGGCACATCCTTCGTCACCACCGCCCCGGCGGCAACGACCGCCCCATCTCCTATTTCGATGCCATCCATAACTATGGCCCGCGTTCCGATATAAACATCGTTTCCGATCCTTGTATCGAGATACTCTGGAAACGCGTGGTTCGCACCAAACGAGACCGCTGCAGTTGCCTTGGAAGAATACAAGCCGGGATACGTGCTGACAAAGTGCGTGGGGTGCCGGCCGAGACCGATGCGGACTTCGGGTGCGATCGAGCAGAACTTTCCGATCTGCGTATTTTGTACTTTCGATGATGCGCCGACATAGGAGTATCCGGCGATACTGACATTATAGAGAAATGCGCCGGCACACACATGAACCCCGGGGCCATAGGTGAACCTGCCACCGATCACCGCGTATTTTTCAATGGCCGCGCCGGGGAATTTGCTTTTGTAGAGCCAATATCGAAGAAAGGATTTCATTGTGTTAGCCAACAGTCTTTTCAGAGGCACAGGAGATCAAATAGAGGTCGGTGCAGGTGCGGCAGCTTCTGCATTCCTGAGCAAGCACATGGCCAGCGGGTCTAAATAGGTCTGACATCGAGCCTCACGGCTTCTGGATGTTCACGCGGTAGAATCGCTTTGCGCCAGGTGGGCTGAGATCGGTCACTGAGCGCTCGCTTCCGCTGTCGGCGGTGGAAGAGGAAGTGAGAGAATTCCAGGAGCCGGATGCAAGATTTTCGCTCGTTGTAACCGTGTAGGTCCGCCCCTCAATGCGCGGGCTGAAAACCACCCGCATTTGCATGGGGTGCTCGGGAGCCGGCTCGATCCGCACGAGGAAGCGGGAGTTGGAATCGGTCGGCACGATGCTGGCGACATACTCGAAGTGGTTGGGCTGCCCATCGCCATCGGGATCCGAGCCCGGAGCGGCAAGCGGGTTGTCCATTCCGAAGTATTGGACCTGCCAGTCGTCGCCGATGCCGTCTCCCGCGTAGGAGCCGAAGTTGTCAGTGATCGCATCAAGCACGGTGAGCCCGAGAGATCCGGTAAAGCCCTGATATTTGCCTTGAATGCTCGCAGGAGAGTCCTGATACACCGGGCCCGACGTGAGCAGGCCTGCCGGAGAAATTCCTATTAGCGGCGCGCTTGGCTGGCTCCACGCCACCGCGCCCGCGCTGATCGCGAGGGTTGTCCCGTCATCAAGCAATTGCCTGGAAGAAAGCTGAAGGGTGCCGGATTCTTCGATGTCTGAGGATGCGGAGCCGACGATAAGCGCGGCAGCATCGAAGAGCTGGGCGACAAAGCCGTGCTTCGCGGTCGCTGCAGAGACGGTGGAGAGTCCGGCAACAAGGCCGACACTTCCATCTTGGACGTAATTGGCACTGGCTGCACGGCGACCTCCCGAGTCGGCGGAGTCCGCCGCAACGGCATAGTTTGCGCTGGTGCGGGATTCCGCGTGGACCGGCGAGGAGACGAGGCTGAAGACGCAGGCGAACAGGAGGAGTGGATGTGGTTTCATTCAAAAAGAGCCAATATTGTAACCGGCAAATGCCACGAATAAGCGCGGATAAATCAAAAAATCAGGGTTTAAGGCACAGCCACGGTCCAACATCGATCGTCCCATTTCCGGCCACGGTAAAGTATTGGAAGATGCTTGTCGTTCCCGCCGCGATCGTTGCCGTATTGCTCACGAGCCAAAACTCGTATCCAGCCGGCAGGTCATACGGGATGGGAGAAGCCGAGCCCACATCATGAAGGAGTGTCCATGCGAATCCATGATTGTAGTCGTAAGCACTTGCCCCGATCTTATAAAAGGTCCCGCCAACGATTCGGACCTTGACGGCCCAGAATACGGAATCCCCGACAACAACGCCTGTGATTGGATCCGTTTGCAAAGTCACGTAGTCATTAAGAACTCCGGTTCCGGACGTTGTGATAACCAATCTCTGGTATTCGCCTGGAAGCCCGTCGTTTCTTGGTGCTTTGGATCCGGTCACGGTCGCATTCCCATGAACTATGTAGGTCCTAAACCCTGTTGCCATTGTCCCCTCGGACTGCGATACCGATCCGGTCATCCATGGATTTGTTGTCTGGACAACAGACCCGGATTTTCCATCCAAAGACAGTGGGAGTTGCGAAAGATTCGCCGGGAGCAGGGACGATATGAGGTCCGCCAGGCGCTTGCCGGCAATTTGAGCGCCAATAGTATTCGGGTGGAGCGCATCATAAAAATAGGAAGTGCCGGTATGGTATGGGCCAATGGCGTCCATTCCCATCATCCCCCAGTCGCAAAGGATCGGACGGTTTGCCCCGTTGCAATAATTACGGATCAGCTTGTTGAGGTCCGGGATCACCGCCCAATTTGCATAGCTTGGTTGAGCTGTGCTGGCCGATGTCAATGTGGTGAGGATGACTGTTATCCCCTTCGCCCGGATCAATTCACACAGCGTTTGGAGGCGGCCAAAAATTGTCGCGGCGGACTCCCCCCAGTTACAATTGTTCGTTCCGGCATGGACAACGACAATCGCAGGATTTAGCGAACACGCCTCATCAACGCGGGCAATCATCTGCTGGACCGTTTGGCCTGATGCTCCATAGTTTGCCATTATGAACCTGTTCCCAGACATAATCCTCGCCCATGCCGGAAACCCCACAGCTTTGAATCCTCCATGTATGGCGTCGGTCCCGCTCGCGGGATAGGAGTCAAGAAAGGAAGCCGCGGCAGTGATCGAGTCGCCGATAAAGGCAATGACCGGCTGTGCGCCCAGAAGCGGCATCGCGACGGCTCCAGGAGCAATATTGTTTTGCCCGATGGGCACCCACTGGCCGCTCGAGAGATAGACCAAGGATGTCGTCGTGCCCTGGGCTCCAGAGGCGACAAGCGTGCCACCGAGATAGGCGGACCACACTCCGGTCCCAGCTCCCGTGACCTGCACCACAGCCCCAATCTCGGCGCTTTCCGGCAATTGAATCGTTGTGGGCGAGGCGCTGGTTGTCACATAGGAGGCATTTGCCACGGCAGCCTGCGTTGTGCCTGGGATAGACTTAGGGCCTGTCCGGTAGCGGGAGAAGCAGACAGGCAAAGGGACAGCGGGTAAAATAGTTCGGGCATGAACAGCGAAAAACGCTGCCATGCCCGAAATCGAGTGGTTATAATTTTGTCGCCAAACAAAAAAGAACAGCCAC
>JBGTAT010000122.1:0-2218 GCA_041749755.1 Terrimicrobiaceae bacterium | reverse complement strand
CTGGGCGGCACCCGCCATAAGGAGGATCGGCAGCTGGGCCAGCATGGATGCTGAGGTCAAATGATGGTTCATAAGTATTCCGTGGCGACCTTCATGCCGGGCATGTTAGATGCGATCACCGGGCGCTGATACAGGTATTTCCCTCGCGCTGGTGCCCGCATGGTGTCCGGAGCGCTTTCCCGCATCAGGCGTCCCGATAGAACTCGCCCAGAGGGGTGAGCACCCCCTCGTCATCAAACAGCGCGCTGGTGCCGAGCGGGGGGCTGTCCGGTTTTGAGGGGAACCAGGCGTAGCGCTCGAGGCAATCGAGATCGTCGAGCTTGGGCAGGACTTTTTCCATGAAGCGCAGCACGGTTTCGGACGAGTACCGGTTCTCCTCCACGGTTTTGGCCTCCCAATCGCCGACGCCGAATTCCGTGATCCAGATCGGGCGGTCGAACATTTTGTGGAGCTTCTCCAGCCTTGTGACGAGCGCCTCCGGGTTCGGCTTGCCATACGAATGCATGCAGATGAAGTCGACCCGGAGCTTCCGCTCCTCGACGCCGGCCATGAACTCGATCATCCACTCCTTGTCCGGATGCACGCAGGCCGGGCTGCCGAGGCGCAGCCCGGTCTCCATGAGCAGCGGCCAGAGTTCAAGGGCCTCCTGCACGGTCATGTTGTCCTGCTTCTTGGCGTCGGGTTCGTTGGGCCCGAGCAATTCCTTGACCTCATGCCCCTGGAAGCTGTTCCGGAATTTGTTGATCATGTCGGTGTTGGCATGCCTGCTGCGGACCATGGGCACAAATTCCATGCCCTGCGGCGTGTCCTCAGGCAGGAAGCCCGACCAGGTGTAAAACCATTTGCAATGCACGCTCATGACCCTCTCCGACCAGGAGGGATTGTTCCAGGTATTCATGCCCAGCCCCTTTTTCTTGGAGCCGGACTGAAGCCAGGCCGGAATCTTTCCCAGGGCATCGCCGGAGGGGCTCTGCCCGGGCTGTAATCCCTGGGCGTATCCCTTGCCGGTGAGCGAGGCGCTTGCTGCGGCGAATGCTGCCGAGGTGGCGGAAAAACTGATGAACTGGCGTCTGGTGATCATGATTCAGTGGATGAAGAGGATGTTTATTTCAAATCCGGGCGGGAGCGGGCTTCCAGCGGCTGCCGTGCTCCAGCTGGTCCAGTGGCTACGGAGCCGGCTTCTCATTGACGGCCCGGAGCTCGATGTTGTCCACCCGCGCCCAGTGGGGCTCGCCGTTCTCGCTGTCGCCCGTGTCCAAGCCGTAGAACATGATAAAAAGCTCCCGTCCGACGGCGTCCGCATTCACAACTTCAGATGTCTGCGCAACCGCCTGGATGGAGCCGGGCTTGCTGCGCAATAAGTCCGAGGTCAGCACGGAGGACCAGACCTTCTCTCCTCCCAACTTGTCGTTGGCCGTCGCGAAAAGGACAAATCGAATGGTGTCTTTCGCCCGCTGCCAATACTCATCCGTCGGGCGCCATTCGTAGCTGAGGGCGAACGAGTCCCCGTCCTGGATCGTGTGCTTCGTCTTTTGGACGAAGGCGATCGGGCCCGGCTTGTCCTCGGTAGTGTTGTAGCGGTCGATCACCGTTGCGGAATGCGTGCCGGTGATGACCGCACCCGTGTCGACGCGCGCGTTGGCGCCCTGGTTCAGTCCGGCACCGCAGTTGTACCAGGGCGGCGTCTGGTAGAATGCGTTGCCGGTGCCGGTCTCAAAATCCCCGTTGACGACGAGGTTCTCAGCGCAGTGGGCGGCGGATGGCAGGGCGATCAGGAGGCAGGCTTTCAGGATATACGATTTCATAGCAGTTAGGTTTTAGTGTTGGTTTTTGTTGGGATTGTTTCGCTCGGCAATTTCATCCTGCGCGATCGGGGCGCGCTGCGCGCGGATCGCGGCGAGCAGCCCTGACATGGCGGCCACGCGTTCCGGCTGCCCGGAGGCCAGGTTCATGCGCTGGCCGATATCTGTCGAGAGGTCGTAGAGCTGGACTTTATCGGAGTTGCCGGACTCCACGCTTTTGTCCCCGAAGAGTTTGGGTCCGGGGTAGGACGGGATGAGGACCCAGCTTCCTTCCCGGAGGAGGGTTTTTGCGCCGAAGCCCTCGGTGACGAGGCTGTCGCGGCCCTGCCGGGATCTGCCGAGGAGGGCCGACGCCATCTGCTGGCTGTCTGCCATCTCCGCCGGATCAAGGTCGCGGCCGGCGAGGTGCGCGAAGC
>JBGTAT010000121.1:0-5075 GCA_041749755.1 Terrimicrobiaceae bacterium | reverse complement strand
TATTCGATCCGTAGCGGCGCAATCATTCGACGCCGGATTTTCCATGCCACGCCCGATTCCAAGCCATCAGCTCCTAACCGTGCAGCGGACGGTTGGCAGTTTTCCCGACGGAGCCTCTCTGCTTGGCGTGCTCGGGGCGATGAATCCCCGACCAGCCCACCGCAGTCTCCAACGTTGGATTGCTCTCCTCGTAGCGGAGGGGAAGCTCATTCAGGAAGGCGCAGGGCGGACCGCCCGCTACCGCTTGGAGGAATCCAGCAAACCGCCCGACTTGATTGGACCTCGCGCGGTGGCAGCGACTCCGGTGGAGATCGCGGTTTCCATCGAGGCCGATGAGGTGCGACAGGCCGTAAGGAGGGCGGTCATCCAGCGCACCCCGACGGGCTACAACTCAGATTTTCTGAACAGTTACGTCCCGAACCGGACGTTTTACCTGCCTACATCCGCCCGAGATCACCTGGCGATAATCGGTGCTTCCCACATGCAAGGGCTCCCCGCAGGAACCCGTGCCCGGCAGATTCTCGACCGGCTTCTGATCGATCTCTCCTGGAATTCCAGCCGACTGGAGGGCAACACCTACTCCCTGCTGGAGACGGAGCGGCTTTTGGAGGTCGGCACGGCCAGCGAGGGTAAGGACGCACGGGAGACGCAGATGATCCTGAACCATAAGCGGGCTATCGAACTGCTGGTCCAGGACGCGGCGCAGATCGGATTCAACCGCTACACGCTACTCAACCTTCACGCCGCGCTGGCGGAAAACCTTTTCGCCAACCCGGCCGCCGCAGGACGGCTTAGGGAGATCGCGGTGGGGATCGACGGTAGCGTGTTCCATCCGATGGAAGGCCCGCAGCGGATCGAGGAGACATTCGATCTGTTCCTCCGCAAGGCCGGCAAAATAAAAGACCCGTTCGAGCAATCATTTTTCTCCATGGTCCACTTGCCCTATCTCCAGCCGTTTGAGGACGTAAACAAGCGGGTGTCCCGGTTGGCGGCGAACATTTCGTTTATTCGTCTTAACCTGTGCCCACTCTCGTTTGTGGACGTGCCGCAGCGCGATTATGTGGATGGCCTGCTGGGCGTCTATGAATTGAACCGCATCGAGCTGCTGCGGGATGTCTTTGTTTGGGCCTACGAGAGATCGAGCGCGCGCTACACCGCTATCCGGCAGACACTGGGGGAACCGGATCCGTTCCGATTGCGCCATCGGAAGCTGCTTGGCGAGGTGGTCGCACGCGTCGTGCAAGGCCAGATGGACAAACAGGCCGCCTCAAATTTTGTCCGCGAGGAGTCACGAAAACTGCCCAACGCGGCAGAGGTCGGGCGCTTCGTCGAAATGGCGGAGACGGAGCTGGCGGGGTTGCACGAGGGCAACTTCGCCCGCTTTCAAATTCGGCCCTCGGAGTTTGCGGTCTGGAGATCCCGCTGGAGATGAATGGCTGAGATTCCCTTTGACCAGCCATGTCCTTAAGCAAAAGCACTCTCTCCCGAGAGATCGAAATAGAATTCTCCCCAGACTGTTGGTCGTTCGAAGCTCGGTGGCGTAACCTCAGTGTGGGCCGGGCTCGTTGCGTCCAGGAAGGCGCAAGTTTGCTGATTGGGGATCTCCAAGTCTATGATGCCTGCCACATCCCGTGGCCGCTCGCCAACGGCATTCTCGTCATGATTGGTCTGCACCGCCGGACGAGAGGCTTCCGCAGACTAGGAGTCGGAACCGCTCTACTGAACCGCATCATTTCCGAGGGTGCCAAAGCCGGGATATCCCGTCTCTGGGGCAACATCACGCCTGGAGATATTGGAGCGACTCCTCGTTTATTGGATTGGTATCATGCGAAGGGGTTTGAGGTCAGCTATCAGAACGACGACACAAGCATCAAATCGGTCGCAACAATATCCATGTGCCCGTCAGCAAAATTGTTCTCGGTGTCCGCCTGGACTTGTGAAGTTCATGAACAGATA
Source organism: Terrimicrobiaceae bacterium (assembly GCA_041749755.1). GTDB lineage: Bacteria > Verrucomicrobiota > Verrucomicrobiia > Chthoniobacterales > Terrimicrobiaceae > QYQL01. Next base: position 3,119 of record JBGTAT010000121.1, on the reverse strand, counting down.
AGCAGTTTGAAAACGCCCCTTTGAAGTTGCTCCCAACCGGGAGCAGGCCCGGAGTTTTTCTGTGCCAAATTGGGCGCATGAAACATCCCATAGCCACCATTGCAGCAATAGCACTGCTTTCAGTGCCGACCATACACGCCGGGCCGATCACCCAATAGCCGCTCGATGAATTTGTCATCTACGACTTTCCGGTGGCGTCGAAATCGGGGACGACGACAGTCATGTTCCCGTCAGAAATCTCCGGGCTCTTTGCGAAGTCGGTCGCAACGCAGGAGCAGGAAAATGCCGGATTCCTGATTTCGTTCACGCCGGGGAATTTCTATTTCAGCATCCGGGCGCTGAAACCCGACGCGGAGGATCATCTGACGGTGATTTTCAACCGCAAGGCATACGTCCTGCATTTGAAGGCTTCGGAGCAGCCCTTCTACAACGTCACGTTCTATCATGATGAACGGAGGGGCAAGGATGGAGGCCGCGCCGCCATCGTGCCGGAGCGACTGCTTTCCCTGATGGACAAAGCCAAGGCATACCCGCTCCTTGCGGCGAATCGCCCGGATGCTTTGGCCGGGGTTCTCCATGCGGCACAGGGCATCACGAATTACTACGAGGGTTTCACGGTGCGTATTCGCGACGTGTGGCGGTTCGAGCAGGACGACACGCTGATTTTCCGCGTGGAATTGGAGAACACGTCCGACCGGGCGATTTACTACAAGCCGCAGGATTTGGCCGTCCGCCTGGATGACCGGATTTATACGCAATCACTCGCAGATGCATCCGGCGTCATGCCGCCGAAATCCGTCACCCCGGCATTCTTCGCAATCACCGGCAATGGGCAGGGCGGACGCAACAATCTCGATCCCGACAACAAATGGAACGTGCTCGTCGTGCGTGCCGAACCCTCAACCTCTGACTTCAAATGAACATCCGCAAACTCTGGACTGAACTTTTTCAAAAACCCGCCGGTCGGCTGATCCTGTTCCTGCTGGCAGGAGCCTTGGTCTTCGCTTTCCTATTTTCCGGGAAAGGCCACCGCTCGACTACAGCCATCAATCCTTCTGTTCCCGCACAGGCAACCACGGCGAAGGGATACAGCTTCACCGAGGAAATCCCGGTCACTCCCCCTGCGCGGCCACCCGCCCCGGCTCCCAAGGTGGCCGACAGTTCGGTCTCACGGTCATCATCGACACCCAAGCCACCGCCGCCAATTCCCCAGGCCATCTTCGCCACGCGAGAGGTGGCCCGCAGTGAATCGTATCTTCCGTTTGGCCGGCTTCTGAGGTGCGAACTGGTCAACACGGTGGATTCCACCAACATCGATACCCCAATCATCGGACTCATCACCGAGGAAGTCTGGCACGATGGTCGCTTGATCATCCCGGCAGGAACGGAAGTTCATGGAATTGCCCAGAAGACAGCCGCCCGCGAACGGATTGGCTCCGAGAGGAAATGGGTTGTCGTTTTCCGGGATGGCCGGGAATTGCCACTCTCCGGCACGGTTCTCGACTATGCGCCCGATGCTGCGAAGCCGGGAGGCTGGAGCGAAACCGATGGTTCTGCCGGTCTTCGCGGTTACATGATCGCTTCCGACAAATTTGCCGAAGCGAAGGGGGTTCTTGCCGCCATGATTTCGGCGGGGGCTGGGGCGTTTCCGCAGACAACGAATCTGATTTCCCCGCTGACAGGGGGAGCCACCCAGATCCAGAATGGTGGATTCACGGACGCCATTTCCGCAGGCATCCAAGCCGGCGGGCAGATTTACTCCCAGCGTCTTTTGGAGAGTCTGAAAAACGATCCTTACTACGTCCGGGTTCCCGCCGGGACGCTCTTCTACCTCTACGTCACCCAAACCGTGGACCTGCAAAAAGCCATATCCGGACTCTCAGCCTCCAACCCAACAAACCCATGAAATACCTCATCACCATCCTCACCCTCTGCCTGTGCTCGGCGTGCGCCACCCGCAAGCCGGTCAAACCCCAGTCAAGCCCCTCCGTTGCTGGCGTTTCCCGAAACGACATGCCGGGCGTGCGAGTCCCAGAAACCGTGAAAGCATATCCGGCAGGCCGCTACACCGATCCGAATTACCCGGATGAAATGCACGAACGGCACACGGTATATCGCCGGGAACAGTCCGCCGATTGGAGTTACCGCCCATCGGAACCATACGCGTTACCGCTCGGACCGACCGCAGCAAAGTCCAACCCGTCGCCGGGCTATTACCAGGTGGCGGACGAGGAGCAGCGTGGCACCCAGCAGAAAGCGTATGCTGAAGCTCTCCTAGAACAAAACCGCGCCATGAAAAAGCGCGTCGAAGATTTGCAGCGAGAGGCCGCCAAAGTGCCCGAACTCCAGCAGGAGGTTGAACGCCTCAAAAGCCAGCCCGAATTCACTCCGTCGCCGTCTCCGAGTCCCGCCGAACCCTTGAACGACGATGCCTTCTCCTCCGCAGAGCCTCCGCTCCCGGAGGGGGAGGGAATTTCTGACCCGTGCGGGATCGTCCTCTTCGCTGAGGACAACGACGAGAGCCAGGCATTCTTGCTTTCCCAGATGCAGCTCAACGACGAATTCGCCGCCGAACTCGAATCCCTGGAACGGCGCAGACGGGAATCGCTTTTTCCCGCTCCGCTCCTCCGCCGCAAGCAATTCGCATTTCTCACCAAAAACATTCTATGAAAACCACCAAACCAGCCAACGTCACAGTCACCCTCGATGAGGACACCTTTGCCACCTTCACGGAGGCATCAAAAATCGTCGAGCAAGCCGGAATCCGCGTTCCCACCAGTCAGCTTGTTCAAACCATGCTGAACGCGGAGATCCAGCGCCTCAGTGCCCGGAAAATCGCCCAGCGGTTCCTGAAATCCGTCATCCAGCAAATCGGCGGATTGCAGAATGGAGCCCTCGACGACGAGGACGAGGAAACCATCCCACAAGTCAGGGCCGCCAAAGCCTGAATTTCGAAAACCGAAACCGTCCAACCGCCGGACTACGGGGCCGCAAGGTCGAAACGTCCGGCACAACCAAACATGTCAAAATGGCAATCGCATCACCAAAAAAGAAAGAAGAGCTGGCACAACAGTTCAAAATCAACCCCGAAGTGAACACCCGACTGGACGCCTTCATGA
>JBGTAT010000120.1:0-3399 GCA_041749755.1 Terrimicrobiaceae bacterium | reverse complement strand
GAACTTTGCAGCTTTTGAGCGTTCACCCGTTTGAAAAAACACCTATGCATGAACTACTTACAGATAATGATTTCAGACATTTGGAACCCTTAGTTACTAACCAACTGCTGTTGTGGCACTTATAACCGGACACTTGTGAGTGACGTCATATCCGTCAATGGGGAGCAAGCATCTCCACCTGCCACAGAAAGCAAAATATTTTACAGAAAGATGGATTTTACTGGCAGAGCGGAACCACCTGGCAAAGCGATCTATCCATTAAAGATTCCTGCCGGGAAGTTTTTTGTTTGTGGCGACAACACCTCAACTGCTAACGATAGCCGTAGCTGGGGCCTTCTTCCTGAATCTGCAATTATCGGGAAAGTGATAAATAAAAAATAATACCGAACAGACCGATGCCCCTAACTACCATGCCTTCGGCACTTTTGTTACAGACCCTGCGTCCGCAGGATCTGCGCCAAAAGCAGGTGGTAGCAGGTGATCGGGGACGTTCGACAACAATATGAAAGCCCTCGTTGCCCTCTTGGCCCTTCTCCAGTGTGGTTGCTCAAGCTACGTTTACCGTGCATACTTCAAGAATGGGCTGGATACTGCCATACGAGGCTATCCGACAGTAAGCCCACCTGATGGTTACACCGGCATCTGGACTCACTATAAATGGAATGGTGAGATACTTGCACAAGAGTCATATCTTAATGGAAAAGCTAATGGAACATCGTTTTGGTATAAGGAGAATGGAAAACCATACCTAATTCGTCTTTGCGAAAACGGCAGGTTTGTGAAGGACTACTACAAAGAGGCCCTTCCCACGACTCGGCCTGCGATACCATTCTGGTTTCCAGCTCGCTATCAGAATGAGTCAGTAAAGACCTGGATGAAAAACGGCTATCCTCAATAATATATGTCGAATCGGGTCCCCGTGACTGAGTATTAGTCAGCCACGGGTCTTTGCGCCAGCGCTGATCCGGCGATTACTAACCACTGAAGACACGGAGAGAACGGAGATATGAGGAAGGAACGGTCACATGTGCGGCATGTTTTTTGATCCCCCTCTGTGTTCTCCGTGAACTCCGTGGTTCAAAAACGTTTTTCGGGCTTAACGCAGGTGTGCGTCGCTTAGTCCGATTCCCAATCCAGAGCTTCGAAAGCGAGCCCCAATTCGCGTTCGAGTTCGGTGATGTTGGGTCGTTCACCGGGTTCGATGAGACAAATCGAGAAGCCCGTCCGTCCGGCTCTTGCCGTGCGCCCGGCGCGGTGGGTGTAGTATTGTCGCTGCTCGGGCAACTGGCGGTGGATCACGAAAGACAACCCTTCCACGTCGATGCCCCGGGCGGCCACGTCGGTCGCGATCAGAAAGCGGGTGCGTTCCTTTTTGAAGGCCCGCATCACCCTGTCGCGGTCCTTCTGGCTCAAATCGCCCTGAAGCACGTCGGCCGGGATACCGCGCTTCCCGAGCTCGCTGCCCAGCTTGATCGCGCCGGCGCGGGTGCGGCAAAAGATCATCCCGCGCTCCGTCTTCTGTGCCAGGAGAAAGCTTGCGATCCAGTCGTCCTTCTCCTCGCGCGCGCAGACCACAAACCGGTGTGAGATATTGCGATTCACGACCTGGCTTTTCTCGACCTTGATCAGCTTCGGCGACCCGGACATCGAGTCGGTGATCAGGCGCTTGATTTTCTCAGGAAACGTGGCGGAAAACAGCCAGGTGCTCCGTCGGGAGGACGTGAGCTCGACAATCCGGACGACCTCGTCGCGGAACCCCATGCTCAGCATTTCGTCGGCTTCGTCCAGCACGAGATGCTTCACCGAGTCGAGCCGGAGGGCACCGAGTTTCAGCAAATCAAAGAGCCGGCCTGGCGTCGCCACGACGATGTGGGTCGGACGTTTCAGCCGGTGAACCTGCAGGTCGATTTTGTCGCCGCCACCGGTGACTTCGACAAAGATCTTCTCCGGGCAGAACTTGGTGTACTGGAAGAGCTGCTTGCCGATCTGTTTGGCGAGCTCCCGCGTCGGAGCAATGACAAGCCCCTGCAGCCCCGGATTGGCGGGATCGATCTTGGTGAGCAACGGCAGCCCAAACGCCGCCGTCTTGCCGGTCCCGGTCTGCGCCTGCGCTACGAGATCCCCGCCGTCCTTGATGAGATAAGGGATTGCGCTGGCCTGGATGGACGTCGGAGTGGAGATCCCAAGCGCATCGAGCCCTCGAACCAGATCGTCCGGAACGCCGAGTTGTGAAAAAAGTGACATCGTTTTTTAAAAGTGTTTACCGGGCGGCCCATCGCGTCCGGAAGAAGAGAGACTCTTACCATGCACGCGCCCGGCCGTATGGACGAGAAGCAAATTGTGAAAGGGGGATCCTCCCACGGCTAATTCACTTGAAGGCATAAATCACAGTGGCAGAGGGAGAAAGATGAATTGGGCAAATTATGGCTGACAATTTTTTGGCGGCTCAGGATAAAAACCATGAAGCACCTGAAGAACATGAAGACAAGCCAGGGGGACGGGTTTCATTTCTTCTCCTTCATGTCCTTTCTGATCTTCATGGTGAAGTTTCCTCTCTTTCGTGAATTGGCCGTGGGATCCTCGCGGCCTGAGGCCCGCCCGGAAAAAATCCGGAAATCTGGCATGGAAATCGCTTTTCCGATGAGTATTACGAGTTTAATATTTCTTCCTACCCTATGCGAAAGCCCATCAAATCCCGCGAGCCGGTTTCCCGGATTAGCATTTCCCTGCCGCCGGAGGTATCGCGCGGGCTGGACCGGCTGATCGAGGCGAGGGGGTTTGAAAACCGTTCGCAGGCGGTGGCGTCGATCATCAACGAGAGCCTGGTTGAGCACGAGAAGGAGACGCCGGGCGTGATCATGGCGGGCACGATCACCCTCTTTTATAACCAGGCGGGGAAGAACATGCTGGGCGAGTTGGCGAAGCTGAAGCGCCGGTACATCGACGAGGTGATCGGGTCGCTCCAGGTCCAGCTGGAAAACAACCACGTGATGGAGGTGATCCTGGTTCAGGGTCCGGTCGGCACGCTGAAAAAGATCACTGACGCGCTGGTGGCGTGCAAGGGGGTGAAGGTTGGCAAGCTGACGCTCACGAGCACGATCATTCCGCCCCTCCACCCGCTCCGCACATGAACGCGACCTACGAAGAAATCCTGCCCGGGGGGGCGATGTGGTCGATGCGGATCCCGAGGGCGCGGGAGGTCCGGCTCACGGCCATGGCGGCCGGGGCAAATGTCTCGGCGCTGCTCTACCATGCGGAGAACCCGCTCGACCGCCTGAACGTGCCGGACACGCTCAAGGCGCTGCACACGGCGAAGCTGACCCGCGGGCATGTCCTGATGAGCGACATGGGGCGCGCGCTGGCCTCGATCGTCGACGACTCGCTCGGGTGGCACGATCC
>JBGTAT010000119.1:0-11578 GCA_041749755.1 Terrimicrobiaceae bacterium | reverse complement strand
GGCTGGCGGCCTCGACCACCTCGACCGGAGCCGGCGGGGGAGAGGGAGGTTTCGGAGACCCAGCCTTCCCGCAGCCCCAGACGCTCAGCGCGCCGAGGAGCAGGAGCGCGCAGGGAAACCAATCCGCGCCCGCGCGGCGCGGGTGTCCCGCAATTCGCTGCCGGGGATCAAGTCGAAATATTCGCACCATGGGATCCTGAGTATCGTTGCCCTCGTGCGCATCGTCAAATTTTGAAACCAGAGCCGGTTATTTTCCCTTCCTCCTTGCGGCTGCGCGCACGCCTGCTAAGGGAATGCGCATGGCAAATGTGAATGAACAGCAAGTCCGGGATGCGCTCGGCGCGGTGAAGTATCCGGGGTTCTCCCGGGATATCGTTTCGTTTGGTCTGCTGAAGGAGGTCCGGCTGAGCGGCGGGGACGTCCAGATCCAGATCGCGCTGACGACCGGCGAGCCGAAGGTTGCGCAGCAGATCCGGGACGACTGCCTGCGCGCGGTCCAGGCTGTGCCCGGGGTCGCGAGCGTCAATGTGAAGGTTGACGTCCAGGCCCCGGCTGCGGTGGCATCAGGCGATGTCGGACCGGTGAAGATCGATGGCGTAAAGCACGTGATCGCCGTCGCGAGCGGGAAGGGCGGGGTCGGAAAATCAACGGTCGCCTCAAACCTGGCGCTCGCGCTGGCGAAGGATGGATTCCGCGTCGGGCTCTGCGACTGCGATATCTACGGTCCCAGCGTGGCGCACATGTTTGGCGGAAACGAGCGGCCGACGGCCGACGAGGAAAACCGGATCATCCCGGTCCAGCGGTATGGGGTCCAGCTGATGTCGATGGGATTTTTGCTCGATGACGGATCCCCGGCGGTGCTGCGCGGCCCGATGGTGACCCGATACACCCAGCAATTCCTCCGCCAGGTCGCTTGGGGAAAGCTCGACTACCTGATCCTCGACCTGCCGCCCGGGACCGGAGACATCCAGCTCACAATCGTCCAGACGGTCGCCCTCAGCGGAGCCGTCATCGTCACGACCCCGCAAGAGGTCGCTCTCATCGACGCCCGCAAGGCGATCGCCATGTTCGCCAAAACAAACGTCCCGGTCCTCGGGATCGTGGAGAACATGAGCTACTTTTTGTGCCCCGGCGACGGGAAGCGGTACGACATCTTCGGAACCGGTGGCGGTTCGCGCGAGGCTGCCCGCCTCCAGGTCCCGCTGCTGGGAGAAATCCCGATCGAGCCAACCGTCCGGGTCGCCGGCGACACCGGCCGCCCGGCCGTAGCCTCGCATCCGGGCTCCGCCGCAGCACAGGCGTTCCGCGAGATCGCAAAAAAGATCGTTCAATAGTAAGCGGCCTGCAGGAGGGAACGCCTCCCGAGAGTTGCACGTCTGTCAGGCGGCGGCAGCCTGCGCGGCCACGCAAAAACCCACCGCATAAATGCGGAACTCCAAACAAGATTCCTCGTGGCGGAGCCCGCTTTTGCAACTTTCGGGCATCCGCCCGCCACCGTCCGCAGAGAAAGAAACAGCTTCCGTGGGTGCAGGAAATCTGGGATAAGATGCCCGCCATGGAGCAAGTTTCCTCTCCCGCATCACCGGCCGCGCGCAAGGGCATCATCCTCGCGGGCGGCTCCGGCTCGCGGCTGCATCCGCTCACGCTGGCCGTCAGCAAGCAGCTCATGCCGGTCTACGACAAGCCGATGATCTACTACCCGATCTCGGTCCTCATGCTGGCCGGCATCCGGGAAATCCTGATTATTTCGACCCCGCACGACCTGCCGGCCTTTGAAAAGCTACTCGGGAGCGGGAGCCAGTTTGGCGTCCGCTTCGCCTACGTCGCGCAGCCCCGACCGGAGGGCCTCGCCCAGGCGTTCCTGCTCGGGGATTCGTTCCTCGGCGGCGCCCCCTCGGCGCTCGTGCTCGGGGATAACCTGTTTTTTGGAAATGAATTTGGACGGATCCTCAAGGCGGCGGATTCCCGGCGCTCGGGGGCCACGATCTTCGGCTACGAGGTCTCGAACCCCTCCGACTATGGGGTCATTGAATTTGATGAGGACGGGCGAGCGCTCTCCCTGGAGGAAAAACCAGCCGAGCCTCGCAGCCGATGGGCGGTGCCGGGACTCTACTTTTACGACGAGCGCGTTGTGGCCTTTGCGAAGGCGCTGAAACCCTCTGCCCGGGGAGAGCTCGAGATCACCGACCTCAACCGCTGCTACCTCGATGAGGAGTCACTCCACGTCGAGAAGTTCGGGCGCGGGACCGCGTGGCTCGATACCGGCACCCACGACTCGCTGCTGGAGGCGGCCCATTTTGTGCAGACGATCCAAAAGCGGCAGGGCCTCCGGATCGCCTGCCTCGAGGAAATCGCCTACCAAAAAGGCTGGCTCTCGGTCCAGCAGCTCGGGGAGGTAGCCGACGCACTCGGAAAATCCAGCTACGGGACGTACCTGAAGGAAGTTGTCAGCCGCCACCGCATATGAGAGTAGAAAAGCTGAAGATCGAAGGGGCGCTGATGATGATGCCGACCGTGTACGGGGACGCGCGCGGATTTTTCCTGGAGACATGGAACCGAAAGGTCTTCCGCGAGATCGGGCTCGATGTGGATTTTGTCCAGGACAACCACAGCTGCTCGGAAAAATACGTGCTGCGCGGGATGCACTACCAGGTTGGCGGACATGCGCAGGGCAAGCTGGTGTGGGTCTCGAGCGGTGCGGTTTTTGACGTTGTTGTCGATCTGCGGGAGGGTTCGCCGACGTTCGGCAAGTGGGACGGCCGCCTCCTCACATCGACCTGCCATGAGCGGCTCTGGGCTCCGCCGGGGTGCGCGCACGGGTTTCTGGTGGTCAGCGACACCGCCGACTTCCACTACAAGTGCACCGACTACTATGCCCCCGGAAGCGAGCGGGTCCTGAATTGGAACGACAAGGACATCGGGATCCACTGGCCGATGCCGGTCGGCATGAAGCCACTTATCGCCGCCCGCGACCAGGCAGCGCCGGGATTTCAGGACTGCGAAAAGTATGCCGCCGGCCAGCCCCTCGGAGCCGGTTTTCCGGGCTGAGCTCGAGAAATCGGCGCCCAACCAGCCTGTTTTGAACAGGCCGAAATCTGATTGGCAGCACGCGTCGATCACGATAGGAATCATTGCCGTGGATCCTGCCATATTCGCCGCTGTGCCGCTCATCTCCGGCGAAATGAGCGAGGAACTTTTTGCTGCCCAAGACGACCCGGATGTGGCCCGAATGCAAAAGGAGATCTGGCTCGAAATCCGCCGCGATTTGGAAAACGATCTGCGCGCACTCTTGGGATTGGACGGCCCGGAGTTGAGTCGCGAACTGCACCGGATTCGAGGGGGTGTTTCAACCGCATCCCTTCTCCGCCTCGGGGCGATCCTCAGGGCCTGGGAAGACGAGCCTCAGTTCGGTTCGGATTATCTTCCGCTGGCCTTCGCCACCTGCTCCGATTCGATCTCCACCGTCGAGGAGAGGTTTCCTCATCTCATCTGCGAGCCCAATCCCGGATAGGCTGCCCGGTCCATGGACTACCTGAATTTCGCAGCGGCCCTCCTCCTGACCCTCACGGCAGGCGTGTGCTTCTTCGGGTCAGGATCGCCGGGATTAACCCGCCCGGCCCGCAGCTTGCTGGCACTTTTCTTCGCCTCCGTCGCCGTCCTCCACCTCGCCATCTTGCTGCGGAGGGCCTCGCTCTCGTGGGAGCCATGGGTAGGAATCTCCGGTCCACTGAGCTGTGTTCCCAGCCTGCTCGCGCTCACCGCAGCGATCCACCTCGCCAGGTGCCGCAGCGTCTGGATCGCTCCGGCTCTTGCGGTGGCGATCCTCGCAGCGCTCTGCAGCTTGCAGCCCTCCCTCTTCTGGGTCCCGACCCTTTTTTGGGTGCCCGCCCTGCTCCTGCTCGCAGGCGTTTCCCTCAGGACTCTTGCGCAGGAGGGGAAGGCGGCGGCCCGGCTCTTCGCCGGCGGCATTGCTCTCCTGGCGCTTTCGATGCCGCCGGGATTTTTTCGATCCTTCCTGGACGATGCCGTGTCCAGCCAGCTGGCTGCGCTGATCCTCATCGCCTCCCTCCGCCTCGCGGCCATCTGCATGATCCTCGTGAGTTCGTGGGCCCTGTACCGGAGCTCTGATCTGGCGACGGAAGATCGCCATCGGAATCTCCGCGCCCGGGTGATAGGGTGCCTGCTCGCGGTCCTGCTCGTCGCAGGTTGGCCGGCGGCCAACCTGGTGACAAACCATGCGGAGCGCACGTGGCGGGACCAGCTGATCCAGGAGGCGATGCTGGGAGCCGCGGGACTCTACCCCGGCAAGCTCATCAGCCTCACCGGCCAAACAGACGATTCCGGTCGGCCGGACTACGTGCGCACCAAAAACCAGCTTCGGCAAATTGCGCGGGCCGGCAGCGGGTACCGGTTTGCCTACCTGATGGCGATGCGCGACGGGAAACCGATTTTTTTGGCCGACTCCGAGCCGTCGGGAAGCTCCGAAGAATCCCTACCGGGCGAAGTCTTCGACGACGCCACACCGGAGATTATGTCCCTCTTTCGCGATCCCCGGCCGATCACCGAGGGGCCGGATACGGACCAGTGGGGGACATGGATCACCGGCTGGGCTCCTGTTCCCGGCGCGTTCCTCCAAGACTCCCCGATCCTGCTCGGCCTGGATTGCGATGCCGCAAACTGGTATCTCCAGCTCGCGCGCCTACGGTACGGGGTCATGGCGCTGGTGTTCGGGTTTGCCCTGCTTCTCATCGGGAGCTTCCTTTTGATCGACGTCGCCGCCCGCTCCAACGCCCGCCAAGCCGCTTCCGAGGAACGCCTGCGGCTGTCGCTCCAGGGCGCAAACCTGGGCGGATGGGAGCTGGACCGCTCCGGCCATACCATTAGGCTGGATGGAGGCTGGAGCCTGCTGGTTGGGACTCCCGGCATCGGGACACACCTGCCCAGCAGCACGTTTTTTGAAATGCTTCACCCCGAGGATCAGGCGCCGCTCCAGGCGGCCTTCCAGGCCCTGAGGCTGGGGCAGGAACAAACCTTGGATCTCGAGTTTCGCGTGCGGCGGCCGGACGATGAGACCTGGCGCTGGGTGCTTTGCCGGGGCCGGTTCAGCGGAACCTTGGATGACCCGCATGGCTGCGGTGGGTTTGTGCTCGATATCAACCAGCGCAAGGAGACCGAGGAGCAACTCGCCCGCCAGCGGGAGGAGCTGCAGAGGCTCGCTCTGGTTGCGGAAAATACGACGAATGCCATTGTGATCACCGACCCGCAGGGCCGGATTGAATGGGTCAATGCCGGATTCACGAGGCTCACAGGATATTTTATCGAGGAGGTCAAAGGCCGGAAGCCGGGAGAATTTCTTCAAGGCCCCGATTCTGATCCGGCGACCGTCGCGCGGATGAGCGTGGCCGTTGCTGCAAAGCTCGGATTCCAAGAGACCCTCATCAACTACTCGAAAGCAGGCATCGCGTACTGGGTCGCGATCGAATGCGATCCGCTTCGCGATGCTGCGGGCAACTTTTGCGGCTTCATGGCAATCCAGCAGGACGTCACGGTCCAGCGGCGCACCGAGGTGCTCCTGCAAGTCGTGGCGGAGGTCGGAAAAACCGTGCTGGCCAGGCCGCTGGATACGCCGGAGGCATGGTCGGCGCTGGCCTCGCTCATCGGCTCCCGGCTCGGCGTGGACCGCCTCCACATCTTCAGCCTTGGCAGGAAACCGGGCAGCGCGCGCACCGAATTTTCTGCTGTGACCACGTGGCCGATTGGCCCGGGCATCCCGGATCCCCCGACCGTGATGACGGTGTCGACGGAGGCTGCAGAGGATCCTGACTGGCTCATCGACCTGAGGGCCGGACGGCCGGTCCTCAGGGACCAGCGCAAGCCGAACGATCCGCCCTGGCCATTCCTCGCCTCGCCCCGGTGCCAAGGGATCCTCCTGATTCCACTTTTTGTTTCCGGGAAGTTTTGGGGAGCCGTTTCGTTTGAATCCCACCAGCGGCCGCGCCAGTGGACAGAGGAGGAAATTTCGCTCCTCGAGTCGGTCGCTTACCTCATAGGTTCGCGCCTGGATCTCCAGCGTTTTGAAGGTGAGCTCCGGGAGGCGAAGGAATCTGCCGATCTGGCCAGCCGGGCAAAGAGCACGTTTCTGGCAACGATGAGCCATGAGATCCGGACCCCCCTCAACGCGGTGATCGGGATGGCGTCGCTTCTCCTGACAACCCGGCTTGATGCCCAGCAGCACGACTATGCGGCGACCGTTGCCACATCAAGCGAGGCCCTGCTCGACCTGATCAATGACATCCTGGACTACTCAAAAATTGAGGCGGGACATCTGGAGATCGAGATGGCCCCGTTTGTGCTTTCCGACGTCGTGGGCGAGCCGATCGAAATCCTTTCCCGGCAGGCATCTGAGAAGGGGCTGGCCATCTCCTCCGTCCTTGATCCGGCGCTGCCGCAGGTCGTGGTCGGCGATCGGACCCGGCTCAAGCAGGTGCTCCTGAACCTGCTTTCCAATGCGGTGAAGGTCACTCCCGCCGGCAAGGTTTCGCTGGACGTCACCAGGGAGAAGGATGGGACACGGTTTGCGGTCAGCGACACGGGCATCGGAATTTCCCAGCCCGTTCAGGAGAAACTCTTCAAACCCTTCGTGCAGGCGGATTCGTCGGTGACCAGGCAGTTCGGAGGCACCGGCCTCGGCCTGGCGATCAGCCTCCGCCTGATCGAGCACATGGGCGGCCGGCTCCGGGTCGAGAGCGTCGAGGGCGTCGGCTCCACCTTCTCATTCACCCTTCCGCTGGCCAAGGGCCACCTGGAAAATGCGGACAGCGGCGAAGCGCCCCGGCGGGAATCCCCCGTCCACCAGGAGGCCTCGAGCCGGGGGGTTCGCGTTCTCGTTGCTGAGGACAACGCCACCAACCAGAAGGTGATCCGGCTCATGTTCCGAAAGCTCGGGATCACGCCGGATATGGTGAACAATGGCCGCGAGGCCGTGGAGGCGGTCAAGAGAACCCCCTACGACGTGGTTTTTCTTGACGTCCAGATGGCCGTTCTCGACGGCCTCGGTGCCGCCAGGGAAATCCGCTCCCATTTTGCCGGCAGCCAAGTCCGGCCGGACCTAGTGGCGATCACCGCAAATGCTTTTAAAGAGGACCGCGAAGCCTGCTTCGCGGCCGGCATGGACTTTTACCTCCCGAAGCCGATAACGCTCGAGCAACTGCGGGTCGCCATCGCGGGCGTCAACGAGCGCCGGCAGAGCCACGGAGAGGCGATCTGAACAAACTTACGTGTACTTGACGACTTCCTCGATCGTCGTCAGCCCGTCGTAAATCGACCGCATGCCATCCTCCCGGAGCGTCGTCATCCCCAGTTCGATCGCCTTCTGGCGGAGCAGGACCCCAGGTGCCCGCTCGTTGATCATCTCGCGGATCGGGTCGGAGATTTTGAGGAGCTCGTAAATGCCCTTCCGGCCCTTGTAGCCGGTGTTGTTGCAGGCTTCGCAGCCCTTGCCGTAGAAGAAGTTTTTATCCCCGATGTCGAGGATCGACAGCCCGAGCGAGGCGAGGACGTGCTCGTTCGGCTCGTAGGCGGTCCGGCAGGGCACGCAGATTTTCCTGATGAGCCGCTGGGCGAGGATGCACTCGAGCGAGGCGGAGATCAAAAATGGCTCGATCCCCATATCGACAAGGCGGGTCACCGCCCCGGTGGAATCGTTGGTGTGCAGGGTGGTGAAAACCAGATGTCCGGTGAGCGAGGCCTGGATGGCAATCTGGGCGGTTTCGATGTCCCGCGTCTCGCCGACGAGGATGCGGTCGGGGTCCTGGCGCAGGAACGCGCGCAGCACGCGCGAAAACGTGAGCCCGATCCCCTCGTTGATCGGGACCTGGATGATCCCGTCGATCTCGTACTCGACCGGGTCCTCGGCGGTGAGAAGCTTGGCGTCGATCGTGTTGATCTTGCGCAGGCACGAATAGAGGGTCGTGGTTTTTCCCGAGCCCGTCGGTCCGGTCACGATGAAGATCCCGTTCGGCTTTTCGATCACCTGAAGGATGTAGTCGTAGATCGCGTCCGGCATGCCGAGCGTCTCGAGGTCGAGGTTCACGCTCGAGCGGTCCAGGACGCGCAGCACGACGCTCTCGCCGAACGTGGTGGGCAGCGTCGAGACGCGCAGGTCGACCTGGCGGCCGTTGATCGTTCGCTGGATCCGGCCGTCCTGAGGAAGCCGGCGCTCCGCGATATTGAGGTTCGACATCACCTTCACTCGGGAGATGACGGGCAGAGCCAGGTGCAGAGGGGGCGGGTCCATCTCGTACAGGGCCCCGTCCACGCGGTAGCGGATTTTGAACTCCGTCTCGAAAGGCTCGAAGTGGATGTCGCTCGCCCGGGCGGCAATCGCCTTGTCGAGGATGAGGTCCACGTATTTGATGATCGGTCCGGTGTTGGCCTCGGCCGCCACGGCCTGAAGGTTGAAGGCATCTCCGCCCCCCTCGGTGACGACCAGGTCGGAGCCGGCTCCGAGCTGCGCGATGATGTCGTCGAAGTTGGTGACCTCGGAGCCGTAGTGCTGGGTGATCAGGGCCTTCACCTTCGACGGGAAGGCCACCATCAAATGGATCTCGCGCCCGAGCGCAAACCGGAGGTCCTCGACCGTCTGCGGGTTCAGCGGGTCGGTGAGGGCCACGATGATCGTGTTGCCCGAACCCATGATCGGGATCGCCCCGTGCAGGCGCGCGAGGCCGGAAGGGATCAGCCCGAGCACCGTCGTGTCGGGCGCAAACTCGACCAGGTTGTAAGCCTCGGCCCCGATCGCCTCGGCGATGACGTGGATAAACCCATCCTCATCGACGACCGCATGATTCACGAGCACCTGCTCGATCGGAAGCTCAAGCGCTGCGGACTCCTGAACAAAATCCGCCGCCTGCCCGGCACTGATGAGCCCGCGCTCCAGAAAAATCTCGGTGACTTGTCGTGCGTCCATGCGGTCAGTCCAGGTCGGTCATCGTGGTGGTGAGAACCTCATCCGCCGTCGTCAGGCCGGCGAGCACCTTGCGGATCCCGTCCTCGCGGAGCGTGCGCATGCCGAGCTCGCGGGCGCGCTGGCGCAGGGCGATCGTCGAGGCGTTGTTGTTGATCATGTTGCGGACCTCGTCGTCCACCAGAAAAATTTCAAAGATCCCCATACGCCCTTTGTAGCCCTTCCCGCGGCAGAGCTCGCAGCCGGTCGGCTGCATGATGTGGGAGTCGCTGAGCTGGCCGGCGTCGATATGCAGCATGTTCATCTCGTATTCCGTGAGCTCGGCAGGAGCCTTGCACTTCGGGCAGAGCCGCCGGACCAGCCGCTGCGCCACCACCGCCCGCACCGAGGTCGAGACGAGGAACGGCTTGATCCCGATGTCCACGAGGCGGGCGATCGCGCTGGGGGCGTCGTTGGTGTGGAGCGTGGAGAGCACGAGGTGGCCGGTCAGCGAGGCGTTCGTGGCGATGCTCGCCGTCTCCATATCGCGGATCTCCCCGATCATGATGATGTTCGGGGCCTGGCGGAGGATCGAGCGCAGCGCGGCCGGGAACGTCATCCCGATGCTCGCGTTCACCGGGACCTGATTGATCCCGCTCATCTGGTACTCCACCGGATCCTCGACCGTGATCAGCTTCCGATCCGGCTTGTTCATGTAGTTGAGGCACCCGTAAAGCGTGGTCGTCTTCCCGGACCCGGTCGGCCCGGTGACCAGGATGATCCCATCGGGGAGGCTGATCTGGCGCTCAAACTTCGCCTGGTCGTCGGAGAGGAACCCGAGGTCGGGCAGGCCAAGCATGAGAGAGGTCTTATCGAGGATCCGCATCACGACGCTCTCGCCGTGCACGGTCGGGATCGTCGAGACGCGCAGGTCGATCGCCTTCTCGCCGAGCTTGATCTGAATGCGGCCATCCTGGGGGAGACGCTTCTCTGCGATGCTCATCGAGCCGCTCATGATCTTGATGCGGCTGATCATTGCCGAGTGCAGCTTCTTCGGCGGGCTGGGCATTTCCTGGAGGACGCCGTCGATGCGGAAGCGAACCCGGAACTTCGACTCGAGCGGCTCCAGGTGGATGTCGCTCGCCCGGTTCTGGTGGGCCTCAACGAGCAGGAGCGAGACCATCTTGATGATCGGGGCATCGTCGGCGCCGACCTCCTCGGACCCCAGATCCATCTCCTCGCCAAACGAGCCGGTCGCCTCCCCGCCGTAATACTGGATCAGCGCGTTGCGGATCGTGTCCGGCGTGGCGCAGACGAACTCAACCTCGCGGTGCAGCTTGAAGGAGAGGTCGTCCATCGTCTGCATGTCCATCGGGTCCCCGATGGCGATCAGCAGAGCCCCCTCGCGCTCGCCGACCGGGATCGCCCGCCAACGCCGGGCATCCTCAACCGGAAGAAGCTCGATGATGTTGGGCGGAACCACGATCTGGGACAGATCCATGAACTCCATCCCGTTCTGCGCAGCTAACGTGCGCGTGACATCGTCCTGGGTCAAAAACCCGTCGTGCACGAGCGTGGCAACGACCCCGCCGGATTTCATGTTGGCCCGCGCATAGTCGACCTGGGATCGGGTCACGAGCCCGACATCCATCAGGATCTCAACAATGTAATCTTCGTTTGGGGCCACGTCGCGGGAGAAAGTTGTGTGATGTGATTACGGGACTCGCGTAACAAAGTCAACGCCTACGCAAATTGTTCAAAGCGGGATTGCAGCACGATGTCCGTCTGGCTAGTTTTCATCGCATCGATGAAATACCCCACCTACCTCTTTTTTGGAGCCCCCGGTAGCGGAAAAGGAACTCAAGGGACCGTGCTCGGCTCGCTCCCCCGGTTTTTTCACTGCGCCTGCGGGGACGTCTTCCGCCAGATGGATACCCGCACCGCGCTCGGCCGTGCCTTCCTCGAGCACTCGAGCAAAGGCCAGCTGGTGCCGGATGAAATCACCGTCGAGCTCTGGCGGGTGAGCATCGAGCATGCGGTCGAGTCCCAGGCGTACAAGCCGGACATCGATTTCCTCGTCCTAGACGGGATCCCAAGGAACATCCGCCAGGCCGAGCTTATGAGCGAAATCATCGACGTCCGGCGGGTATTCCACCTCAGCTGCCCGGACCGCGAGAAGATCGTCGCCCGCCTGAAAAAGCGCGCGCTCAAAGACAACCGCCTCGACGACGCCAACGAGGAAGTCATCCGCCGCCGCCTCGCGACATACGACAACGAATCCCGTCCGCTCCTCGACTTTTTCGGGCCGGACCTCACCGTCCCGATCGACGCGACCGAACCGCCGGTCGTCGTCCTGCACACGATCCTCTCCCACATCGTCAAGGACCGGCGGAACCCGGGCGACTTTACCGAAACCCCGAACGCCTGACCCGATGGAGCAATTCGAAAGCTTCCGGGCCTCCTCGCTCTTCTGCACCAAGTGCAACCAGGCCATGCCAGTCCGGGAAAAACTCCTCCTCGTGCTCCCTGGCAAAGAAATTTTTGACTACCTCTGCACCGGCTGCGCCTCGTCACTCGGCCAGCGGGAGGTTATCGCCGGCCACCGCCCGCCCCCACCCCGGCGCGCCCCCCGGC
>JBGTAT010000118.1:0-15501 GCA_041749755.1 Terrimicrobiaceae bacterium | reverse complement strand
GGCCTTCCTCAGCCCCGCCTGGCTGGCCCTGTCGGCCTTTGCGGGCGTCGGCCTCATCTTTGCCGGGGTGACCGGATTCTGCGGAATGGGGGTGATCCTCTCCCGCATGCCTTGGAACCGCCCGTGCGCATCCCGTCCGGACTGCTGCCAGGCCGGACGGTGTGGCTGAGCCCGGCATCAAGGCCGCTGGGCGGCGAGGACCATGCTCATCCAGAGGAAGGGAACCCGGCCGACCCCATAAAAACAGGCGTCTTCGAAACCGGTTTGCGAGAGAAGCGTCGTTAGTGTTTTGCGGCTCCAGAGTTTGATATGTCCGCCGTCCCACATAGGGTCGGCGTGCGCGTCCCACTTGCCCGCGAGCGCAATAAGAAGGTTTTTCAGATAGCCATGGTACGGGGTCGAGACGATCAAGCTGCCTCCTGGTTTTAATGCATTCCAACACCCTTTGACAAAGGTCCTCGGATCATAGACGTGCTCGATAACCTCCGTGCTGATGACAGCATCGAAGGGATCTGACTGAAGACGCTCCAAAAGATCCTCTTGAACTTGCATCACCTCAAACCTTACCTCCGGCAGGGCTTGCCTTGCCACGGCGACTCCCGAGGGACTCGGATCTACACCCACCACCTCAAACCCTTGTGAGGAGAGTTCCCGGCACAGAGCCCCATTCCCGCATCCCACATCCAGAATGCGGGCGGCATGGGGAAGTCGGCCCACCAGCTTCAGAATCGGCGGCAGAAGCAAGCGCTGCATGTGGCAGGGCTGCTCATTCCGATAAAGGTAACCACCTAGGGACTCGTCTTGTTTGAAGGTCATATTTTTGACGGGATCATTCGCGCCCGGTCTCGGACCAGAAATAGAGGAGTTAGCCGCACGGACAAGCTTTCGAATTCCGGGGTGGGCAAACAAGTCGGGGTGCTAAGCCATGGGCTATTGTGATACCCCACCTCCTCACGGCCGGCGGAAATCTTAATTTCCCGATGACCAGGCCTGCCATCTTTTATCTTTTGCTCGCCGCCCTCGCCGGGCTGACGATTGTTGGTTCGCTGGTGCTTTCCTCTAGGAACCAGATGGACCCCTCATTTGGAGACGGGGAGTCCTACCGGCTGCTTTCTTCCGAGTTTTCCGATGCCGCGGCGCCATTCGGGACCGATGGCGTGCGCAACGAGCTGTACACGTTTTTGAGCCGCGCATTTGTCGGGACCGTCCCCGGGAAATTTTTCTCCCAAATCCGCGTGTTCAACAGCTGCCTCGCCGGAGCCTCTGTCCTTCTCCTTGGAGCGGCTTTTCTGGCGACCCTGCATCCGGTCGACGCGATCTTGCTGGCGTGGTTCGCGGCGCTGGGCCTCCTGATCCCGCTGACCCAGTATGTTGCGGCGGAAAACATCTTCCTCACGCTTTTTGCTCTGTCCTCCGTTCTGGGTGCGCTCGCGCTTCGGGGTGGGGATCTCAGATATGCGGCGGCGACCGGGTTGGTTACCGGGCTCGCTTACCTTGCCAAGCCATCCGTGGCGCCCGCGCTGGGCATCTTTCTTGTCTGCATCACGCTGCGATGCCTCAGCCTGGAGCTCCGGCGCGCGGGAAAAAGCGGCGCGATGGGGGCTGTGGCAAGGGCGGGAGTCCCAGCCCTCGCAGCGCTTGTCGCCACCCTGCTTGTGGTTAGTCCGCGTCTTGCCTACGCCTACGGGCGCTATGACGGACAGTTCAGCTACAACCACTCGTCCCATGTTTTCTGGGTAGAGAACTGGGAAAAATGCACCCGTTACTACATGGATTGCAGCCCGGCGGCCCTTGCCAGGATGTCTCCGGAGGCCCTGCCCACCGCTGAAAACTATCTTCGGCGAAACGGATTCAACCACTGTGTGAAACGCTTGTTTTCCGGAGTTTATCTTCGCCTCCGGCAGCTGGTCCTCCCAGCCAATCCCGCCTCATTTCTGCGCTCCGAGCTTTTTGGAACCGAACGCTCCACCGTGCTGCCGGTGAGGGAACTTCTGATCCTGGGCTTCTTGGCCGCCCCTATTCTGGCGGTCCTTGCCGCAAAAAATGTAAGGGCTGCGGAGTCCCTCCTCTGGCCCGGAGTTTTTGTGGCCCTGCTGTCAGCCGCCTACCTATTTGCCTACGCCTGGTATTTCCCGATTGCGTCCGGCTACCGGTTCACGAACACCCTGATTCTTCCCATCTGCTGGCTTGCCCTCTATGCTGGCAAATCGTTGGACGGCGTGCGGTGCCACTGGCCGGCCGGCAGACCGGGGAGAGCGCTTCGGTTGGTTATTTGCGCTCTGCTTCTCGCATCAACAGGCTTGCTGCTCTTTGATCCGCGGCCGTACCGCGTCGTCTGGCAGACATTTTAGAAAACCCCCTTCGCTGCATGCTTACAAAAATCGCTTCAAAGTACCGGTCCGGGGGAATTTCTGCCGTAGCGCGCTCGATCATCGGCCGTGTTGTCCCGCCGCGGCCCCTGCCTCATCCCGTCGGGCCCGCGCTTGATCAGATCACAAAATCCAGCGGCTTTACCGTTGTGCAGCTCGGGGCCTTCACGGGAAACACGACAAACGACCCGCTCTACGGGATCCTGAGCAAGCGGCTCCGCAAGACGTCCGGCACGCTCCTCTTGGTCGAGCCGGTGCGGGCATATTTCGAGCAGCTTACCAAAGCCTACCAGGATATGCCGGGCGTTGCTTTTGAGAATGCGGCCGTCGCGGATTTTAGCGGTGAGGCCGAGATCTACCGGCTCGATGTCGATCCGGTTGCTCACGGCTACCCGGAATGGCTCGCGCAGCTGAGCTCACTCAAAGCCGAGCGGGTCGGGGAGCTCTGGGACCGGTATGAGCAAAATCCCGAGTACAAAAGCTTCTACCTCCAGCACCGGGTGAAGGAGGCTGTGCGGTGCCTGACGTTTGCAGACCTCCTCGAGCGCCATGGCCTCAAGCACATCGACCTCCTGCAAATCGATGTGGAGGGATACGAGCTCGAGATCCTCCGCACGATCGATTTCCGCCGCGATCCGATCCGCTTCGTCAATTTTGAAAACGTGCTCCTGCAGGAACGGAAGGCGGATGCCGAGCGGCTGATGCGTGCGAGCGGGTACTCGCTGATCGAGTACGGCCAGGACACGTTCTGCTACACTTCGCAGGATGCGAGGCTGGGCCGGCGATACCGGAGGCATTGGGTCGAATGAGCGCACCTATTATCGAGGTCAAAAATCTCGCCAAACACTACCGGATCGGCGCGGCTCCCGGAGGCAGCTTCGATACCCTGCGCGACCGGGTTGCGGCCATTTTCCAGCGGCGGCCAGGCAAGGCGGCCGACAAGCACGTGGATTTTTGGGCGCTCCATGACGTGACATTTGACGTCCAACCCGGGGAGGTCCTCGGCATCATCGGCGCGAACGGGGCCGGAAAGAGCACGCTGCTCAAGATCCTGAGCCGGATCACCGAACCCACCCGCGGGGAGGTCGTCCTTCGCGGACGGGTCGCGAGCCTTCTCGAAGTCGGCACCGGGTTCCACCCGGAACTCACCGGCCGCGAAAACATTTTTCTGAACGGTGTTGTTCTGGGGATGAAGCGGAGGGAAGTCCTGAGGAGATTCGACGAGATCGTGGCGTTTGCCGGAGTCGAGAAGTTCCTTGATACGCCGGTGAAGCGCTACTCCAGCGGCATGTATGTGCGCCTGGCCTTTGCAGTGGCCGCCCACCTGGATCCCGAGATCCTGATCGTGGATGAGGTGCTGGCCGTGGGCGACTCCGCATTCCAGGAAAAATGTCTCGGGAAAATGCACGAGATGGCCGCCGGACTCGGGCGCACCGTGCTTTTTGTCAGTCATAACATGGCCGCGATCGAGAGCCTGACGACACGGGCGCTCTACCTCGAAAAGGGGACGGGCGTTTTCATCGGGGCCACCGGGGAGGCGGTCAAAACCTATCTTGGCCGGGCGAGGCCGGCCGGGGCCTGCGGGGATTCCTTGGCGGATCAGCCGCGTCCCGCATGGCTGGGGGATCGGAAAATCGATTTGCTGGCGGGCGAACTGATCTGCAACGAGGACCTTCGGATGCGCGACCGGATCATGTTCCGGCTCCGCCTCATGCCCCGCGTCAACATTGAGGGGCTCCAGCTGGTTACCAAGGTTAACACCGGCGACGGCCGCCCGCTGGGCACGGCGTTTTTGAACATCATGCCATCCTTCCCCGAGGGGAGCCCGGTCACCGTGGAAGCGGAAATTCGTGATCCGGGGCTCGCGCCCGGCCACTACACGCTTTCCTTTTTTCTCATGACCGCAGGCGGAAATCCTGCCGATGCCGTCCTCAACGTGATGGGCTTCGATTTTGAGCCGCACGCGGGACCGGCTTCGGAACATGTCGCCTGGAAATCCGACTGGGGGAATCTCTGTTTGTCCTGCGGGCAGCAATCGCTCGTGATCGGCGAGTGAAAATTGCCGGACGCGGGACTCTCTTCTCATGCTTATCTGGTGTGTCTTTCACGGTCGGCTGGGAAATAACCTCTTCCAATATGCCGCCGCAGTGGCGGCAGCCTCCCGGGCGCGGCGCCCGGTTTTTCTTTTCGATTTTTCGCGGCTGCCGGCGGGGGGCGACGCCCGTGAGCTCGCCCGGCTGGATTTTATCAAGCTGGGGATGCCCGGCTTCGTTCTTCCGCCGCTGATCAACCGCCTGGCGCTGAAGATGTCCGGCCGCATGGCGTGCGAGCTTCGTTTGCTGCCGGCGCTGGGCGACGCGGACCTGCCGCTCCTAGCCCGTGGGGTGGACCGTTCCTCCATGCTATCCGGGTATTTTCAGGACGCCTCGCTGGCGGAGTGCTGCGCCCTTCCGCTGCGTGAAAATCTCGGGAGACACCTCGCCCGCCACGCCAAGGAACCGTCGGTCGTCGCCGGGGGAGGAGAGGAGACTGTCGCCGTCCATATCCGCCGCGGAGACTACCTCGAGCATCCCTTCCGAATGGTATGTGACAGGGAGTATTTTCTCCGCGCGATGGCATTCCTGCGCAGGACATTGGCACGCCCGCAGTTCCACATTTTTTCCGATGACCCCTCTTGGTGCCGCGAGCACTTTGCCGGGGAAGATGTCCAGATCAGAAATCCCGATCGCAATGGGGACACCCTCGGGGATCTGGCATCCATGGCGGCCTGCCGGCACCAGATCATCTCGAACAGCACATTTTCCTGGTGGGCCGGGTGGCTGAACCCCAACCCAAAAAAGTATGTCGTATCTCCGGACCGTTGGACAAACGACGGGTCGGAGACGCTTGAGGCGCGGCGATTCCCCGGGCTGCGGACCCTCACTGAGCTGCCTGGCGCTTAACTTCCTTCACTTCCTATGATTCCAGACCCGATAAAAACCCTCCTCAAGCGCAGCCCTCTCGCCGGTCCCCTGCGCAGCCTGGCAATGACCCTGCGGCTCCGGCGCGCGCACAGCGAATGGCTGAGCCAGGGCAAACCGATCCCTCCCCCGCACGCCATCAAGCAGCGGACGCTGTGGATGCTGGCCCGAAGGTTCCGGACCCGGATCTTCGTGGAAACCGGGACATACCGCGGCAACATGCTCGAGGCCTTAAAATACCGCTTCGACCAGCTGTACTCCATCGAGCTCAGTCAGCCGCTGCACGAGGCGGCGCGGCAGAGGTTCCAAGGGGACCGGCAGATCCGGTTGCTCCAGGGCGACAGCGGGGAGGTCCTGCCCACCGTCATCGCGGAGCTGCAAGAGCCCGCGCTCTTTTGGCTCGACGGGCATTATTCCGAGGGGGTGACGGCCAAGGGCTCCAAGGAGACCCCGATCCAGGAGGAGCTCGAGCATATCTTTGGCTCAAAGGTCTCCGGCCATGTGGTGGTGATTGATGATGCCCGTTGCTTCGGCTCCGAGCCCGACTACCCAACTCTTGAGCAGGTGCGGGATCTGGCCGCCAAGCACTCGTATGACTATTCCGTGGAGGCGGACAGCATCCGCCTGATTCCGCGTCGTTCCCAAACCCGGCCGGCATGACCCGGAGCGAACTTTTTGCGGCCGCAAAAAAGCACCGGGTTAGGCGGAGGGCCGGGCGGTGGGCGGTCTTTGGATGCGGCGATCCGGGCTACGTGCCTAAGCTGCTCGTGGCGCTCGCCTCGGCGAAGGAGAACAACCCGCAGCTCGATGCCTTTCTCTTCTGCACCTCCTGCGGGGACGGCGACCTTGCCGCAGCGGGCCGGGCCGGAGTGGACATTGTTTTTTGCGACCCATCGCTCCCGTTTGTCCGGCCGTCCCGTCCGGGGCTTCCGTTCTGGCCGAGGGAATCCTTTGCGCACCTTCTGGCATGGAGGATCCTCTCCAGCTTCGGATATGATTTCAGCCTTTCGATCGACGCAGATGTCCTCTGCTGCAACCCCCTGCCGCTGGAATCCATCAACATCGGGCCTGTCGATTTTGCCGCTGTCAGCAACGGCTCGGCCGGCCACCAGTTCCGATCGATCGACCTGCCGGACAGGGAGGAAAGGCGCTATTTTTCAGCGCTCCCCGGGCTGGGCCGGCGCGCGGCCAATACAGGGATCATGGCGTGGAACCACCGCCGCCTGAAGGCGGTTCGCTTCCACAAAAAAATCCTCTCCGTCCTGCGTGGGCTTCCGCAAAATTATGCGGTTCCCAGCGACCAGCATCTGCTGGCGATTGCCATGGCAACCTATCCGTTCCGGATCGCCTGGCTCGATACCCGATGGAACTTTTGCTTTGGAAGCGAGACCGGTGTCGGGCGGCTGAAGCTGTACCAATCCCGATGGCATCCGGACCGATTTGTCGCCTCGCTCGACACGCTCTTTTTCCTGCACCTTTTCAAGCCATGGGAAATGCTGGTTAACCCGGAGCGCGGTATGGCGTCCTCGGCATCGGAGAATTGCTTCCGCGAGGGTCTTGTCCAGTGGTTAAAAATCGCCCGCAGCCTTTATGGAGAGGAGTGGTCGAAACCCCTCCTGGGGCGCCCCTTCGGCCAAGCGGATGCGGAGCCGCTGCGCCCTTGCCCTTCGGCTTGGCCGCAGTGGATGCTTCGTCTGGCCGCGCGGGTTCTTGCCCCGTTCTCCGGGCTTTCCCTCCTGCTGGAGCGGGAACTTCGCCCGGTCTCGGAATACCTCGGCTGCCGCCCGCCGGCAGACTTCTCCCTTAGTTTGCTGCAGATGGCCATTCCCGCCCTCCATCCGGAACGGCTTGTTCTGCGGAGCGGGTCTGTGCCTGACGGGCAGCTAGAACGGCCCCGGTTTTCGATAGCCAATTTATTGGGCCGTGTGATCCGGCGGGTGTTGCGCGCTGCAGCCCCCGGTCTGCTCGGGCGGTGGGACGCCGTCGAAACCCGCCGTTATTTTTACCGGCGCTACCATGCCCTCCACCGGAGGGCGGCGCCGAGCCTGTTCCAAGGGCGCCCGATCGCGGTCCTGTCCGGGCCGTTCCAGGGAATGAGGTATCTCGACGAGATCGTGTGGGGATCGATCACCCCGAAGTGGCTGGGTTCCTACGAATGCGAGCTTCACGACACGATCGAGGAGATCGTGGGCGAGCAGTATTCCACCATCATCGATATCGGCTGCGCCGAGGGCTACTATGCGGTCGGCCTCGCGTTCCGGATCCCCTCGGCCAGGATCTTCGCCTACGACACAGACTTTCTCTCGCGGCGGCAGGCGGCCCGGCTGGCACGAGGGAATGGCGTCCAGTCTAGGGTGAGAGTGAAGAAGTTTTGTACGGCTTCCGAAATTACCAGGCTCCATTCCGGCCGCACGCTGGTCTTTTGCGACATCGAGGGGTTCGAGCGGGACGTTCTGGATCCGGTAGCCTGCCCGGCTCTGCAGACAACCGACATCCTGGTTGAGGTGCATGAAGAGAAATGGGTGCCGACAACGGAGGACCTCCTTGTCGAACGCTTTTCACCGACCCACAGCATTCAAACGATCCGCGCTACCGACCGCAGGGAGTGGATCAGCGCGGAGGCGGGCACCATCTGGCCGGATGCCGATGCCGAACTGCTTGCGGCCTCAGTCAACGAGGACAGATCGAACGGATCGACATGGCTGTGGATGAAACACCGGCCGCCGGCCGGACACCGCGATGTCCCGCAGTGCCCGGCATGATGGCCGCGGGGTTTTTCCCGGTTGGAATTCCAGTGACAGCATCGCCTTTCCAGCACTATTTCCGAAGGTTCACGACCCGCGTGGTGCGGTGGTGGGAACAAAACCGGCCCTACCCGGTCCGCAAAAAATGGTCCTCCTTGCCGCCGGTAAGGTCGTTGGCAACGCCGGGACCGACCCTACTGGTCCTGACCACTCCGCCGATGCTCGATGAGTCGGCGTGGTGCGCGTGGAGCTGGGCGCGCTACCTCGGAAATTCTTTCCGCGTGGTGGTTGCTTCGGATGGCGGGCTGCCGTCCCGGTTTCAGGAGATCAAATCGATTCTTCCCGATGCTGAAATCACCCAGGCCGCGGCGATCGCGCAGGCTGGCGACCCTGGCCACATCCACCTCGCGGCATTTCTGAGCGGGCATCCGCTCGGCAGAAAGCTAGCTGCGATCCTGGCGCTGCAAAAATCCCAAGACCTTTTGTTTTTTGATTCCGACGTGCTTGCGCTTGCCCCGCCCGTCTCCCTGCTTGCGATGATCGCCCGCCGGCAGCCCTGCTTTAATCAGGAGTCCCAGCCAGCGGCGTATGACTGGGAAATTGTTGAGGCCGGGCGCCAGCTGGGGTTGAGCCCGTGCGACCGGCTCAACAGCGGGCTGCTCTACATCCCGAAAAACTCCCTGGATGCCGGGCTCGCCGACCGGCTCCTTGCCGGGCGATCCTCGCCAGCGATCAGCTGGTTCACCGAGCAGACCGTTCTGGCGTTCCTCATGCACGCGGCCGGGGCGCAGCCGCTGCCGCCCGAGCGATACGTGGTCAGCAACGATCGCATGTTCTGGTGGCAGGAGGACATCGACTACGCGGCGGTTGACGCGCGGCATTTCACCGGGATGACCAGGCATCTCCTCTACATGAGGGGCTACCCGCACCTGCGCGGAAGTGCAGCCAGCAGGCTTCTTAAGAAATGAATATCGGCTGCTGTGCGGACAATAAATACCTCCAGCATTGCGCCGTCATGCTGGCATCGTTGATCAGCTATACCGATCCCCGAAAAATCCACTTTTTTCTGATTGCGGATGCCATCGCCCCCGCGACCCTCGATAAGTTTACCAGGTTCTGCACAAGAAGCCGCGTCCGGCTGACGATCCTCGACGTCGAGGCCGAGCTGCCCAAAATCCTGGGCTTAAAAACTATCGGCCACCTGACCCGGACCGTCTGGCTGCGGCTCCTCATCCCCTCCCTCCTTCCGAACGAAGACAAGCTCCTCTACCTGGATGCCGACACGATCCTGCTCAGCCCGGTCGAGGAATTATATGCGCACGACATCTCGGGCTTCGCCGCCGGGGCGGTCCCGGACTCGATCGGCTGGTCATGCTACGAGCAGCTCGGGCTGGATTCGGAGACCCAGTACTTTAACTCCGGCGTCCTCCTCATGAATCTGGACTATTTCCGCAAAAATAACATCGCGGAAAAATGCATCGCGTTTGCGATCGCGCATCCCGAGCTCCTGAAGTTTGCTGATCAATGTGCGCTGAATCACGTCCTGAAAGGCCACGTGCTCACCCTCGATTATTCGTGGAACCACCACCCGCAGTGGAAAGAAAAATCGATTGGGGATCTTTTTTCAAAGCCGCACGTCCCTCAAGCCGGGGGGCCGCACCTCGCCCACTTTGTCGGAAGCTTCAAGCCCTGGAACTATCTGGCCCAGATCGAGTACGGCGACGAGTACTGGAGGCATCTTAAATCCACAGAATTCTCGGATTACATCCCGCCTGACAAGACCCCGGTCAACATGATCAAAAAAGCCTTGAAGCTTTTTATTCCTGAGAGGTTCCGGGCCGCCGTGCGCCAGACGCCGCGTGCGGGCGGGCCGCCCGAAAGCGCCGCTTCAGGATCCGCGGCGGGCTGAAGTCCGAAGAATGCCGCAGGCCTTTCATCCCGGCGGATTCGAAGGGCAAGCACCCACACAAATACGAGACAACACAACCATGGTTTCTGTTATTATCCCTGCCTACCGCCCGCCGCTCCCGGCCTTGCAGCGCGTGCTCGCCGGGCTGCGCCGGCAGACGGCGCTCCCGCAAGTCTCCGAAGTCATTCTGGTGGATAACAACTCGCCCGGAGACTACGAATGCGCGCTCGATGCTTCGGGGCTTCCCGGATGGCGATTTATTGTCGAGGCCACCCCCGGGCTCACGCCGAACCGTTGGCGCGGCTTCCGGGAGGCTTCCCCGGACTCGGAGTGGATTCTCCTGGTTGACCAGGACAACGTCCTCGATGCCGATTATCTCGAGCGGGGTCTGCGCTTGGCAGAGAGTCATCCCTGGATCGGGGCGATGGGCGGCGCGATCATCCCGGAATACGAGGCCGGCAGACCGCCATTTGCGGAAAGAGCCCCGAGCATCCTTTCGCTCCGCCAAGTCGCAAAGGACGTGTGGAGCAACGACCCCGGGCACGGAGACTCGACCCCGTGGGGCGCGGGCATGCTGCTGCGAAGAGAGGTCGTGGCCGCCTATGTCCGCAAGCTCGGGCAGGATGCCCGCCGCGCTTTTCTGGACCACCGGGGGAACGACCTCCTCTATGGTGCCGATAATGATCTCGCAAATTCGGCTCTGGAGATCGGCCTCGGCAAAGGTGTCTTTCCGGAGCTGCGCCTGACCCACCTGATTCCGCCGAACCGGTGCGCATGGGACTACTTCTCCCGCAGCGTCGAGGGCAGGATCGTCTCCGGATACGTCATGGATTACCTGGAGCGCGGCAACCGCCCGAAATCCCCGGGTTTAAAAGATCTGCTGAGGGAGCTGGTCCGCTCCCTTTCGACCGATCCGTTTGTGCGGTTGACAGCGCGGGCCCACCGGCGAGCTCGCCTGCGCGCGAGCGCCCTGCTCGAGCAGGATGCGGATAAGAGCCTCGTATCACCGACCCATGGCTGACTCTGCGATCACTTGGAACAAAGGCCTCGTCAGCGTTGTCATCCCGGTCTTCAACCGCCCGCAGCTTCTGGTCCAGGCGGTGGACAGCGTCCTGGCGCAGCAAGGCGTCCGCTTTGAGATCCTCATCGTGGACGATGGATCCACCGATGAGACTCCAGCGGTGGCCGAGGCGCTGGCGGGCAAACATCCGGGAGTCATCCAGGTCTTCCGGAATAGCAATGCGGGTCCAGGGGTGGCCCGCGAAACCGGCCGTCGGGCCGCCCGCGGGGAGTTCTTGCAGTACCTCGACAGCGACGACCTGATTCTGCCGCAAAAGCTTTCCAAGCAGACGGCCGAACTGGACGCCCACCCGGAGGCGGTCGCCTGCTACGGTCCGGTTCAGGTGGGGGAGAGCGGGAACCGGATGGGCCTTCGCTCCAACACAAAAATCGACCGCATGTTTCCGCTGTTTCTTCTGGAGTCCTGGTGGCCTACCCACGCCCCGCTCTACCGGCGCGAACTGCTCGAGCGGGTTGGCGGCTGGCTCCCCCTCCGGCTCCATGAGGACTGGGAATACGATTGCCGGATCGCGGCCATGGGGCTGCCTTTGAGGTTCACGCCGGAGCCGGTGGGCTCGTGCCCGTTCCATGAGACGAGCCGCCTGAGCCGGGTCCGGCGGCTGGATGTTAGCGCGCTTCGCGACCGTGCCGTCGCGATATCCGCCATTGCCCGCCATGCCCTCGGCGCCGGCGTCGCGCCCGGGATTCCTGAGATGAGACATTTTGCCCAGAGGATGTTTCTTGTGAGCCGGGAATGTGCCTACGCCGGCCTCACAGAGCTTGCCGAAGACCTCTACGTGAAGGCCCCTTCAATTGCCGGAGACAAAACTTCTCTGGGGTGGTTCTACCCCGCCTTTGGGGTGCTGGTAAAATCTGCCGGATGGAAGATGGCCGGCCGGCTCGCGATCTTTGCAGAATCCCTTCGCCCATCCGGCCCCGGCGATCGTCCGGGCACAAGCAAGTCATGAAACTCAGCGTCGTCATTCCTGCGTTCAATCCGGGGCTTCTCCTCAAAGACACCATCGCGTCCTGTCTCGATCAAGGCGGGGTCGACCTCGAAATCGTTGTTGTCAACGACGGCTCCACGGATGGGACGGCGGAACTGCTGGCTTCCTTCGGCCGGGCGATCCACGTGGAGGAATTCCGCGAGAGCCATGGGAGCGGAGCGTTTGGCAGGAATCACGGGCTGATGGCCTGCACCGGGGATGCCGTGAAGTTTCTTGACCACGACGACGTGCTCGTCCCAGGAACGCTCGCGCGCGAGGTGGCGGAACTTGAGGCGCAGCGCGCCGACCTGGTGATGTCCCCCTGGGGCGTCTGCTCCCTCCGGGAAGATGGCACCGAGGACGTTGCGACCCGAAAAGTGTACGACCCTCCGGCGCCAGAGGACGTGCTAGATGCCATCCTGGGCGACGGAAAAACTCCGTTCACCGCAGCCGTCCTCTACAGAAAATCTTTTCTGGGCGACCTGCGGTGGGACCGGGAGGTCGCGATGTACGATGACTATGACTTTTTTTGTCGAGCGGCGCTGAGAGCCCAGCGGATCGCTCGCATTGGCGATCTGTCCTACTGGTGGAGGCTTCATGGGAAATCATTTCAGGCCCGGATCGGAGGCGGCCCGCTGAGCCATTTTCAAGCGGAGCGCACGCGCAGCAAAATCTATATGAAGCTCCAGCCGCTGCTCGAATGCCGCGAGGACTTTTCTCCGAAACGCCGCCGCCGGCTGGCCTGCTTATACTATAAGGGGCTCCGGGCTTTTGCGCTTTCCGACCCCGCGTTTTGCAGGCTGGTCCTCCAGCGCATGGATGAGCTGTCCCCGGGATTCGCCCCGACGCCGGCGGAGGAGCCTTCCCGCCCGATCCAGGTTGCCATGCGGCTTTTCGGGGTCCGAGCCTTCCTGGCGGCCTACAGAGCCGTGCGCGGCCGCCGCCCCCTGCCTGGGCCGCAGCAGCCTCGTTCCACCCCATGATCCCCGGGCCCGGCATCCTGACTCTGGCCTGCGGTGCGCGTCGCTACCTCGCCATGGCGGAGGCGCTGATTCGATCCATCCGGCTCCGGGACCCGGATATTCCGATCGCTGTCGTCACCGACGCGGCAGACCCAGCCCTCAAGCGCCTTCGATCCTTATCGGCACTGATCGTCCGGGCAGATCCTGCGCTGGGGCGCGGGGTCGAGCAGAAGCTTCACCTCGACAGTTACTCGCCGTTTGCAGAGACGCTCTTCATTGACGCAGATTGCCTGGTTTTTCGGCCCCTGCAGCCGACGTGGGAAAAATACCGCGAGGCCCGCGGGTTCGGCGTGATCTCATATGGCGAGCTTCGGGAGGGTGATACCCACCCCGCGATCCGGGATTTTCCGGGATTTTTGAAGGCGGCGGAGATCGATTCGCTCCCGGCCTTCAATGGTGGAATTTACTACTTCGACCGCTCCCCCGCCGCCCGAAAGGTTTTCGAGACCGCGCGCCAGCTCTTCGAGCGTCGGAACGAGCTCGGATTGGAAAAATTCAAAAATGCGGCGGCGGCGGACGAGCCGATTTTTGCAGTGGCGATGCGCTTGGCCGGGGTTGCGCCTTTGGCGTGGGACGGGAGCGCGACGATGGGGACCGTCCTGGACTGTTTTCAAACCATTTCCGGAATCGATGTTTTGCAGGGACGGTCCACGTTCGAGAAGCTCGGCCATATCATCTCGCCCGCCGTGATCCACTTTAACATGAATGCCCAGCACAGCCGGTACTACCTGCGCGAGTGCTGGAGGCTTCGGCTGGCCGGGCTCCCGGCAGCGGGCTTTGTCGCGGGGGCCCTCGGCGCGTTGACGGCTGCGCAGCGCCGGATCCGCGCGGCTTTTCGCCGCCGATTTCCAACGACCCTTCTCCGTCCATGACCTGCGGAGTCATTTTAAGCTGCTACAATAACTGGGAAGTTGTCCGCCATTCCCTTGATGCGCTGGCACGGCAAACCCACCTGCCCGACGTCGTGGTGATCGCTGACGACGGGTCAGAGCCCCCGGCCGACCCGGGCCTCTTCATGCAGCCTTTCCAGGCGCTCCTTCACGTCTGGCATCCCGATAGCGGAAACACGAAGCCCGTCATGTTGAACCGGGCGGTCGCGCAGTTGGAGACGGATGTCGTCCTCTTTGTCGACGGCGACTGCCTGGCCCACCGGCGGTTTGTGGAGGACCATCTTGACCTGCTGCGGAGGAACCCCGGGCGCTACATCCAGGGCAGCCGCGCGGAAATCCTCCGCGCGGAGGCCGGCGGCTTCCGGCCGGATTTTTCGACGGTTTTTCGCTATGCGGCCACGGGAAAAATCACCTCCCGGATCAAGGCGTTCCGATTCCCGAAACCGTTTCGCCGTTGGGTCTGGGGCGGGCCGTTCTATCCCTGCGGCAGCAACATTTCGCTGCGGCGGGAGGATTTTCTCAAGGTCAACGGCTACGACGAGCGGTTTTCAGGGTTTGGGAATGAGGACAACGATTTCTGCTACCGTCTGCAAGGCACCGGGGTTGCGCCGGTCATGGCGTCGGGCTGCTGCATCCTCTACCACTTGGGCCACCCCCTGCTTCCGCGCTCGGAGAGCAACGCCGCGCAGTTGGCTGAAAACCTGAAGGCCGGCCCCATGGATTCGCATCCCGGCTTGGAGGGGACCTGCCAGCGAGCCCCCGCACCGTTGGTTCGGAGATATCCAAAAAATCCAAAAGCCAAGTGAAGCGAGTCCGAGGTCCATTGAGAAATATGTCGGGGGAGACGACGGTTATCTTCCGCCTGGATGACGTCTCTGCGGCAAGCGATGGCCCGGTGGACCGGCTCATCTTTGATGCATTTTTCGAGTTGGGAATCCCGCTCACCGTCGGCGCGATTCCGTTTTTATGTGCTGGAGACGTGCATGATCCCAAGCCGCAGGGGGAGCTTCCGCTAACGCAGGAAAAGCTCGATTTCCTCGCCGGGTGCCGGGCCAGGGGGGGCTTCGAGATTGCGCAGCACGGCTGCTCGCACCAGGTGCTGGCCGGGGTCGACTTCCGCACGGAGTTTTCAGGCCGTCCGGGTGCCGAGCAGTTGGCAGTCATCAGCCGGGGAAAGGCGTGGCTGGAACAATGTTTTCCGGTGAGTTCGTTTATCCCGCCCTGGAACAGCTACGATAAGGCCACGCTTCACGCGCTTGGGGACCTTCGGTTCCGGGCGCTCTCGGCCGACGTCTTTGGCCCCTTGCATCCTGCGGGGGGGCTGCAGTATCTGCCCTCCACGACGTCGATCGCGCAGCTTCCGGTGGCTATGGCCGCTGCCGCAGGCGCGCGGGCTGCACGCTCCGTCATTGTCGTCCTGATGCACGCGTATGATTTTCGTGAATCCGGAAGCGCGCGGGCCACGCTGGACACGGGCGATCTTCGGGTGCTGCTCGGGGGGCTGCCGCGAGACGGGCGGTTTCGTTACGCGACGCTGGAAGGCTGCGCGGCCGAAGGTGGCT
>JBGTAT010000117.1:0-5141 GCA_041749755.1 Terrimicrobiaceae bacterium | reverse complement strand
GAACTTTGCAGCTTTTGAGTGTTCACCCGTTTGAGAAAATGACTATGCATGAGCTACTTACAGAGAACGACTTCAGACATTTGGAACCATTAGCTTCTAACCAACTGCTGTTGTGGAACTTATAACCGGACACTTGTGAACCAACATATATGAATATGACTCCTGACCTTAATACAGCCACGCAAAGCTCCAATGATTCCGCAAGTAAGAGCGCTCTCATCATTGGGTTAGACCCCGAACTCCTCGATTTCTCGTCGCCTGACTTTGCCGCGTTCCCAGGTATGACGGCTGCGAAGGTATTGGCGGGAATGGACGCCGCCGCAGAGGGGATGAAAGCTCTCGGCTACCACGTGCAAAATTGCCTGACGGATTTTGGTCAGACTGCGGAGGCGGTCGTCACCGCCCAACTCCAACGGCGGCAATTCGACTGCATCCTGATTGGTGCGGGTGTCCGAACTGTCCCCGGCAACTTCATCCTGTTCGAGAAGCTGATCAACGTGGTGCATGAGCACGCTCCGCGTTCCAAAATCTGCTTCAACACAAAGCCCTCGGATACTCTGGAGGCATTGCAACGATGGATGTGAGAGTTTTTGCTTATCCATCTCGCAATAAGCACAGAGGAGAACAGGGCGATTGACCTAACCCTGCACCCGTGTCATGTCAGATGCTATGGGCTTCGCCCGCATCTGCCACGCCACGGGTTCCGGGCAGGTCATCGCGGACGTTGGGCAAAAAAAGAGCCCTCCTACAAGTGCAGGAGGGCTCAAAATGAGGAGTTGCCTCTATTTCAGCGCTGAAAGATCCGCACCGAAATTGATATGAAAGGGAACGCCATCAAGAACCAGAGCAGGCACGGATTTTACTCCGGCCTTCTCCGCTTCCGGAAGGCGATTCTTGCTTTCTCCAAGGTGGACAATCTCCACCGAGTATTTACCCTTGTCGATGGCTTCCGCCACTTTCCGTTCAGCTTCAACGCAAACCGGACAACCGGCATGATAGAATACAGCTTTGTTCATTTTGTGATTTCCTTCTTTGGTTAGAGTCGTTCTGGTTCATCCAGATTGACGATGAAAAGATGCCCGAAAGTTCAGAATTCCGAAAGAGGGCACTTTTTGGTGGGTAGGGCACAATTTGGTGTAAAACACTGGTAATTATGGGAGAAATAAATCAAAGAAAAGTGCGAAAGGACTACGAATGTCTTGAGCAGGTTGTCGGCTGCAAGTGGTCTGTGTCTGTTTTGATCGCGGTTGAGGATGGAACAGACCGCCCAGGGGCTCTTGAGCGAGGCATTGAGGGAATTTCCACCAAGATACTGTCCGAGCGACTTAGAAAACTCACCGGATACGGACTACTCAACAAAAAGAAGTTCAACGAGTCGCCCCCAAGAACAGTTTACTCTCTTACCTCTAAAGGGAAGAGGGTTGTCCGCATTATCCAGCAGATCCATGAACTCGACAACAAAGAATGAAGAACGAGTCAGTCGACCTAATCCCTGCCCCTTCGGGACTTCTGGCATTTCGGCTGCGGAGCAGCCTCGGATGCCAGCAAGTGGTAGCAGGTGATCGGAGACGGCAGAAGAATAATCCTTGCGGCGAGGCTGCTCTGACGGTATAGAATATATACCGTGGAGTTCGAGTATGATCCAATCAAGAGCCAGCACAACCGGAAGAAGCATGGGATTGACTTCCGCGAGGCCCAGATCCTCTGGCAGGACGAGGATCGATTGGTCATCCCGGCTCGTAGCGATACCGAAGTGCGATATGCGCTCCTGGGGAAAACAAAAAACAAGATATGGGTGGCCTTTTACACACTACGGGGCGATGCCATCCAGATCTTTTCGGTGAGGCGGGCACGCGAGAAGGAGGAACAACAATATGACAGCGGAAGAACTGGATAAGATTTTCGATAATGGCAAGGAGGACATGCTACCGTATCTCGATTTATCGAAGGCGGTCAGACCTGGCCATCAGGCCAAGCGGGTCAATGTGGACTTTCCTGCCTGGATGATCACAAAACTCGATTTTGAAGCAGATCGTTTAGGGGTGCCCCGGCAATCGCTCATCAAGGTATGGATTGCCGAGCGACTGGCTGGATCCCGAAAACTAAAAATGGCCGAACAGGCCGATTGACCTAATACCTATGCCTGCGGCACTTCTGGGATTTCGCCTGCGGGGCAGGCTCGGATGCCAGAAGCAAGTGGCACCTGATCATCGGGGACGTTCGGCAATAAAAAATAACTCCGCGATGAAATACGCCTCCATATTATCGATCATACTTGCTGTTTTTGTTTCTCCTTCAGCATTTTCACGTCCGGTTGCGCTGTTCTCGTATGAACAGCTTGTCGAGAAGTCTGATATTGTGGTTATTGCCACCCCTACCGCAGTTCGAGACACAAATATAACAACGACTTTTCCCGGTATTCAGCAGGACGGACAGCCTGTCCCTGCGACAAGCATGGAGGCTGACTTTCAGGTTCTTGCCGTATTGAAGGGAACTAAAAAAGAAGAGAAGATTATTTTGCATTATCTTCGTTCACCAGACCCGAACAAAATCGCAGTGAACGGCCCTATGCTTGTATCATTTGACCCTTCTGAGAAGAATCGGTATTTGCTATTTCTCAAGCGTGATGAGAATGGACGCTACTCCCCAGTCAACAGTCAGACAGATCCATATTTTTCCGTTAAGAACCTTGGCTCTACTCCATGAAGAGAAAAGCCGAACCATGCGGTCGACCCACTCCCCTACAGCTTTGGGGGTGCGGTTCCAAGACACCGGTAGGCCCTCACGGGCAGCCCGCGTTTTATGAACCGCAAACACACCGCCTTTTTTCAAGGCGGAAATCGCCGTTCCACGGTCGACTTGCAACCATAAAGTCTAGCCAAGAAATATGAACCCTTCATCTCACTCCACGCTCACAGCATCATCACCTGTTCTTCTCGTGAGAGACGTTGTTGCGGCAGCAAACCACTATCGAGTTGCGATGGGGTTTCAGTATGATCGATTCTGGGGAGAGCCGCCTAGTTTTGTTATTTTGAAGCGTGATGGAATGTACGTGATGCTCCGTCAGGCCGATGACCCCAAACATGTTGTTCCGCACTGGACAGTAGCCGATAAGCTCTGGAACATATACTTTTGGGTGTCTGATGTTGATGCACTCCACAAAGAGTTCATAGAGAGGGGAGCAAAGATCGATTACGGTCTGTGCGATCAACCGTATGGATGCCGCGAGTTTGGCACTCAGGATTTAGATGGTCATGACATTGGCTTTGGACAGCCCACAGGATAACCTCGATTATGGAACCAACTATTCAATCCGGAAAGCATTTCGCAGAACATGCTTTCCTTGCAGGAACGCGATTTCACGATGTGTGCCTGGGCGAGGCTGTGTTCGACGATGTCAACCTTGGACAAGCTACCTTCGATAATGTGAATCTTTCAGAGGCTCACTTCGACAATGTCAACATGACCGACGTTGAGATAACCGATGTGAACACCTCTGGCATGAAGATCAACGGAGTTCTAGTTGACGATTTATTCGACGCCTACACACAGAGAAATGGCTAACGGTAAAGGGTGTAGCGGAGGCGAGGCACGAGCCCGCCGACTGCACCCATGGTTGAACAACGCCCTCTGTCTTACAGATCCCATTAAGCGAAGCCATTTTCGCAAAGACTGCGCAGCAGGATAACCCAAGCATTAGCGCGGGAGCGGGCTGTGCGTTTTGTGTTTGATTCGCGTGCGGCAGCGGCCGGTTGGAACCAGAAAACTCAGTTTTTTCTCGCTCCAAAACGAGCGCCAGCGGGTAAAGGCATTCCTGCCCTTGATCGTACGGATCTGGCCGCGCTTCGCAGGCCAAAAGTCGCGGCTGCGCCGCAGAGCGTTTTTCGCCCTGGGCCAGGAAAGGCCCTGCTCCTTATGGCATCCTTTTGGGGAACTGGGGTCAGTGTGGAATGGCGTTAAGATAAGGGGCTTTTGGGATACTGCCCCTACAGGGCAGGGGCGCTTATGCTCCATGACCCAGGGCGGCGCTGGCGCTTGCCCTGGGCTAGAGGATGAAGCCCCTTCGGGGCTTAACTTAACGCCATTCGGGTCAGTGTGCATAACCGTGCTACTGGACATAATTTATCGCTTCAAACGCCATGGGAAAAGGCGGTACTACAAGACGGAGGATGTTGGAAGGGGCGGCTACCGCCCGGGGCTATCCGATTGATTTAGAAAAATGGTCAGGCCTTGCCCATTGACATTATGAAACTGTTCTACTCTCAGCCCGGCATCTGGCTTGCACGTTAGGAGTGGACGTGACGCGAGTGGGGCTGAGGGTTCAACCGAGGGGCGATGCTCGCCTCTGCCTTGATCACCCCCGCAGGCGCGCCTGCCAGATCCACGACCACGGGAGCGAGCCGTGGGAGAGCATCCAGTCGTTGAACTGGCGCATCGACCAGCCCTCGCCCAACACGAGCCGGCGGTGAAGCTTTTCGACCTCGATACGGCCGAGGAGGTAGCTCATCGGGACCGTCGGGCTCGACGTGTACCAGCTCACGTCGCCCGCCGCGCGGGCGGCGGTGAAGCCGACTCCCTTCTGCAGCCGTCGGGCCGCGGCGGCCGGGGTGAGGGAACCTTCCTGTAGCCCGCAATCGACGACGATCCGATGCGCGCGCCAGAGGGCATCGTGGAGCTGGATCAGGCGGGCGTTCGGAAGATCGACGAGCCCGTTTTCGACAGCCAGCTTTTCGCACCACATCGTCCAGCCCTCATAAAAGATCGCATGTTCGAAGACCCGCCGGAGGCGGCTGGGATGCCGGTACTGGACGACAAATTGCAGGTGGTGGCCCGGATACCCCTCGTGCACGCAGGTGAGCTCGAGGCCGAAGTGCTGGCGGATCTCGGCGACTTTTTTTCGAGGGTCGTTCTCGGTGAGGCTGAGGTCGTT
This sequence comes from Terrimicrobiaceae bacterium, assembly GCA_041749755.1. Classification (GTDB taxonomy): domain Bacteria; phylum Verrucomicrobiota; class Verrucomicrobiia; order Chthoniobacterales; family Terrimicrobiaceae; genus QYQL01. The sequence goes on along the minus strand of JBGTAT010000117.1, from coordinate 211 downwards.
GACCCAGAAGATTCCGGTCTGGGTGCGGGCGAACGGCTGCGGCGGGTTGTAGGCGGCGGTGGGAAATTGGTGGCGCAGGAACGGCGGGACCGGGAGGACCTTGAGCGATTCGTTGGGCGGGAGCGACACCATGTCGCTGCTGGCGAGCCGGTGCTTGATCTCTGCCGTCGCGCGCCGGTAGTGCTCGAGCAGCGATCCTGCGGGAGCCCAC
>JBGTAT010000116.1:0-5259 GCA_041749755.1 Terrimicrobiaceae bacterium | reverse complement strand
GCGCGGCTGCCCTGCCGATCCTCCTCCTCCGCCAGTGGGCGATCCTGCGCTCGGATGCCAAAAACCTTCTGCTCGTGCTCGGCCAGCCGATCCTGATCGGGCTCATGGTCACCTGGGTCACCCGGGACGCGGCGCTGGTCCTGTTTTTTGCGATGATCTCGACACTCTGGTTCGGGTGTGGAAATGCTGCGCAGGAGATCGTCAAGGAACTCCCGATGTTCCGCCGCGAGCGGCTCATCGGGCTCGGCCGCCATGCCTACCTCCTCTCAAAATTTCTGACGCTGGCGCGGATCACGACAATCCAGAGCTTCCTTCTTTACGGAGTCATGCAGCTCAGCACCCGCGGGATTGGAGGCGCGCCCGCCTGGCAGGTCGGGGCGCTTGTGGCGACATCGTTTGCGGCCGTCGGCCTCGGCCTGGCGATCTCCGCATTTTCCCGCACGATCCTCCAGGCGGTGATGCTGGTCCCGCTGGTCCTGATTCCCCAGATCCTCTTCTCCGGGTTCACCCCGCCGGCGGGGGATATGAAGGCCGGCCCGTTCCTCGTCTCCCGATGCATGCCGAGCGCGGCTACGCAGGCGGTGATGGATGTCAGCCTGTTTTGGAACAAAACCGTCGCCGGCGCGATGCGCGTGGATTTCCCGACAGCCTTCTCGAACCTGAACCGCGATAAATCGCTGAAAAACGGGCGCGTTTTTCGGAATCCCTGGCCAGGCATTGCGGGCCTGCTTGCCCTGTCGGTCTGGACGTTGGCAACCTACTGGGCCGCCTGGTTCGGGCTCCGCGGGAGGGAGCGGGGGTAGATCGGAAATTCAGTACAGCTCCACCGGGGAGCGTTTGCCGTCCTCCGGGCTGCGCCGGGCGGCCGCCTCCTCGCCGAGCACCGAGACCCGCAAATCCCAGATTTCGGAATCGACGGCCTGGAAGGCCTCGAGCGAAAAGGGCGTGGGCGGGGCGAGGCGGGATTTGCATCGGGCGACGGATTCCAGCGCCGGCGCAAGGCGGTCGGCGAGCGGCTCGATGGCGGCTTTTGCGGCGGCGGCCATCTCAACGCGATGGCAGATCATGAGGAGGTCGTTGCCGGCCTCAATGCCCAGACGCATCGTCTCATCGAACCCGTAGTGGTTGAGGATCGCGCCCATGTCGAGATCGTCGGTCATCACGAGGCCGTCAAATCCCATGTCCTGGCGCAGCAGGTCGCGGATGATTGCCGGGGAGAGCGAGGCCGGGCGGTTGACATCGTCCAGCCCGGAGACCGCGATGTGGCCGATCATCATGCTGTCCACCGAACAGGCGAACGCGCGGAAGACGGCGAGTTCCTCCGCCTCCATCGCCTCGCGGGTGCGCTCGAGCCGAGGGAGCTCGTGGTGCGGGTCAAGGCCGGCCGAGGAATAGCCGGGAAAATGTTTTCCGCACGAGAGGATCCCGGCGCCGCGCAGCCCGTCGTTAAACGCGCCCGCCTTTCGGATCACCTCGTCAACGGTCCGCCCGTAGCAGCGCCCGCGGAGCGAGTTGTCCGCCTCGTCGTCAAACGAGATGTCGAGCACCGGGCAGAGGTCGAGGTTAAATCCAAAAACCCGGAGCAGGCGGCCGGTGATGTCGCCGTGTTTCCGGATCAGCCCGAGATCGTCGCGGTCGCGGAGCTGCTGGGCATTCGGCGGCTCGTTCCCGATCAGCCTGAGGCGCGAGACGCGGCCCCCCTCCTGGTCGATCGTGATGATCGGCTCGACCCGCGAGATCCCTCGAAGGTCGTCGATCAGCTTCCGCAGCTGCGCGGGGGACTGGATGTTGCGGCCAAAAAGGATGTACCCGCCCGGCTGGATTTTTTGGAAGAGCACGGCGGTGGCGGAGTCGAGCTCGGGGCCGGGCACGCCGACGAGGAGGAGTTGACCTGGATCGCTGGATGGCATAGTCCGGGACACAACCGGATTTTCGTCCGCGTGTCCAAATGATTTCACTCCGCAACATCGGCCTCTACGGGGGCAGCTTCGATCCGATCCATCACGGGCACCTGATCCTCGCCCGCGAGGCGCTCGAATCCCTCGGTCTCGAGCGCGTGATTTTTATCCCGGCCGGGGTGTCCCCGCACAAGCTCGGCCGTCCCCCGGCCCCGGCCTCGCTGCGCGGCGAAATGGTCGCGGCCGCCGTGCAGGGCGAGGAAAGGTTCGGCTGGGACGATTGCGAGATCCGTCGGGACGGCCCTTCGTTTGCTATCGATACCGTCCGGGAGATGATGTCCCGGTTCCCGGATTCCAAAATTCACTATTTCATCGGAGAGGACAACCTGGCCGCCCTGCACACATGGAAAGACATCGATGAGCTGAGGCGGCTGGTCCGGTTTGTCGTGTTTTCCCGGGGGGCCCATCCGGCCGACCACGGGTTCCCGGTCATCTCCCGGCGGGTAGACATTTCGTCAACAGACATCCGGAATCGCATTGCCAGCGGGCTGTCTGTGCAATACCTTCTTCCCGAAGCCGCATGCCATCTGATCTCCCAGCACCACATCTATCGGAATGAGTGATTCCGAGTCCACCGCCCGCGCCTGCGCAGCCGCCGCCGCAGAAAAAAAGGCCGAAGACCTCATTCTTCTCGACCTCCGTGGGGTCTCCGGTTTCACCGACTTTTTCCTGATCTGCTCGGCGTCGTCCGAGCCCCAGCTCAAGGCGATTTCCTCGTCGATCCGCGAGCACGTCCGCGCGGAGCTCGGTCAGCGCCCGCTGGCGGAGGACGGCTACCCGGCGAGCCAGTGGGTCGTGCTCGATTACGGGGATGTCATCTGCCACCTCTTCCACGGCGACAAGCGCGGGTTCTACGACCTCGAAAACCTCTGGAGCGACGCGCTGCGCGTCCCCCTCGAGTAAATCGCCTATTCCGCCCCGGCCAGGTGTTCTTCGAACGCCTTCTTGAGCTTGAGGGGGTCAGGAATTTTGAGCGTGCGCCCGCGCACGGAAATCAGGTCCGCCTCGCGAAGCTTTGCCAGCGTGCGCGAGAGCGTCTCCTGGCGGGTCCCCAACTCGCCGCTCAGCATCGTCTTCGTCATCCCGATCGCGACCTCCGCCGGCTTGTGGCTGATCGGCCGCGGGCAGCGGCGCAGGATCCAGTTCATCAGGCGCGTCTCGGAATCCTTGAGCGTCACGCCCTCGAGCGACGAGATGAGCCCGCGCATGTGCTGGCTCATCGAGGCCAGGATGCGCAGGGCGATATCCGCCCGCTGACGGAGGATCTGAAGAAATTCCCATTTCGGTACCAGGATGACCTCGCTCTCGCCGACCGAGCGCGCGTCGGTCAGGTACCCGCCGTCGCTGACCAGAGAGTTTTCGGCAAACGATTCTCCCGGGCGGAATAGGTGGATGACCTGCTCCCTGCCATCCGGCCCGACCCGGTGGACGTTGATGATCCCGCGGCGCACGATAAAAAACCCATGCGCGGGATCCCTTTGGCGGAAGAGGTACTCCCCTTTGCGATAGGTTTTCAGGACGGAAAATTCCGCGATCATCGCGAGGTCATCCTCCGGAAGCCCGGCAAATACAGGGGTCCTCCGAAGGGAGAAGACGACGGCCGTATTTCTTAGGGTTTCGTGAGGGTTAGCCATCCAATCTCCAATATGTCAGGGGACCGACCGAAAAATCAAGCGCCGTCACAGGGGCCAACGGGCTCATCTCCGAAGGTGGCACGTCTGCCAGGCAGAGGGCTTCCGGGTTCGGAGTTCCGCCTTTAGGCGGCTGGCGGGTGAGGCGGCTGCCCAAAAAGCACCGCCTGAAGGCGGAACTCCAAACAAGATTCCTCAAGGAGAAGCCCGGTTTTGCAAACTTCGGAGATGCGCCCGAAGGCAAAGGGGTGGACATCAATGTTCCCGTCGTGAGGGCTCTGTTCAAGTGATCACAAGGCTCAGCGGACCGAGTGCGAGCCGAAGATGCTGCGCCGTCCCTCGCGCGACCACATCATCGATTCCGCCGGGCTGATTGAGACGACGTGGTGGTTTTCGCCGAGCGTGAAATGGATCGCGCTGACGATGGCGGCAAAGACATCCGGCTCGATCGCCTCGCTGGCCGGACTGGCGGCCTGGGAGGTGGCCTCTTGCCGGGGAGCCGGAGCGGCGGAGGCCGGGCCGCGGAGCCGGTTGACTTCCGCCCGGAGGTCGGAAACCATCTTGGCCAGGACGATCAGTCCGACCAGGACGACGACCAAGATCGCGGATTCGAATTTGATGATTTCGGCGGCAGCGGCTAGGAGAAATTCCATGGGTCAGGAAAGGGTGACGAGAACCTGGCCCTCTTCAACGGCGTCGCCAGGGGCGACCGCGATCGCGGCGACCGTGCCATCTGCGGCGGCGTAAACAAACGTGTTCATCTTCATCGCCTCCACGGTCACCAGCTGGGCGCCGTTGGCCACCTTTTGTCCGACCTGGCAATCCACCGAGACGATGCGGCCGGCGAGCGGGCTGGTCACCGAGCCGGCCCCTGCTGCGGCCGGAGCGGAGGGCTTCGGGGCGGAGGCTGGCGGTGGGGCTACGCTGGTCTGCTGGAACGAAGGGGCCGGGGCGGCCTGCTGAAAGGGAGCGGGTTTCCCCTGCTCGTCGAGGGCTTCCACGACAACTTCAAAGGTTTTTCCGTCAACCGTGACACGTAGCTTTTTCATATAGGGAATATTTTCAGGTTTGGGTTTTTAATGCAATAGATGGGATCTGTTTCGGCGCAGGTTTCCGGCAAAAAGGGAGCGGACCCGGTCTGCTCCTACTTAACAACCAGGATCCCCTGCCCTTCCTCGACCCCGTCCCCGGGGTTGGCGAGAAGTTCGTGGACCTTTCCGGCCGCCTCGGCATGAACGTACGTGTTCATCTTCATCGCCTCGACCGTGGCCAGCTCGTCTCCAACCGCCACCATGTCGCCCACCTTCACGGCATACCCGACGAGTTTCCCCGACATCGGGCTTGCGATGACGCCGCTGCCGCCTGCGGCCGGAGTCGGGCGCGGTGCGGCGGCCAGAAGTGGCGCTGACACAGCGCTCGGGGCCAGAGACGAGGAGGGAGCCCCCGAAAGGTTGGCCTCGTCAATCACCTCGGCGGTGACTTCGAAGGGCTCGCCGTTAATCGTAATGCGGAGTCGTTTGAGCATATCAGTTCACAAGTGTCCGGTTATAAGTTCCACAACAGCAGTTGGTTAGAAGCTAATGGTTCCAAATGTCTGAAGTCGTTCTCTGTAAGTAGCTCATGCATAGTCATTTTCTCAAACGGGTGAACACTCAAAAGCTGCAAAGTTC
>JBGTAT010000115.1:0-6257 GCA_041749755.1 Terrimicrobiaceae bacterium | reverse complement strand
GAACTTTGCAGCTTTTGAGTGTTCACCCGTTTGAGAAAATGACTATGCATGAGCTACTTACAGAGAACGACTTCAGACATTTGGAACCATTAGCTTCTAACCAACTGCTGTTGTGGAACTTATAACCGGACACTTGTGATCAATTTTATAAAGGGTTTCGGCGGCATCTGCGTCGGCTCGCAGTCGATGGTCAGGGATTGTTACGTCTCCACCGACGCGCGGGTCCTGACGACCTTTGGCTCGGATACCACCTTCACCCGCAACATGATTGTGGGGTTCGATCTGGATACCCCATTCTATTTCGGCGACCGCATTCTTGATGACCTGAAAAACATCACGGTCGAAGACTCCACCGTCGTGGGTGACTGGAAAACGCTGATCACCGTGAATCAGGCGCACTTCGGCAATCTGAGCAATTTCAACTTCAAGAACCTTCATGCCCTCTACACCGGCACAAAAACAAAGGTGTTGCTGTTGAGCGTGGCGGTCGGATTTTCACCCTACCGCCGCGGCGATTATCAGGGCAGCATTACCGGTGTGACGGTCAGCGACATCCGGATCACGGCCCTGAACCAGGCGCCGGCACTCATGGTCACCGCCTTTGGCTTCAGTGAGCAGGCTGCAGTGCGAAATGTCAGCGTGACTAAGATCATGGTCAACGGCGAGGCTGCAAAACTCGTGCCGGATATCGAACAGCATGCGTATAACGTCACTCTCGGCGACAAAACGATCGAAGAGGGAGAACGCCCGGTGGCCAGTGCTCCCAAGCGGGATTTTCCCCAGGTCCCTGCGGCTGAGGACGCGGCGACAGCCTACCCGCGCAAGGACGAGGATGGTGATCAGTATGGGCGGAAGATTGGCCATCAGATTGCTTATCCCACGGACGAGCAAAAGGCCGATCCCGCCTTCCCGAAAACATTATCTGCGGCTCTGGGAAATGTTGCCACCGGTGCGAGCCTGAAGGATATCAAGACGATTCCAGCTCCCGAGGGGGATTTCCTTCAGACGTATGCGCCCGTCAGCGACCCGCGCATGTTCACTCTGCATTCACCCGATTACGAGGTGAGCGTCGCCCAGAAAAGCAGCGGCACCCCGGCAGCGAACTCACCGGTCTATGAAAATATCGGCACGCTGATGAGCACCGGCAACCGCGTCGTCAATCCGCCGCCGATGCTGACTGAGCATTTCACGAACTTCACCCACCGCGGGCCGGTGGAGGTGACAGTTCGGATGAAAGATCGTGCGCCAGCGGCGAAGGACGTGCTCATCATGCCCTCACAGCTGAAAATCGAGCCGACCTACGCAGCCGACAGACGGAGCTTCTCATTCACCCTGCCCGCCCCACATTTCCTGGCCATCATCGTCAACGGCGACTGGATTCGGCCGCTGTTTGTTTTTGGCAATCCGCCGGAAGACCCTGTGCCCGATCCGGCTGACCCGGCGGTGTTGACGATTAAAACCAGCGACGATTTTAAAACGCTGGAAAACCGCAAGAAGCTCGCTGATTTCCGCGTGATCAATTTCGCCCCTGGCTATCACGACATCGGCCTGTTCTTTCCCATTTTCAGCGATCAGACGATCTATATCCCCGGTGATTCCTATGTGGCGGGTACCATTCTTGGCATCAATCGCGAGAAGGCCGCCAATAACGCCTACGGAACGAAGATCATCACTCAGAACAAGGGGATCTTCGACTACCCGGCATTTCAGCGCGGCTACCAGAACAAGGACGACTATGTCTATATGGAGCGTTCCAATAGAGGCGCGAGCGAGTTCCTCGGCAAAATTGAGAACTTCACCATCCGCGGGCGTGGGATTCTTTCTGGCGAAAACATGGACTGGTTTAAGGGGCAGGAGGATGTGCCCAGCTACATTATTCTGGTGGATCGGAATGGCAAAAACGGCATATTGGAAGGGTTGACTTTCACCGGCCGACACTTCCACTCCGCGAACTTCTTCGGCTCTCCCGCGCTCTTAGCCAATGTGAAGACCCTCTTTGGTTTTCACGGCAACACCGATGCCTCGCAGTGGGGCATGGTGCGACGCAACCTGTTCAGCATTGAACAAGATGACGGCACTTACATCAAAACGGGTCTGGACATCGACGGCTGGTTCGCCTGGCAGCAAAACAATGCCAACGTCTTTTGCTTTGTCCGCTCGATGCCTAAGGACGGCGAAACCCTCGGTCATTCGCTCATTCGCAACGTCACCGTCATCGACGGCCGTTACGGAGCATACGGGGTGAACAATTTGGCAGGGGAGGAATACAACCCAATGCGCGGCGGGTTCTGGCTGGGCATCAATAAAGATAATAACTTCCACAATTTCGGCTACGTCGCCGACATCGTGATGCAGAACATCACGTTTGAGACCATCGTCAACCCGCTCTTCCAGTTCGCGCCGATGACCGGGACAAAGTTCAACAAGATGATCGGGGTCGAGGATATCACCTTCGACAACATCCAAGTCCCAATGGGGCAGAACTGGAAAAGTATCTTCGGGGTGCGCCCGGAGGCACCGGACGATGTCATCCGGGGGATTGTGATCAAAAACCTGTTTATCGGCGGGAAAAAGATCACCGACTTCGACGAGTTTGCCCGGACGCGGAGCGAAGGCCGCAACCTGGAGGTGAAGATTGAATAGGGCATTGTTCGTGCTTCTCGCCCTCGTCTTGGCGAGCGGATGGGCCTGCGCGGAGGACCGGTTGGACGTCACCTACGGCGCCGCTGCGGGTGAGGAACTCAAGCTCGATCTCTCCGTGCCGGAAGGTCCCGGGCCTTTCCCTGTGTGCATCCTTGTACATGGGGGTGGCTTTGAAAAAGGAGACAAACAACAACAGCCCAAACACCTCTTCGCGCCCCTCATGGAGGCCGGTTATGCATGGGTGAGCATCAACTACCGTCTCGCGCCCAAGCACAAGTATCCGGGCAGCGTCGAGGACGTCGAAACGGCAGTCCGCTGGGTCAGGGAGCATGCCTCCGAATACCGCTTCGATCCCGAACGAATCGTCCTGATCGGCGAGTCCGCCGGCGGCTACCTGGTCAATAGGGTTGGCACCAAAAACGAGGAAGATACCCGCGTTGCTGCCGTTGTTTCCTTCTATGGGGGGTCAGACCTGCTACTCAGATTCAACGCCAGCAACGGCAAACCCTCCACTGCTTTCGTCAACTACTTCGGCGTGAGCGAGGGCAACGAGGCCACACGCAAGTTTCTGGTCGAGGCCTCACCCGCGACTTATGTCCGCCCTGGCCTGCCTCCGTTTTTGCTGCTCCATGGCAACAAGGATGAGCGTGTTCCTTATGAACAGTCGGTGAATTTCTACGCCAAGCTCAAGGCGGCCGGAGTTCCCGCCGAATTCATCACCATCGAAGGTGGCGGTCACGGCATGAACGGATGGAACAAGCTCAACTCCGACTACGCCGCGCAGATGGTTGCCTGGTTGAAAAAGACGCTGAAAACCAGCGAATAAACCTACCATCCTATCAGCCGCAGTTGGATTCACCATGAAGAAGGCTTCATCCGTACAGCGTTTTGGCCCGTCCCTCCTTCATGCTCTTCATGGCCTTCACGGTAAGTCTCATTTTCCCGGTCCTTGAACTGCGGGATTTAGGAGAAGGAAGCAGGGGCGTTGCGCTTTGGGCGGTCTGGTTAAAACCGTTCTCAATGACTCGGACGACGCGTGCCTCCCGACGGTCGCAAGTCTGCCCGTCACAAATGCTCGCTGAGTGCTGATAGATTATGGAACCTGATGCCCTCAAATCAAAGACACTCCCAGCACGAAAAACCGAGCAAGCAGCAACGTAAGCGCCGTTGTTTCATGGGCGGCACCTTCCGAGCCATCTGGTTCTAATTACCTGTCGCAAGTCAATATTTGACAGCGCCGGTTCTGCACCGCCTGACGTTCTCAATCGTGCCAGACCCCTCCATTCTCAAATCAACAAAATAGCCCGTAACTAAAGAATCTTTTGAGTGTTAAACGAATCATGAAGACCCTGCAAGCCGCCCTCTCTGCCTTCTCCAGAAAACTCACCCTGACGATGTTGATCGGCATTACCACGTTATCCGCAGTCCAAGCCACTCCTCGTCCGGATGCCTTCGGGGTGTGGGATCGAGGCGAGGCTCAGGATCCCAGCGAATACTCGTTTCTGAGAGGAACGGGGTTCGATGCCCCTTGGAATGAAGTGGAGAAGAAGTCGGGGGTTTTTGACTTTAGCGCGATGGATGCAGCGGTTGAGCGAGCTTATCAGAAGAAGCTCTCAATTTATCTCTCCTTTGAGGCCGGTCCGAAAACGCCCGACTGGGCGTATGAGGAAGGTGTTCCCAAAGTGATGACCGAAGAAACGAGGCACAAGGATAAGTTTCTCTTCTATCCCTATTACCTCTCGCCGGAATACAAAAAGCTCTACGCCCGCTTTATCACGGAAGTCGCCAAACACATCCGCGGCTATCCTAAGGACTGGCAGGATCGCATTGCCTTTATCCAGATCAAAACTGGCTGCACGGGGGACGAGTGTGCTTACAAGGGAAAGGCGACCGACCCCAAATACGACCTGCCCAAGAGTTCCCCGGAATGGCGCGCCTTCCGCCTGGAGACTTTCGCGCTCTATGCCAAACTGTTCAACCAAGTTGAACCGAAAATCAGCCTGATGTTTGGTAGCATTACCGGCGCTGAGGAGGATGGAGGAGATGAAAAAAACGCCGAGGAAGGCAAATGGGTGAATGAACACATCGCCGGTAGCTATGGTGTGAAAGCGGGAGCCCTCTCTCGCGGACATCATTTCACTGAGGAGCGGACCATCGTGAACACGTGGCACCGCTATTTGGTCGATCCCAAGGGTATTACTGTCTTTGCCCGCTCTGAGATGGATCAATCGTGGCAGCGGCCGGTGTTCCAACTCAACGTGCAACTCAACTTCTACTGGGCCGCTCTCAACGCCTTGAACATGGGGCAAAGCATCTGGGACGTCACAAAGAGTGCCATGGAGGCGAGCAAGGAACAGGGGTTTGATTATTCCTTCTACTTCTTCAATAAGTATGCTGGGCAGATTGACCCGAAGACCGCCACGGGTGCCTTCTGTGCCTTGCACAAGGGTTTGGACTATTCGGATAAAGACGCGTATCCAGAGGGGGAATTTGGGGAAGTTTCACAGAAAAACGTGGAGCGGGCGGCGAAAATTGCCGCTGCCTATGCGAAGTATGGCGCTGCGATCGACGACAAGAGCGCCCTGACCATGGGGCAGGTCAAACAGCGCGGTGACCAAAGCGGATTCAACGACGTCGGCTGGGATATCTGGCCGGACAACTACTCCCGTTTTCTTACCCAGATCGAGCCTGATAAAACCTCGATCCCGCTATGGCGGATTAACGGCCCCATCACTGCGACGTCGTCAATCTATGACCGGTTTGCGCGCGGCTTCGAGCACGCCTCCGGCAAGGACGCCATGTATTTCAAACTGCATGAGGACTTCTCAGCGCACGCCAAGCCGAAAGTCATGACCGTGACTGTCGTCTGGTATGACGGCGAGGAAGGCTCAACCTGGAGGCTGGACTACGATGCGGGGGCACCAACCATGAAGACCGCCATGACCGTCACCGGCAAAGGCGGCAAGAAGTGGCACCATGAGGTCGTCACTCTGAAAGACGCGGTCTTCCGTCAGGGCGGCACCAAGGGCTCGGACCTCGCTCTGGTCAACACCGACGCCAAGGACGACATCTTCAGCCTGATCGAAGTTCACCGTGGCGAAGCGGAAGTTCCGCCGCTGCGTCCTCAAGAGGAGAATCGGGCGTTCCCCGGTTTCGCCAAAGGCACAAAGTATGGCGCGGACGGAATGGCAGACAAGGACGGTGATGGGGGAAAAAGGGGCAAGAAAAAGAAGGCAGAGTCCGCTGAGGAGACGGAATGACCTATCGCCCCCGCATCTTGATTCTGGCCCCGCTGCTGCTTGTGCACGGCTCGGCCCTCCGTGCCGCTGAGCCTGGAAACTCAACAGCCAAACCCAACATCCTGATCATCCTCGCGGATGACATGGGCTATTCGGACCTTGGCTGCTACGGCAGTGAGATCAAGACCCCGAACCTGGACCGGCTCGCTGGAGGCGGAGTGAAGTTTTCCGAGATGTCACAAGTGTCCGGTTATAAGTGCCACAACAGCAGTTGGTTAGTAACTAAGGGTTCCAAATGTCTGAAATCATTATCTGTAAGTAGTTCATGCATAGGTGTTTTTTCAAACGGGTGAACGCTCAAAAGCTGCAAAGTTC
>JBGTAT010000114.1:0-3670 GCA_041749755.1 Terrimicrobiaceae bacterium | reverse complement strand
CCCGCGCCGGGACGACCGCCGCGGAGACCGCAGGGATGATCGGCGGGACGACCGCCGACCCGAGCCGCCGCCGGTTCTGACCGGCTGGAGTGCCTCGGTCGTTCCCGACCACCGCGGGATCGATGGGCTGGCGAAGCAGATCCGATCGAGCGGGAAGGCCTACCCGCTATTTGACCTGGCCGTCCTGATCCTGGAGCAGCCGGAGCGTTACCGGATCGCCCTCCGCCGGGAGTCCGACCAGGCGCCCACACTTTTCCAAGTGAACCTGGATGGCAGCCTGTGGACCTCGGAAAAGGAGGCTGTTGCGCACCTGCTCGCCCGGCACCTCGACAAATTCTACCGCCGCGACCGGATCACGACCGAGCCGCCGAAAGGTTCGTTTTCGTGCGTGGCGGTCTGCGGAGACATCGTGCTCGGCCCGCCGAACCACCATGCCTACCAATCCCGCCTCCGCGAGGTTCATGCCGCCCGGTTCCGGAACATGCCGTTTGAGGCCTTCAAAAGCCGCGTCCAGATGGTCAAGGATCCGGAATTTATAGAAAAGTGGAAGACCGAACAGAGCTCGAAAGATCAGTATTTCCCGCGCGGGGAATCTGACGAGACCGAGCCGGCGGATGGGACGCATGGGACGCATGGGACGCATGGGACGCATGAGCCCACCGAGCCCACCGAGCCCACCGAGCCCACCGAGCCCACCGAGCCTGCTGGGCCTGCCGCCACGTTGGACAAGCCTCTGGCTGCGGCTTTGGCCGACATGGCCGCCGTGGAACAACATTTTCTTGCGACCCACGCCGCCAGCATCATCTCTCCGATCCAGGGTTCCGTAGAGGTTTCAGGAGCTGTCGTGGCGGCGGCCTCGTCGCCATCGCTCCGCCAGCTCGCGCTCAACGCGGTCAACGACCTCCGCCGGTTCCCGCTCCCGCTCGCCCATGTCATCGGACAAAATTTTGCTGCCGCCGGACTCCAGATCTTCAAGGCCCACGAGAACATCACGTACGTCTCGGTGGCGCGCCCTCGATATCTTGACCGCACCGCTGCTCCGGTGGCCGAGGGCCTTTCAACGATCCTTGACTATCTCGAAGGCAAGCCCGCTCCCGCACGCCCGGACCAATGGAAGGCTCTGCTCGCGATGCGCACAACCCCGGAAGATCCCGCCGCGCGCGAGTCCGCCCTCGCCTCCGACCTTGCGTGGCTCATCCACCAAGGCCATGTCATGGATTACGCCAAGCGCGGGCTGGAGGCCGTGCGCAAACCGAAGCCGCCGCGCGAGCATGTCCCGAAGAAAAAGCCTGCGGCCCCGACGCCAGCGGTAGCTGCTGCGCCAGTCGAACCGCTCGCCGAAGCCTGATCGCCCTCGCCAAATCGGACCTCGTCGTCTTCTCATGCCCGCAAAAGCGTCGATCTTCATCACCGGTTCTGACGAGGCCGCCGTCAAGAAGGCGGCTGTTGCGACCGCGGCTGAGCTCGCCCCCGGGGCGGATGCGTTCGGTCTTGAGGTGATCGACGGCGGAGCGGATACCGTCGATGCGGCGGTTTCAAAAATCCACGAGACCATCCAGGGATTGCAGACGATGCCGTTCCTCGGCGGGACAAAACTCGTGTGGCTCAAAAGCGCGACGTTCCTCACAGACTCTGTCACCGGCCGCTCCGAGTCGGTGACCACCGCGCTCGACGGCCTCTGCGAGGTCCTCAAGGTCCCGCTGCCCGACGGCGTCACGTTTCTGATGAGCGCGATCGATCCCGACAAGCGACGGACCGCCTACAAACAGCTCATCAAGCTTTGCCGAACCGTTCTCCACGACAAGCCGGACCTCGGGTTCCGGGCGGGCGAGGAGGAGCTGATCGCCTGGACGGCGGGCCGCGCGCGCGAGCGCGGGCTCAAGATTTCCCACGAGGCGGTCGAGGTGCTCGCGGCGAGGATCGGGCTCGACTCCGGCCAGCTCGACAACGAGCTCGAGAAGATGGTGACCGCGTTTGGAACCGGCCATCCGATCGAGGCCCGGGATGTCCGCGAGCTTGTCCCGGCCACCCGCGAGAGCGGGATTTTTGATATCGGCAATGCGGTGGCCGCCCGCGACCTGCCGCTGGCGCTCGAAACCCTCTCCCAGCTCCTGCGCCAGCGCGAGAGCGGAATCGGAATCCTCCTCGCCTCGATCATGCCCACGGTCCGCAACCTTCTTCTCGTCAAAGACCTCCTCACCCGCCACAAGATCGACCCGCCCTCGCAACCCCAGTTTTTTGCGTCCGCCCTGAACCGGCTCAAACCGTCCGACATCGACCATCTGCCCAGAAAAAAAGACGGCACCCTGAACACGTACCCGCTCGGGATCGCCGCCCGCAGCTCCGTCCACTACACATCCGCCGAACTCTTCCGGGCATTCCAGGGATGCGCCAACGCGAACCTGCAGATGGTGACCAGCCAGGCCGGCGACGAGGTCATCCTCACCCGCCTGCTCACCAGCTTCATGCTCCGCCCGAGCAAATGAGTGGAATGCCCATCAAGGCTCGATCCGATTCAGGCGCGTGTCGTATTCGAAACTTGTCTCGGCATCGAGTGGGTCGGTGATGGTTTCCACCACGCTCCAGTTATCCAGGTAGGTCACATCCCATTCAGCTCCGGTGGGAGACTTGGTTTTGATGGCCCGGCCTTTTGAATCGTAGGTGATTGCAGCGACCGGTAACGCGCATTGTGCCGAATCGTATAGATCCCTTGCAGCAGCCGCATTCCGCGCGAAAGATTTGCCTCCGGGGTCTCAAGCAGGAGGTGATAATGGTTGCCCATCAGGACATAGGCGTGAACCTGCCATCCACTGCGTTCGCACACCTGCCCAGGGTTTTTAAAAACATCTCCCGATCCTCCTCGTCCCGATACATCGCTTCCAACCGGTCGCCACGGTCCATCACAGGTAAATCGCTCCCTCATACTCAACCCGAGCTTTTCTTGGCATGCCCGTCTTCTGTCTGATTTTGCAGAATATCAACATGGAAGAACTGACCCGAATGGCGTTAAGATAAGGGGCTTGGGGGATACTGCCCCTACAGGGCAGGGGCGCTTATTCTCCATGACCCAGGGCGGCGCTGGCGCTTGCCCTGGGCTAGAGGATGAAGCCCCTTCGGGGCTTAACTTAACGCCATTCAGAACTGGTACCTTTTCAACATGCCTTCCGAAGCAGGCGGGCGAGCCCGTAGGGCTCCAGCTCGCCGGACTGCTTCGGAAGGCGTGTTGAAGCTGCCGCAATGGCATCTTCGAGGTGCCATGAAAATAAAACCATCATCCCAGCAACCGGCCGCTTCCATCTACCGCAACCAGAACGCTCTACTTCGGGCTCTTTTCGAGCGGGCGTCAGATCCACGCAAAGTCCTATGCGTCGCGCTCGACTACGCCAAACGTAAACATGTGGCTCTTTGCTGCGACGGCAACGGAGATATCCTGCGGCAGCCTTTTGCCGTCGATAACACGATCGAGGGCGTTGCCTTTCTCATCGAGCAAATCAGCGCCACAGCCCGGCGGCGCAAGATTCCCAAGTGCGATCACAAGTGTCCGGTTATAAGTTCCACAACAGCAGTTGGTTAGAAGCTAATGGTTCCAAATGTCTGAAGTCGTTCTCTGTAAGTAGCTCATGCATAGTCATTTTCTCAAACGGGTGAACACTCAAAAGCTGCAAAGTTC
>JBGTAT010000113.1:0-4229 GCA_041749755.1 Terrimicrobiaceae bacterium | reverse complement strand
TCCCGATGCGCGTGTGATCGCCGGATGTGCCACCGAGCTGGACGTCCACCTCGACGGGCACGGCTCGCCGGACTCGGTTGTCTCCGGGCTTCCGTGGGCGGCGTTCGGGGAGCCTTTGCAGGAGTCGCTCCTCCGGCAGATCACAGCGGCCCTGCACCCGGAGGGCACGTTTGCCACGTTCGCCTACTTCGGGCCGCACCGGCTCAAAGCGGGGCGCGCGTTCCGCGATAAACTCGGCGAACACTTCCGCCAGATCCGGCGCTCGCCGGTCGTCCTGGCAAATTTTCCACCGGCGTTCGTTTACTTTTGCCGGAAGTAGTTTTTAATTCTCCGATGCCATCGCTCGACAGTCCGGAACAGGAGACAAAATCCGGCCTCGACACGCCCTGGAACGTGGTCGTCCACAACGACCCGGTCAACCTGATGAGCTACGTGAGCCTGATTTTCCGGAGGGTGTTTGGGTTTTCGAAGGAGAAGGCCGAGCAGCACATGATGGAGGTCCACAAGCGGGGGCGTTCGATCGTCTGGACCGGGGCCCGCGAAAAGGCCGAGCTCTACGTCCAGCAGCTCCACTCCCACCTCCTGCTGGCCACCCTGGAGCGCACACAGCCATGACGCTTCAACCCACGGCCGAGGGCGATTTGCTCATTGAGGATATTCCGGCATTCCTGCTCCAGCTTCTCCGCGACATCCCGGTGCGCGCGGCGTCGAAGCACCCGGGGGTCGAGGAGCGGTTCCTGCCGGACCCGGCAAATGACGACGGCATCCGGGAAGACTGGAAGGCCCTCGTCCAGCCCGAGCTCATGGCATTGTTTCAATCTGACCGCGAGACCGTGCAGGCCGACCTGCGGGGGGTTGCCGAGAAAAAAAAGGGGGCCGCCTTGCGGATCCCGAAAAACCACTCCGACGCCTGGATGGGCGCTCTCAACCAGGCCCGCCTTGCGATCGCCGAAGAGGGCGGGTTCGGGGAGGCGGATATGGCGGCCGAGGTCGCGCCCGACCCGGGCGACCCGCGCGGCATGGCACTTTTTCAGGTCGGGTTCTACGGGTTTTTGCAGGAATGCCTGGTGCGCATGCAGGATTGAATTCCCCGGGCCGGATGTATTGACTGCCACGATGCTCGCGATTCGACAAGTCATCGACCACACGATGGAGAGGTTCCCCGGATACTCGGCGGAGGACTTCGAAGTCAGCGCGGTCGAAAAAGGCGGCTCGGACAGAAAGTTTTACCGGATCCGGGCGGGCGGGCGCTCGATGATTTTGGTGAAGTACTCCGGGCACAAGGAGGAAAACCGCCACTACGTCGACATCGCCCGGTTCCTCTCCAGCTCCGGCGTGCAGGTCCCGCACATCTATCTCCACGATGCGGAGGAGGGGCTGATCTGGATGCAGGATCTCGGCGAGAACGACCTGTGGGCGTTTCGCGACCGGCCTTGGACCGAGCGGCGCCCGCTCTACGAATCCGCGCTCATCGAGGCGTTTAAGATGCACAGCGCCGCGACCCGGAACCTGGCCGGCACCAGCCTGGTCCTTGAGCGGGAGTTTAGCGAGCCGCTCTACCTCTGGGAGCAGGGATACTTTTTTGAGCACTGCCTCGGCAACCACTTCCGGGTACCGGCGGCCGACGTCGACCGGCTCGCCGCGCTCCCCGCGCTT
This sequence comes from Terrimicrobiaceae bacterium, assembly GCA_041749755.1. Taxonomy (GTDB): domain Bacteria; phylum Verrucomicrobiota; class Verrucomicrobiia; order Chthoniobacterales; family Terrimicrobiaceae; genus QYQL01. The sequence continues at coordinate 2,573 of JBGTAT010000113.1, read as the reverse complement.
CTGTCTGCCGCCTCCCGGCTCTCCGCCCTCCCCCGCGTCCTCGTACACCGCGACTTTCAGTCGCAAAACATTTTGATCCTCGACGGAACCGCGTGGCTGATCGACTTCCAGGGGATGCGGCCGGGGCTCGCGGCCTACGACGTCGCCTCGCTCCTCTACGACCCGTACGTCTCGCTGGAGGCCTCAGAGCGCGAGGAGCTTCTCGGGTTTTACGAGCGCCTCGGCCGGCGCTCGGGCGCGGATGTCGCCGGAGATTTTCGGGAGATTTTCGACTGGTGCGCGCTCCAGCGGCTCATGCAGGCCCTCGGGGCCTATGGGTTTTTGGGCCTGCAAAAGGGCCGGGCCGACTTCCTCGGCCACATCCCGGCAGCCAAACGATCGCTCCAGGAGGTCACCTCACGCCTTGACGGATTGCAGGACCTTGCCCGCATACTCGACTCACTGCCATGAACAAACAGCCCGAAACCGCCATCATCCGGCGCATCACCCCGTCCCTCGACAACGCACGCTACGCGATCAAGCGCGCAGTCGGCGAAGAAATCACGGTCGAGGCGGACATCTTCAAGGAAGGCCACGACGAGGTGACGGCGGTTCTCAAGTGGCGGCGGTCCGGCGAGGCGGCATGGCGGGAGACCCCGATGCGGGCGCTCATCAATGACCGGTGGACCGGCACGCTTTGCGTCACCGAGGCGGGACCGTGGGAGTTCACGATCGAGGCATGGGGGGATGTCTATTTTTCGTGGCAGCACGAGCTCGACAAAAAGTTTGAGGCCGGCCTGCGCGAGCTTTCCAGCGAGATCCTCGAGGGGGCCGGGTTTGTCCTTGCCGCCGCAGCGCGCGCCGGAAAGGAGGACGCCAAAATCCTGAAGTCCTTCGCCGGCTTTCTCAAATCGGCCGATGCGGAGCAGGCCCACCTGATCGCTCACGATCCGGAACTCTGCGGACTGATGACGGTATATGCCGACCGGTCGATCGCTACGACCGCCGAGCCATTCCACCCGGTCTGGGTCGACCGCGACCGTGCGACGTTCGCCGCCTGGTACGAATTTTTCCCCCGCTCGGCGGAGGGCAAGCCGGATGCCGGCTCAAAATTCCGCGACGCCCTCGGGCGGGTGGACGACGCGAAGGCGATGGGGTTCGACGTGATCTACTTTCCACCGATCCACCCGATCGGGACGTCGAACCGGAAGGGCCGTAACAACTCGCTGCTCTGCGAGCCCGGCGAGCCCGGCGTGCCGTACGCGATCGGGAACTGCAAGCAGGGGGTCAATGGCGGCGGGCACAAGGACGTCGCCCCCGAGCTCGGCACGCTCAAAGATTTTGAGTGGCTCGTCGGCGAGGTCCGGGCGCGCGGGATGGAGATCGCGCTCGACTTTGCGATCAACTGCTCACCCGACCATCCGTACGTCAAAGCCCACCCGGAATGGTTCTTCAAGCGTCCGGACGGCACGATCAAATACGCCGAAAACCCGCCGAAAAAATACGAGGACGTCTACCCGCTGAATTTCCACAACAAGAACTGGCGCGAGCTCTGGGACGAGCTGAAGAGCGTGATCGTCTTCTGGTGCGAGCGGGGGGTCCGGATCTTCCGGGTCGACAATCCGCACACGAAGCCGGTGTCGTTCTGGGAGTGGGTGATCGCGGAGGTCAAGTGTCGCTTTCCCGACGCCGTCTTCCTCAGCGAGGCGTTCACCCGCCCGAAGATGATGCAGGAGCTCGCAAAGGCCGGGTTCAACCAGAGCTACACCTACTTCACGTGGAGGAATACCAAGCAGGAGCTCGCGGAATACTTCACCGAACTCACGCAGTCGGACCTTAAAGAATTTTTCCGCGCAAACTTTTTTACGAACACCCCGGATATTTTGCCTGAGTTCCTGCAGACCGGCGGGCGTCCGGCGTTCCTGATCCGGTCGGTGCTTGCGGCGATGGCGTGCCCGGTCTACGGGATCTACAGCGGGTTCGAGCTCTGCGAAAACACCCCGATCCCGGGGAAGGAAGAGTACCTCGATTCGGAAAAATACCAGTTCAAAGGCCGCGACTGGAACGCGCCGGGCAACATCAAGGACTACCTGACGAAGCTCAACACAATCCGCCGCCAGAACCGCGCCCTGCGCGAATATGCCAACCTCCGCGTCCAGATCGCCGAAAACGACCAGATCCTCTGCTTCAGCAAGGCGACCGAATCGCTCGACAACCTGCTGCTCATCGTCGTCACCGTCGACCCGTGGCAGCCGCAGACCGCGTTCGTGCACGTCCCGCTCGCAGATTTTGAAATCGGCGAAAACGATCCTTATGTTGTCGAGGACCTCCTGACCGGCGAGCGCTTCTCCTGGCGGGGCGCAAGAAATTTTGTCTCGCTCAACCCGCATTCCCGCCCGGCCCACATCTTCCGCATCCGCCGCCTCATCGACCGGGCGGACGGTCAGGATGTTTTTGCCTGAGGCGGATTGCGCTTGACCGCCGGGAGGGTGATGGAAAGCTTCGCGGCGTGGCAATGAGGGACACCAAAAAGCCGGACGCTGATTTCCGCGTCTGGAACGAGACGTTCGCGGAGGGCAGCGCGCCCCGCGAGG
>JBGTAT010000112.1:0-1588 GCA_041749755.1 Terrimicrobiaceae bacterium | reverse complement strand
CGATGGCCGTTGCGAGCGCGCAGGCGGGCGCGGTGTCGCGCTTCGCAGGATCGGCGATGACGTGGTCCGCAGTAACCCAGGGTATGGTTGCACGCACGGAATCCGCATGGGACACATTCGTGAGGATAAAAATATTCTCCGACGGGATCACCCCCCGCAGCCGCTCCACCGTCGTTTCCAGAAGCGTGCGCTCATCGAGCAGGCGCAGCAGGTGCTTGGGGGTGGATTGTCTGCTCATGGGCCAGAAGCGCTCCCCGCTGCCGCCGGCCATCACAAAGGCATACGCGTTATCCATGCTCCCCCTAGCGTGAGGGATCGCGGGTGATCTGGGAAGAACGAAGTCGAGGCCGGGCAATCAACCCGTGCAGGCCGCCGAACAGAGGTCATCTGCTGCTGGCTTCAAACTGGCCCGACGCAAAGGCGCTAGCAAGTCCGACCCGACACGAGTATTGGGATTGGGGTCAGTCCCGCGTATTGACGCCTTTGAAATGCTAAACTTCGCCAAATGATTCCATCCGCAAGCGATTGATCCGCCTGCACGGGGGGTACTAGTCCTGGATGCGGACGCTTTTCTCAGGCGTGCGAGGTGGTCTTCTGAGGACGGACCGAACATTTCCTGCCGTGAGAACGAATCCCCCTGCGGTGTATACGCCATTGGCATCGGTGGCGCCGTCCGCCCAGCGAACCTGCGCAGCATGGTTCCAAAGCGCCTCGGTCGGATCATCAAGCGTTGGACTTGAGCACGCGCTCGAGGAGGAGGGTGGCGAGGGGCTGGGTGGCTTTGTCGAGGGCGACGAGGGATTTTTTCAGGCGGGAGGATGAGCGGGCGCTGCGGGCCGCTAGCACATTGTCCATGAGCTCGCGCAGAGCGGCAGTCTCGGCGGCGGGGACGCCTTCGCCGAGTTGGAGGAGGGCGGCCTCGACGGCGGGCAGCATTTCGTCCGCCTTCAGGCAGGCTTCCGTGAAGACCCGTTCGTCCATGTCCTCGAAGGCATGTTCGAGCGAGTCCCCCAACATTTTTTCGACCGCCTCATCGGTGACCTCGACCGCGCTTTCGATGCGGACGACGGTATCGGTGCCCTTGGCGATGTCGCGTGCGAGGACGTTGAGGATCCCGTTGGCATCGAGTTCGAACTGGACGCCGACGCGGGCCTGGCCTTTGGGCAGCGGGGCGAACGGCACGTCGAACGTGCCGAGCATCCAGTTATCTTTGGCCATCTCCCGCTCGCCCTGGAGCACGGAGATCCGCATGCCGGACTGGTTGGCCACGGCGTTGGTAAACATCTCACCAGCCTTGCACGGGATCGTCGTGTTCCGGGGGATGATCACGTTCATGAGGCCGCCGAAGGTTTCGATGCCGAGCGAGAGCGGGGTCACATCGAGCAGGGTCACGTTCTGCACGTCGCCGCTCAGGATCCCGGCCTGGATCGTGGCCCCGATCGCAACCGCCTCGTCCGGGTGCTGGCTGGTGTCCGGCTCGCGCCCGAAAATTTCTGCGACGAGCGAGCGGACGGCGGGCATCCGGGTTGCGCCGCCGACGAGGACGACGGCATGGAGCTCGGGCATCGTGAGCCGGGCGTCGCCGACC
>JBGTAT010000111.1:0-6858 GCA_041749755.1 Terrimicrobiaceae bacterium | reverse complement strand
CCGCGATTTGTCGAGATAGTACGCGTAGTCGCCGGCATACGGGGTCAGTCGCCCGGACTGCACGTGGATCACCGAGGTGGCGATCGCGCGGATGAAATGCACGTCGTGGCTCACAAAGACGATCGTGCCATCGTACGGCCCGAGCGCCCGGATGAGTGCGTCGATGCTTGCCATGTCGAGGTGGGTGGTGGGCTCGTCGAGCAGGAGCAGGTTCGGAGGATCCAACAGGAGCTTCACCAGCGCAAGGCGGCTCTTCTCACCGCCACTGAGCACGCTCACCGGCTTGAACACGTCGTCGCCCCGAAAGAGGAAGGCCCCGAGCACGTTGCGCGCCGCCTGCTCGGGAACCGGCCGCGAGATGCTCTGCACCTCCTCAAGGACAGACTTCTTCACGTCCAGGGCATCCGTGCGGTGCTGGGCAAAATACCCGATCCCGACGTTGTGCCCGGCCGTCCGCTCGCCGGCCTCGATCGGGATGTTGCCGGCCATGATCTTCAATAATGTCGATTTTCCAGCCCCGTTCGGGCCGACCAGAACGATCCGCTGTCCGCGCTCGACCCGGAGGTGAAGGTTTTCGTAAACGACGTGCTCGCCATACGCTTGGCGGACCCCTTCCAGGCTCATGACACGCTGGCCTCCGCGCGGCGGCTGCGGGAAACGGAAGTGCACGGTCGGCTCGTCGGACTCCGGCGCCTCGATCCTATCCATCCGGGCGAGCTGCTTGATGCGGTCCTGCGCCTGCGCCGCCTTGCTGGCCTTTGCACGGAACCGGGCGATGAACTGCTCAAGGTGCTCGATTTCTTTTTGCTGGTTGCGATACGCGGCGAGCTGCTGGTCTTCGCGCGCCTTCTTCTGCTCCAGGTAGCTGTCAAAATTCCCCGTGTAACGGACGAGCTTGCGGTGCCGGATTTCCACCACCCCCCGGCACAGGGTGTTCAAAAATTCGCGGTCATGCGAGATGGCAAGAATCGCGCCCGGGTACCCGAGCAGGTGGTTTTGAAACCAGCCAAGCGTCTCCAGATCGAGGTGGTTTGTCGGCTCGTCGAGCAGAAGAAGATCCGGCTCCTCGACCAGGAGCCGCGCGAGATGCGCCCGCATGATCCAACCGCCGCTAAGCTCCCGCACCGGCCGCTCGAAATCCTGCTCGCGGAAAGCCAGCCCGGAGAGGATCCGCTTCGCCTTCGCCTCGGCCCGCCCGTCCGGCTCCTCCCCCGAAGCCAGCTCGATCACCGTCGAATCCGCCCCGGCCGCGGTCTCCTGCGGCAGGTACCCGCACCGCACCCCGCGCTGCAGGCTGATCGTGCCATCATCCGGATCCTCCAACCTCAAAAGCAGCGAGAAGAGCGTCGTCTTGCCGGCCCCGTTCGGGCCGATCAGGCCAATCCGGTCCCCGGAATTCACCTGCAGGGACGCATCTTCAAACAGCACACGGCCGCCGAAGGACTTTGTAACACGGGAAACTGTCAGCATGGCAGGGAAACCTGCCCGAACCCAAGCCGCCCGGCAAGATGTACCTCTAAGCAATATCGTTGGCACCGGACTACCGGTTGATTTTCCTGAAAAAGCACGCTAGAGACTTCTCCTGATTTTGTGATGAATTCCTACCACTCACATCTGAAAAATTACCGGATTCTGGCCGCTGTGATCCTCGGTCTCTCGGCGGCGGTCCCGCTTCCTGCGCAGGTTGTCATCCCGCTCACCCTCTTTCCGTCCAACCAAATCGGAATTTCGGTTCAGCTGGGTACTGCGCCGCAGCCATTCACCTATTTATTGGACACCGGGTCGGTTGGCTTCCTCACGGCCAAGGGGAATTCCACAGCCTGGACCGGCGCCTTCGCCAGCACAAGTCCTTCGGAAACGTTTGATATCAGCTATGGCAGCGGGGCCCTGAGGTACCAAGGCGAGGTCGCCCACACCACGCTCACCTTCACCACCACAGCCGGTCCCGTCCCTGTCGAGAACGTCAGGCTGGGCGCAATCACGACTCCGCCAGCGATCCACCCTAACTGGGATGCGGATATCAATCACTCCCCCCCGATCCCGCCGGAAAGCAACCAGTTTTTTGGCACCCTTGGCGCGGGCCTGAATAAATCCGAGCCAGGGAACGGCAATTTCACAAGCGTTCTCGGGCAGATCCCGATCTCTCCGGGGCTCACAAAGGGGTTTGTTGTGCATACCGGAGGGCAGGGTTCCTCGAGTGCAACCCTCACCGTCGGGCTGAGCGATGAAATGATCAACTCGTTCCCCATCCTGATCGCCATGAATGCCTCCATGGGGAATTTCACAAATGACAACGGGACGACGGTGAACCTCTACCCGCAAGCGCAGACGACAGCCAATTACACCATCACGAAAGGCCTGGACGAATACCATGCCACGGCAGATTTGATCCTCGATACCGGGGGCCTTGATACCCACGTGACCACCGGAACGGAGCTCGATCCGCCGCCGAGCCTGCTCGGGGAGAATCCGATCCGAATTGCCGATGGCGCGCTGTTTCGAGTCGATGTCGCGGGCACCAATAATCCTCTCACCGGGGAGCTGGCCACGTCTCTCGACTGGCTGACCGATCCAACCGGGACGACCCCCTACCAAAATTTGATCTCGGTGGCCGACGGCAGCGCGGATGGCAGTCTCAACTCCGGCATCCCGCTGTTCTACCAATACGACGTCATGTTCGATACGGAGCATGGCATCATTGGCTTGCGGCCAATCCCCGAACCGTCGTCCGCGGCCATTCTTCTTGTCGGAATCTCGCTCTTGCTCAGTGCCTATCGGTTCCGAATGCACTGCCGGACCCAGTCAGGAAAACCCTCGAGCTCTTCCCACTGCGAGGGGGCGTGATTCCAAATGGACCTCAAAAGATTCGTTTTCTCATATTGAGAATAGTTCTCAAATTTAGATTTGACGTGGTTTCGGAAGCTCGGCAGTGTGGCGACCGATGAAGGCAAACCTGTGGGTGCTTGGCGTTGTATTGTTTCTTGGACCATCCATCGAAAGTGGGCGGGCACAATCCGACGCAGCGCCGATTTTTGATTGGGAGCAGGCCACTGGGGACTGGCGAGGGGTCCGTCCGGCGCTCTCCGACCACGGGGTCGAGATCTTTGGCGGGTACACCGTTGAGGTCTGGGGGAACACGGCCGGAGGGCTGAAGACCGGGTCGGTTTATACCGGGCTGCTGGATTTCGGGGTGGAGGTTGACTTGGAAAAAGCGGTCGGATGGCAGGGGGCGAGCGTGAGCACGACATGGCTCTGGCTCAGCGGCCGCGATGCGAGCGAAGATCTTGTCGGGAATTTTCTGACGATCTCGAGCATCGCCGGATTCAACACGCTGCGGATGTTCGAGCTCTGGTTCCAGCAGACCTTTCTAGATGACAAATTCTCGCTTCGGGTCGGCCAGCTCTCGGCCGACTCGGAATTCGTGATCTCCGACTATTCCGGCCTATTCATCAACGGGACGTTTGGCTGGCCGGCATTTGCCTACACAAATATTCCGAACGGAGGGCCCGGCTTCCCGATGGGGACGCCGGGGGCACGCCTTGCGGTGAACCCGGCAGATTGGATCACGCTTCAAACCGCCGTCTTTCAAGGAAACGTCTTCGCGCAGGACGTGAACCGCCACGGATTCCGGTGGAGCCTGGAGGCGGAGACCGGGTACACGTTTTTGAATGAGGCGCAGGTCCGCTGGAACCATCGGGAGGACGAGGCCGGGCTGCCGGGACAGCTCAAAGCGGGCGCCTGGTTCCAAACCGGCCGGAGTGCTGACGCGCTCGCCGGGACAACGGGCTCCGGGAACTCTGGATATTATGCGGTCCTCGACCAGATGATGTTCCGCGAACCCGCCGGGGCGGACGCCCCCGCGGGGCTCTGCAAAGATGGGAAGTCGGTTAGCGATGGAGGGGGAAAAAGTTTTAAAGCACCTGCGACCCTTGAAAAATCCGACCAGGGGCTTGGCTGGTTCGGGCGCATCGCGTTCACACCGACCGACCGGAACTTCGTCGACTTTTATTTTGATACCGGTTTCACGTACAAGGGTCTGATTCCCACGAGGGGCCGCGACACGATCGGGATTGCGCTCGGCTACGCCCAGCTCAGCCAGGGGGCTCGCGACGGGATCGCCGCGCAAGGCTCGTCACCGCAGGGCGCGGAGATGGTCGTGGAATTCACCTACCAGGCCGCACTGACTCCCTGGCTCGTCGTCCAGCCGGACTTGCAGTATATCATGAACCCCGGCGGGGCCGACAACCTTGGCAACGCGCTGGTTGTCGGCGGGCGCGCATCGATTACTTTCTAAGGAGACCCTATGAGCACACTTGGCGAAATTCACCATGACCGGCCGCTGGAGGTCGTTTCGATCTCCAGCTCCTGCGGGCGCGCCGGACGGCTGGCCGCGCTCGGCTTTCTTCCGGGATGCCGGGTCCGGATTTCCCGGATCGCCCCGCTGGGGGATCCGATCTCGATCGAGATGGAGGGACAGGAAATCAGCGTCCGGCGCGCTGAGGCCGACCTGATTGAAGTGAAGGAGGTGGCATGATCGCCACTGCCGCCCGCCCGGTCCGGATCGCGTTGCTCGGAAATCCGAACACCGGAAAATCGACGCTCTTCAACCGCCTCACCGGGCTCCGTCAGCACATCGCCAATTACCCGGGCATCACGGTCGAAAAAAAGGTGGGAGCCTTCGAGCTGGGCGGGGTGAAGATCGAGCTGGTCGACCTCCCCGGAACCTACAGCCTCGCGGCCGCATCGCCCGACGAGCGGGTCGTGATGGACGCGCTCGGCGGGCGGGCTGGCCACATGGCCCCCGACCTGATCGTCTGCGTGGTCGATGCCACGAACATCAAGCGCAACATGCTCCTGGTCTCGGAGGCGGCCGAGCTCGGGATCCCGATGGTCATCGCGCTTAACCAATGGGATGCGGCAAAACGAAACGGCCTGAAAATCGACCACGAGCTTCTGGCCGACCGCCTCGGCGTCCCGGTCGTCACGACCGTGGCCAAGCGCGGCGACGGGCTCGAGGACCTGAAAAAGGCTCTCGTCCATTCGTTGGCCGACCCCCGCCAAATCCCGCGGATCCTTTGGCCGGACTTCATCGAGGACGCGCGCGACGTCGTTCTCAATGGCCTCGGGCAGTTCGGGGTCGAGGTCACCGGGCCGGAAGCCCTGCGCATGATCTTCGATACGGACAGCGCCTTTGCCGACCGGGCAGGACACCGGGACAAACTTCCGGCGATCCTGCGGACCGCGCGCGAAAAGATCCTCGAGCGGGGGATGAATCCCGCGTCGGCTGAGCCGGTGCTCCACTACCGCCATCTCGCCGCGCTCCTTGAAGGTGTCGTCCAGGGCGATGGCATGGTGGCTCGCACGAGGGACTCGGTCGATGCGCTCCTGCTTAACCGGTTCTGGGGAACGCTCATCTTTTTCGGCGTCATGTACGTCGTCTTCCAGAGCCTCTACGCCTGGGCCGGCCCGCTCATGGACCTGATCGAAACATGCACCGGCTGGGTCCAGGACCAGGTCTCTCCCCTGCTCGAGGGCACGCCGATGCTCCAGAGCCTGGTGTCCGACGGCATCATCGCCGGGGTCGGCGGCGTCGTCGTCTTCCTCCCACAAATCTTGCTCCTCTTCCTCTTCATTGCCGTGCTCGAAGATACCGGGTACCTTGCGCGAGCCGCGTTCCTCATGGACAAGCTGTTCGGGTGGTGCGGGCTGAACGGAAAAAGTTTTGTGCCGCTCCTCTCCGGCTACGCGTGTGCGATCCCCGGGGTGATGGCGGCGCGCACGCTCGAGGACCCGAAGGCGCGGCTCACGACGATCCTCATGACCCCGTTCATGAGCTGCTCGGCGCGCTTGCCGGTTTACGTGCTCCTCATCGGCGCTTTTGTCGAGCCCTTCCACGGCCCGATCGTTGCCGGGTGGACCCTTTTTCTGATGCACTTCGTCGGGGCGGCCGTGGCCATGCCGCTTGCCTGGCTCATGAACCGCTGCATCCTCCGCATCAAGGCGCAGCCGTTCATCCTCGAAATGCCCGACTACCGGGTCCCAACCTTTCGCAATGTCGTGATCCGCATGTGGGAGCGCGGCCGCGAATTTCTCGTCCGCGCCGGCACCGTCATCCTCGCGTTCTCGGTCATCATCTGGGCGCTCCTCTATTTCCCCAGGCCCGAATCGGTCGCTGAGGAAGCCACCGCAACGTTCCTCGCCGCCAACCAGGTGACCCCCGGACTCGCCGCCGCCCTCGAAGATCCGGAATCCGCGCTGTCCCAAAAGCTCGCCCATCGGATCGAGGGCGCCTACATCGAGCAGAGCTACCTCGGGCAATTCGGAAAATTTGCGCAGCCCGTCTTTGACCCGGCCGGATTTGATTGGAAGATCACGGTCGGCGTGCTCTCCAGCTTTCCTGCCCGGGAGGTCATCATCGCCACGATGGGAATCATCTACAACCTCGGGGCCGACGTGGACGAAGGCTCGGATGACCTCCGCAGCATCCTGGCCAACGAAAAGTGGCATGAGGGACCGCGCGCCGGCCAGCCAGTCTACACGCTTCCGGTCGTCTTCGCCCTCATGGTCTTCTTTGCCCTCTGCCTGCAGTGCGGGGCAACCGTCGCCGTCGTCGCCAAGGAGCTCAGCTGGAGCTGGGCGATCGGGTCGTTCGTCTTCATGACCGCCACCGCCTGGGTCGCGGCGGTCGTCATCTACCAGATCGGGAGCCGGCTATGATCGAAGCTGTCGTCATCGCGGTGGCCATCGTAGGCGCGGCGGCTTACCTCATCGCGCGGGCGTTTCGGCGAAAGCCGAAAGCGGGCTGCGGCGGGCGCTGCGGGTGCCCGGCCACGGCGCCGAAGAAGCCGGAATAGGTCC
>JBGTAT010000110.1:0-4523 GCA_041749755.1 Terrimicrobiaceae bacterium | reverse complement strand
ACCTCGGCGCCACGATCTGCCGGGCCGGGAAGCCGGACTGCCCCGCGTGCCCGGTGCGCCGGTTTTGCCAGGCCAAACAGCCGGCCGCCATCCCGGCCAAACCACCCAAGCCCGGACTCATCCACGAGAGCGACCTGCGGACCTTGGCGGTTCGCAGCGGAAAGATTTTTCTGATCCCATCCCCCGGCCCCCGCTGGAAGGGACTCTGGCTCCTCCCCCCGGCGCAGCCCGCAGACAAACCGCCCGCCTTGGAAGTGACGTTTGCCGTGACGCGCCATCGGATTCGCATGGACGTCTTCCGTGGCCCACCGCGAAAGGGATGGACCGCGTTTGCGGCCGATGCGCTGCCGCCGATGCCGTCCCCGCACAGGCGGGCGGTTCGGAAGTTGCTTTTTGATGCCCGCTTGTGATTTCTGCGCTCCCCCATTACCCTCGCGCCATGAGATCTCCCCTGCTCGCGCTGTTACTCCCGCTCGCCACCGCATGGGCCGCCGATCCAGCAATCGTCGCCACCAACTCCGGTGGGCTCCGGATTTTTGAGGCGATCAAGACCCCTGGGAACCTTTGCCTTTCGCCGTTTTCGATCCAGTCCGCCCTTGCGATGACGTATGCCGGGGCGGCCGGATCGACACGCGAGCAGATGGCGTCCGTCCTCGGGTTTCCGGATGATGCGGCTGAACTGGCGAAGGGGTTTCAATCCCTGAACCAGGCGCTCGGGGAGTCCGCGAAGCGTGCGGGGGAGGATACGTCGCTGAATATTGCCAACCGGCTTTTCGGGGCCAAGGGGTTTGCGTTCCGGCCGGCATTTCTCGACCTGTGCTCGAATTCGTTTGGCGCTCCGCTCGAGCCGGTCGATTTCCGTGCGAACCCGGGAGCAGCGGCCGACCTGATCAATGCCTGGGTCGAAAAGCAGACGCAGGAGCGGATCAAAAACCTGATCCCGGCAAACGGGATCACCCGCGACACGACGCTCGTCCTCGTCAACGCCCTCTACCTCAAGGCCCCGTGGCAGGAGGAATTTTCCAAAGCCCCCGATATGGGATTCCAGGTGGCTGCCGGCCAAAAGCCGGATGTCCCGGCGATCGCAAGGACCGATTCGTTTGGCTACAAAAAGTCGGGCGGGTTCACTGTGGTCGGCGTCCCCTTGCGCGGAGGGCAATTTCAGTTTGCGCTATTCCTTCCCGACGCGCCGGCATCCCGGCTGACCGCCGGCCTGCTTGCCGAATGTGCGAATCTCCCCCGCCAGAGCGTCGCGCTCACGCTTCCAAAATTCCGCCTCGAGCCGCCTACCCTCCCGCTCGGGGAGACCCTGCAAGCGCTCGGGATGCTCGCGGCGTTTGACATCCCGGAAAAAAGCGCGGACTTCGATGGCATCGCCCCGCGGCGGCCGGACGACTACCTCTACATCTCGAACGTCTTTCACAAGACGTTTTTTGCGCTCGATGAAAAGGGGATCGAGGCGGCGGCAGCCACGGCAGTGGTCATGATGCGGGCGATGTCCCTGCCGGTCCACGAGGATCCGATCGAGGTCCGCGCCGACAGGCCATTTATTTTTGCCGTCCAGCACGTCCCGACCGGGGCATGCCTGTTTCTCGGGCGGCTTTCGGACCCGCGGTAAGTTCGAAGGGAAGCTTTCCCGAGCTTTGCCCGTTGATTAGAATTTCGAACGCATGCTGTCCGGGATGGTACGTGCGGGTCGTGACCTGGCGCATCACGTGGCGGCCCTCGACCTCGGCCGCTGAGCCCGGAGCCAGTTCGAGCTTGCGGCCTTTGAAGACCTTCGGCGTGAGGCGTCCGTCTTTTTTCTGGTGGTGAACGGCGTAGTCGAAGAGCACGGCGGCCCGGGCGCGGCCGGCATTGCGGATCCGGAACGAGTACGCGAGCGCGTCTCCGACCGCGAGGCTGTCGGGCGCGAGCAAAAACCGCTCCACCTGAAGGGATCGGCTGGCTCGAAACCCAAAAAGCGCGAGGGCCGCCGGGTCGCCCTTTTTGACGAGCGTGCGCGCCGCGCGGTGGGCGAGTTGGTCGAAGCCGGGATTCTGTGCGCCTTTCCATCGCGCGAGCGTTTCGATGACCAGCTTCGGATGCTGCTTGGAAATGTCGTTGAGGTGGTTGGCCACCGAGCGCCGGACGTATTCCGACGGATCCCCGTGCAGGCGCTCGAGGAGCGGGAGCGTGAGCTGCGGGTTGGCCATGATCGCGGGCAGGTTCCCGCCCCATGGCAGGAGCGGACGTGAACCTTCGCTCACCAGGCGGCGGACGTGTTCGTTCGGATCATCGACCCAGCGGGCGAGCTGGGAAAGCGTTTCGTCCGGCCGCTCGCGGAGGAACCGGCGGATCGCAAACTCCGAGGTGAAGCGGATCGTGATCTCCCGGATCGCCTTCATCGCGGCAGGAAAATCTTCCAGCCCCCGCCGCGAGACAACCTCGCCGATCGGCCAAATCGCAAACCCGCGCAGCCCGGCTAAATCGCTGTCATCGCGAGCGAGCGCGCCGGTTAGCACCTTGAATGCGGCGGCCGGCTTCTGTGGCAATCCGGCTTCAAGCCGGTCGGCCAGGCAGAGCATGCGGTCCTTGAGCTCCAGCGGAGCCAAGGCCGGCTCGAGTCCGCGCAAAAAGCCCTTGCTGTCAAATCCCGGCCACGCGCGCGCGACGGCCGTCGCGATCCGGCGGCCGACCTCGTAAGACAGCATGTTTTTGAACGGTTCGATGTTCAGTGTTCGATGTTCAGCCGCCCTGCGCGACCAGTTCGAGCGAAAAGTCTACCGCCGGGGCCGAGTGGGTGAGGGCGCCCACCGAGATAAAGTCGACGCCGGTTTCGGCAATGGCGCGGACCGTTTGCAAGTTCACCCCTCCGCTCGCCTCGAGGCGGATGTGGGCCGGTCGGCGGCGCACCGCCTCGCGAAGCCATTCCAGCGGCATGTTGTCGAGCAGCACGACGTCCACCCCACGCATCGCAAAAAATTGGTCCGCCTGCTCGAGGGTATCCGCCTCAAGTTCGATCCGGAGTTCCGGCTGGTCGGCTTTGGCGAGGTCGATGGCGGCCTGGATGTCGCTCCAGCTGGTGCCGGCCGCGAGGTGGTTGTCCTTGACCATGACCATGTCGTAGAGGCCGACGCGGTGGTTCGTTGCGCCACCTGCCGCGACGGCCGCTTTTTCCAGGGCCCGCATGCCCGGGGTGGTCTTGCGGGTATCCAGGATCACCGCGCCGGTTCCCGCAACCGCCTCGACATACGTGAGGGCTAGTGTGGCCACCCCGGAGAGCCGCTGAATAAAATTCAGCGCGGTCCGCTCGGCGGTGAGGATCGATGATGCGGACCCGGAGACCTCGAGGACCGGGTCGCGGTCTTGGAGAGCGGAGCCATCGGCGCAGATCTCGCGCGCGGTGACGCCGAGCCTCCGGAAAACTTCGGCCGCGACCCCGCACCCCGCGAGGCAGCACGTTTGCTTGGCGATGATCGTCGCGCAGGCCAGTCGGTCTGGGCCGGTAAACCATCGGCACGTGACATCGCCCGAGCCGATATCTTCGGCGAGCGCCAGAGAGATGAGATCTCCCTGCTCGTCAGGCATGGACATCCAGCCCGAGGAGTTTGCGTTGCCAGTTCATCAGGGCCGTTGACGCAGGGTCTGCGGCGATCGCTTCGAGCGCCCCGCGCGGAGCGACGATCGCCGGATCCAGCCCGAGCTCGGTAGCGGCCGCATCACGGATGGTTTTGAGCGCATCGAAGCGTGTCAGGTAGTCCTTCGGAGCCCGCTTGCGGCGGACCTTTTCAAAGACCGGCCACTCGCTCTCCGGGATCTGCAGCGCGAGCGCCAGCACAACCTCAAAACTTTTCCGCCGCCGGCCGTTCATCCGGGGAGTCGAGTAGTCGCTGCCCTTGCTCACCTGGTCGGCCACGCGGAGCATGTCCTCGTTGCCGATGACATGGAATGGCGGGCGGTCCCACCCGCGGGCTTCGGCATCCCGCCAGAACCAGAGGATCCGCAGAACTGCCTGCGCGCGCGGCGAGAGGGCGGAGCTTCCGGAAATCCGCCAGACCGTCTGGTCATCACGTTCCTTGACGTCCCGCGTCGAGGAGATCATCCGGTCGCGGGACTCCTCGAACCACTCCCAGCGGCCGAGACGGCGCAGGTCAGCCTCCAGCTTGTCGGCGATCTCCAGGAGGTAGCGGGTGTCGTTTAGCGCGTACTCGACCATCTGGTCGGACAGCGGCCGGATCGCCCAGTTTGCCTTCTGCGAGGCCTTCGAGAGCGTGATCCCGAAAAAGTCTTCCACGAGCGCGGCGAGCCCGAGCCCGGCGCGGCCGCACAGGCGGGCCGCGATCATCGTATCGAAGAGGTTGTCCGGTTCGAACGTCCCCACCCTCCGCAGGAGGCGCAGGTCGTAGTCCGCCCCGTGAAAAACCAGGCGGCGGGAGCAGGCGACATCAAAGAGCGGCTGGAGGTCAAGGCCAGCAAGCGGGTCGACAAGCCAGTGCCCGCCATCAGCGCTCACCTGGATCAGGCACAGCTTTTCAAAGTAG
>JBGTAT010000109.1:0-4439 GCA_041749755.1 Terrimicrobiaceae bacterium | reverse complement strand
AGCGACATCGCCTACGATCTCCCCGCGTGGAGCGCGGTGCGCGCGGACCTCCAAACCGGCGGCCGCGGACGCTTCGGACGCGTGTTTGTATCTGATCCCGGCGGCCTCTGGATCTCGGCCGTCCTGCCAGCCGACGGGGGGCCGCAGCGCTGGGTCGGATTCTCCCTCATGGTCGGCATCCATCTCGTCCGCATGCTTGAGGACCTCCGCGTGCCCGGAGCCCGGCTGCGATGGCCGAACGATCTGATGGCCGGACACAAAAAGCTAGGCGGCCTCCTGATCGAACAATCCACGCGGGACACGATGATCGTCGGCTTCGGGCTCAACGTCTTCAACACGCCCTGGAAATCCGACCCTGCGCTCGCTGAGATCGCGACCAGCCTCGCGGTGGTCGCGGGGGAACCCGCCAGCTCCCAGGACATTTTTGGCCTTGCGGTCCGCGCGCTCAACGCCCTCGCCGACGCCCACCAGGAGATGCAGGAAGGCGGGATGGCCGCCGCCATCGCCGAGCTCAACCGCCGCTGGAGCGAGCCGGTGATGGTTCGGATTCTCCTCTCCCACGGCGACCCGGTCACCGGCCGGTTCGCCGGGCTCGACCCGCTCGGAAACCTCCGTCTCCTCGATGGACAGGGGCTCGAATTCCTTGTTCCGCATCACAGTGTCGAGAAACTGGTTGAAATATATTAGATAATCTAATATCAACCTATCTAAACCAATCAACGACACTCAAACAGACGACTCTACCATGGCCATTCGGGACAAATTCATGACAGCCGAAGAAGCGGCTTCCCTCATCCAGCACAACGACACGATCGGGTTCAGCGGGTTCACGCCCGCAGGGGCCGCCAAGGCAATCCCGACAGCTCTGGCCAAGCGGGCCAAGGCCGAGCACGAGGCGGGACGGCCGCTCCAGATCGGCGTGGTCACCGGGGCCTCGACCGGGCAGTCGCTCGATGGCGAGCTCGCCCTCGCGGAGGCGATCTCCTGGCGCACCCCCTACCAGTCGAACAAGCACCTGCGCGCCGCCATCAACTCCGGAAAAACCCGGTTTTTTGACATGCACCTCTCGACCCTCCCGCAGCAGGTTCGCTACGGGTTTCTCGGCAAATTCCAGTGGGCGGTCGTCGAGGCGTGCGACGTGACGGAGGACGGCGAGATCGTGCCGACGACGTCGGTCGGGGCGGCTCCGACGTTCTGCGGCGTCGCCGACAAGATCCTCATCGAGCTGAACCGGAACCATCCGGCCGCGCTCCGCGGGCTTCACGACATCTACCAGCCGATGGACCCCCCGCACCGGGATCCGATCCCGCTCAAAGATTGCTCGACCCGGATCGGTCTCCCCTACATCAAGGTCGACCCAGCCAAGATCGCCGGCATCGTCGAGACCAGCCTCCCCGACGAGGTCGCCCCGTTTGACCCGTCCGATGAGACGACGCAGAAGATCGGGCAGAACGTCGCCGAGTTCCTCGCCGCTGAGATCCGGGTCGGCCGGATCCCGAAAGAATTTTTGCCCCTCCAATCCGGGGTCGGCAACATTGCCAACGCCGTGCTGGCCGCCCTCGGCGACAACCCGGATATCCCGAATTTTGAGATGTTCTCCGAGGTGATCCAGGACTCTGTCATCGCGCTGATCCAGAAAGGGAAATGCAAGTTTGTGACCGGGACGTCGCTGACCGTGAGCCCGGCCGTCCTGAAAGAAGTTTACGGAAACCTGGAGTTCTACAAAAAGCACATCTGCCTGCGTCCGCAGGAGATCACGAACAACCCGGAGATGGTCCGCCGCCTGGGGATCATCACGATCAACACCGCGATCGAGGTCGACCTCTCGGGCAACGTCAACTCGACCCACGTGATGGGCTCGAGCATGATGAACGGCATCGGCGGGTCGGGGGACTTCACCCGCAACGGCTACATCTCGATCTTCACCTGCCCGTCGCTCGCGAAGGGCGGAAAGATCAGCCCGATCGTCCCGCTCGTGAGCCACATGGACCACAGCGAGCACTCGGTGCAGGTCGTGGTGACCGAGCAGGGGGTCGCCGACCTCCGCTGCAAAACCCCGCACGAGCGCGCCCGCCTGATCGTCGACAAATGTGCGCACCCCGACTTCCGCAAGGAGCTCCACGGGTACTTCGACAGCGTCACCAAAGGCCAGACCCCGGCCACGCTCAGCGCTGCGTTCGCCATGCACCAAAAATTCCTCCAGACCGGCGACATGCGCGGGGTCGATTGGAAAGCCGCCGGCCTTCCGTAGAACGGCGTAAATACAGGCATGGGCAGGATGCCCAGGCTACGGTTGCAGGGAGCGCGCCGCACGATTTTGCGTTTTCCATTTCCGAATCTCGCTGTACGATCCCGCGACGATGGGCACCACAACCTCCGCGACCAAGCCGGGCTCGAGGCTCGGCCAGCATCTCCTCACGGGGTTGCAGGTTGTCGTAACGGTTGGCCTGCTGTGGTGGCTGTTCCATGACCCGCAGCGGCGGACGGCGATGTGGAACGCGCTCGAGACCGCCGACTGGCGGTGGATGTTTGCAGCCCTCGCCTCGGCCGGGCTCTGCGAGCTTTTCGGAATCCTCCGCTGGCAGCTTTTTCTCAAGATGCTGCATGTCCACGTGCGGCTCTCCGAGGTCAGCCGGCTGTTTTTTATCGGGGCTTTTTTTAACCAGTTTCTTCCCGGGACGACCGGCGGCGACGTGGTGCGGGTGATCTACCTGATGCGCGACCACCCGGAGCACCGGACCGCCGGGTTCCTGAGCGTCGCGATCGACCGGCTTCTCGCGGTCCTCGTGCTGGTGGCGATGGGGCTCGGGTTCGCCTGGTCGCGGAGCGCGTGGTTTGCGAGCAGCTTTGCGGTCGGGAATACGATGAAGGTTTTTGCGATCGTGCTTTTTGTCATCGGGATCGGGCTGATCGCCTCATTTTTTCTGACCAGCCGCCATCTGGTCGGCCGGCTTCCCGAGCGGTTTCCGATGCGCGCTCAGATCGTCAAGCTCTCGACCCTCTGGCAGCTCTGCATAGAAAACCGGACCGAGGCCCTGCTGGGCGCGATCTACACGGTTCCCATGCTGCTCTTCTATTTTGCGGCGTTCTATTTTGTGGCACTCGCCTTCACCGCCAAGGTGACGTTCCTCGACATGACGTCGATCATGCCGCTGGTGACTGCGATCTCCTCGCTGCCGATCAGCCTGAACGGGATCGGCGTCCGCGAAGGGCTCTTCGACCAGCTCCTCCACGAGCTCTGCGGGCTCGCTCGCGGCACAGGCGTCCTCATCTCCATCACCGGCATGTTTGTCTATCTCGTCTGGGGGCTGCCGGGCGGGATCTTCTACCTCGAGCGCATCCGCCGGCGGTACAAAAATTAATCACTTTCCCCGGCGAGCTTTGCGATCGCGGGCGGGAGCTGCTTGTCCGCCCGCGCGCCCAGCTTCTGGAGGTCCATCGTGCGCTTCACGAGGTTGCCGCGGCCGGTCGAAATCCGGGACAGCGCCTGGTCGTAGGAGGCTTTGGCCTGATCCAGCCGCGAGCCGACCTCCTGCAAAGATTCGAGGAACAGGACAAACGCATCGTGGAGGTTGCCGGCCTGGCGCGCGATCTCCTGGGCGTTGACGGTCTGCTTGTGGTGCCGCCAGACGCTCTCGACCGCGCGCAGGGCAACCAGGAGAGTGGATGAGGAAACCAGGACCACATTTTTTTCGAACGCGTCTCCGTAGAGGGAGGGATCTTCCTGGAGGGCGATGTGGAGCGCCGGCTCAACGGGCACAAACATGAGGACAAAATCCGGCGAGTGAAGGCTCTTGAGCCCGGGATAATCCTTGCGGGCAAGCTCGTCGATGTGGCGGCGGACCGAGGTGACGTGCTCGCGGAGCGCCGCCGCGCGCGCAGGTCCTGATTCGGCATTCACCGCGCGCTCGTAGCCGGTGAGAGAAACCTTGGCATCAACGATCAGGTTCTTCCCCTCGGGGAGATGGATCACGACATCCGGCATTTTGCGGGCGCCCTCGTCGTCCTGGTAGGAGGCCTGCGTCTCGTACTCGACGCCGTTGGTCAGGCCGCATTTTTCCAAAATCCGCTCCAGCACGAGCTCGCCCCAGGATCCCTGGCTCTTCGACTGCCCCTTGAGCGCGCTGGTTAGGTTGCCGGCCTCCTCGGCCATCTGCCGGTTGAGCTCGTGAAGCGTCTTGAGCTGCATGCCAAGCGCGGCAGCGGACTTTTCCTCCTCGGTATGGATCTTTTCCATGCGCTCGCGGAACTCGCCGATCCGCTCGCGCAGGGGGTTGAGTAATGTTCCGAGATGCTGCTGGTTTTGCTCCAGAAACTTCGCGCTCTTCTCCTCCAGGAGCCGTCCAGCCAGGTTCTCAAACTCGAGCTTCATCCGCTCCTGCATCTCGCCGAGGCGGCCCGCCTCGCTGGCCAGGCGGTCGGCGAGGTGGCGGCTTTCT
>JBGTAT010000108.1:0-18819 GCA_041749755.1 Terrimicrobiaceae bacterium | reverse complement strand
TGAAGCGGCCGGAATTCATGCGGCAGCCTGTCTGAGGGGGCTCCAGAATTCAAATGCGTCACATCGATTTCGTCACGCAAGCCGCTCATTTTATGAATCTTCCAAAACTTCATCAGTCAGTTAACCGGACACCCGTGACATTGGATGGTAATAGTCCGAGCGGCTAAACCATCCGCGACCTGAATGTCTACACCTTGACTGTCTCTCAATGTAATGGAGGCAACTAGACCCCTTCGAGAAAGCTCCGCTGCGACGAAGTACTCGCCTGCAACTCCTGCGATGCTTGAGGATATGAGGACGGGCATTTTGGTATTTAACTAGTCGTTTCTGTTCAATATCATTGTTATTCCTTGATCTGTTTCTAATTTTAATTGTTTTTTCGACACTGTTATCTGAGCTATGCGAGAAGCGTCTCCAGCGTCAATGCGTATTGTTTTATCACTGATAAATGAATATCTTCCAACGACGGAAATTGGAGGATTGCCTCGGTTTGACAATGTAAAGGATCCGTCTTTGTAAAAGACATACTCTGGCTGGGTTTCTTGTGATGACATTATTTTGTCTCCTTGTCGAAACTCAATGCCTTCCCACTTTCCTATAATTGAATGCTTTGGACTTGGCGTACAGGCAGATAGACAAAACAGTGCCAGCAGAGAAACTTGGCGGATCCCGGATACATGCCGTGTGGCGGAAATGGACGAGATATATTTATTATGTAGGCTCATGGTTCTTTGCAGGTGTAAGAGGAGTTGCCGTGGTATATTTTGTGAATGTAAAATGCTGTGCTCCCGCGGACGCAACTGACACTTCACAGCGGAATCTAGCTAGAACTATGAAGTAGGATACGGTCAGTTTGAAAGAGCTTTTTCTACCAGATCCGTTTTTTGCTTTTTTGCATCTTTTTCATCTGACGGATCCTTGTTTTCTTCAACCTTCCACTTCTTTACTTCTGCAACTGTGATCTGAGCATTAGTAAGGTAAGTTGCATTCATCACCTTCACGCTTTGAGCTACACGTAGCAGATCATCAATTTCGATTTTCTTGCCATCCATCAGGACTGTTGATGGGGTTTGAAATACTAATTTGATTTTTCCAACTTCTCCTAAAGGCTTCTCCACACCGTGTGGAAGACTTTGAGCTATGCTCTTCTCCCTCCAATCTCGAGCCAGCAGTAAGTAATTCGTAAACTTTTCCCAGCCCTCTTGAGTTAGAGTCAGGGTGTAGCTTTTTGAGCGATAATCTGCCATCGCTCGTTCGTACTTTTCGTCGGTATCGTTTGCCTTTGAGAGCCAGTTACGAAGCTTGATCTCAGTGGAAACTGGCCGAGATGAGTCAACTGGCGGTGGAGAAGACAGAGACGGTTCGCGTGGTGGTCGTGCCGTGAAGGTTATTTCATCCGGTGGCCTTGTACTGGAAGTTGGCGTTTCTGAGTACTCAAGCGCCCACTCGAGACCATTGAAGGTGAAGGACTGACTAGCACCTGCTGCGCTAGCGATTATAGCGGCAGCCTCCAATCTATCGAGTTGGATGGTTTGCTTTGGTATTGCGACAGCCGACGGCTCAGGTGTTGACGTTGCTGTAGCCAAAAAATGGGAGGTGCTGATCCATCCATCGGCAGGACCGTATGTCACATGAGCCTGAAGATTATTACGTTCAATGACAGTAACCTTTGCGCCTGCTTTGACGACGATTTCTCCAGACTTCTTGCCCTGATAAAACACGGGAAGGGTAACATCTTTAACCAGTGTAGGCGCATCTGTTTCTGCGCTCATAATAGCCACAGTAAGAAAAATGGCAGACAAGTGCGGAACCAAACTCATGCGTGAAGCTTACCATAATGTGACAGATGTGAGCAATTATGAAATCTTTCCAGACAGAGGAGGGAGTTGTCAAAAGGGTCAGGCCTTGCCGAGCTGTTGCCCAAAAAGGGGAATATGACGCTCGGGGTCAGTCCGTGCATACGTGCAGAATGATCCGCTTGGTGACTGGTCAAACGACTGACCCCTCCCCTTCAGAGCGAGGAGGCCGGCGGCTAGCGGGGGGAATGATTTCATAGCGGGAGATGCCACGCTCTCCGAATTCTGCCACCCGACGGAGGCTCTTACGGGCCTTGTTTTGCATTTAGGCCAGGGATGTGGGCGTAACCGATGAAAACCCCGGAGGGCACCGCAGAAGTTGCGCTTTTTGCCAGGGGCCTTGCTTTTGGGATGCGAAAATCAAAGACGCTGACCCCCCACATCGCCCGGCCATCGTAGGCGCGACCGTTGCTGGCCCCGAACATCAGCGGCTTTCCATCCCTTGTGCGCTTTCCCAGATAGATCATCGCATGCGTGACCGGCGGATCGGCAGCGACCTCATAGGTGCCAGTCCAGAATAGCAAGTCTCCAGGCCGGAGCGCCTCCAGTTCAACGCTGTCCAATTTCCGGCTGATCACCGCGGTGAACGTGCCGGCCTTTCGCGTCCAGACATACTGGGCGCTCGCACTCCGAGGCACGTCCAAGACTCCGATTTTTTGCAGCACGTAATAAATCGTGCCTGAGCAGTCCATCCCGCCCTTTCCCGGGTCCGCCGAGCCGTACGTGTAGGTGAGATTCTGCTTGGTCAGCGCCAGACCGGTCTCGATCAAGCGCTGAACTTCTGCGGGATACGCGTCGAAGCCAATCAGCTCGGATGTCTCGATCGAGGCTACCGCCCGCTCGGATGGACTTGCCTTAGGTTCAGGCTTCTGGCCCTGCGCCCACCCGCACAAGGACAGGAAAATCAGGACGATTCGCAGCATAGGAAGTGAATCCTTGAAACAGCACCCATCATCGGATCTCCACGGCGACGCCCGCCGTTACTTTTGCAGCAAGTCGGATCACATCCCAATTGGCCAACCGGATGCAGCCATGGCTTTCCGAGCGGCCAATCGTATCGGGCGCGCTCGTCCCGTGCAGCCCGATTCCCTTTTTGTTGAGCTGGATCCAAATCACCCCCACGGGATTGTTCGGCCCAGGAGGAAGAATCGCAAATTCGCTGCTGCGCTCCCCGCGCTCAAGCATTGCCTTGTCGTGGCGGTAATCCGGCATTTTTGCGACCCCGGTGATTTTCCACTCACCGAGGGGCGACTCGGTCCGGTTCGACCCGATCGTCACCGGATAGGCGCCGACAAGATGCTCGTTGTCGTAAACGCTGAGCATGTTGGTTTTGGTGTCCACCTTCAAGGACAGCGCCGATGTGGAGCTCTTCCCATTGGGGGCGGCATTTTCTGCGGAATCTGCAGCTGGCTGATCCGACTTTTTCTGGGACAGATCTTTTACGGCTGCGAGCTCGAACGGCTCCACGTTGGGGACCCGTACGGAGTCGCCCGCTTTCAGGGAACCGATTTTTCCGGGGTTCAGTTCCTCAAGAAATTTTTGATCCGTATGGAACTTTTCGGCGATCGCTTCACCGGCGGATTGGTAGGGCAGGGATGGAAGCTTGGCTTGCGCCTCGACAGCGGCTGGCAAGAGGCCGACGTTTTTCAGATCCGCCTCACGGACGGTATAGTCGATGAAAATCGGGGCCGCGCTGGAAAGGTCGAGATCGGCCACAGACGGCTTGGGGTCGCTGTTTTCCCCGTTGGGTTTTGTCAGCACGTCTGCGGACGGGGGAGCGGCGAGTCCGTTGGCTTTCCGATAGAGCTCCAGCGCCCGCCGCGTGAAATCGCCATAGCGTCCGTCAATCTTCCCGGGAGAAAATTCTGCCCGGTCCAGGAAAACCTGCAAATGCACGGCCGCTTCTTTGTCCGGCGGCAGCGCGGTATGCCTCGGGTCCACTTCTTGAGCCACCAGGGGAAGCAGGGGGGTGAGGGCGGTCGCAAAAGCGATGAGCGCCCGGAGCCCTCGCGGTCGCGGGACAAGATGGGCGGCTTCACAGAATCCCGAGGAGCGGCTTTTCATGGGTTTTTCATATCGAGTACCATCGACGTGAATGCCCTCGGCCTGCGATGGGGTATAACCCTATGCTGGAAAAGAATCGGGAGAATCAGACCTTCGATAAAAAAGCGGTGCCTGGCTATGAAACGGTTGGGGTCAGATCAAGGGGTCTTTACGCGGAGGCGACGATCCTCGGCTGCTCTCATCACGACAGTGGCGTCGCGCCTGTGTTTGATCGGGACCTGAGGCGGGACGCCTCAGCGACGTTCAAGCAACGGAGGAAAACCGGCCTGCCATCATCAGCTTGATTTTACTCCCGTCCCTTCGCGAAATTCGCGGGCCAGCTTT
Organism: Terrimicrobiaceae bacterium; assembly: GCA_041749755.1. GTDB lineage: Bacteria > Verrucomicrobiota > Verrucomicrobiia > Chthoniobacterales > Terrimicrobiaceae > QYQL01. The sequence goes on along the minus strand of JBGTAT010000108.1, from coordinate 14,575 downwards.
ATTCCTCGCCCGAGGGGGCGATCGGGCTGGTGGACTGGCTGAATGCGAGCGGGAGGGTGACCTGCGGGGCATCCTTGAGGGTCATCACAAAGAGGACCCCGATATCGCGGTCGCCGCCTTCGTTGTCGCGAACTTCTGCACCGATCGACGCCACCCAGCTGGAGAGATCGCGGTGGACGAGGTACCGCTGGTACTGGAGGATCTGGGAGTTGAACTCGTACTGCTCGTAGAAGCTGACCCCCCAGTTATCGTTGAGCCGGAGGTAGCTGTAAAAGTTGAGCTGGCTGTTGTCGGCGAAGAAGTCGTTGCCGTCGATATACCGGTGGCCGATCCGCAGCGACCAGTTCCGCGTCGGCATGACGTCGAACTGGGTGTTGACCTCGGTGAACCCCTGGTCGTCGATCGGCAGCTGGGCCTCCATCGTGAGGCCGCCCCAGGGAACCGGGCGGAAGCCGATCACGTTGAAGACGTTTGACGTCGGGGAGTCGGAGTACGGGCTGTCGAGGTTGATGTCCACGAACGTGTCGTAGGTGAACCACTGGAGCGTCTGGTTATCGCGGCGGGTCTGGAGGCGGTGGCGGGTTCCGATGCGCACGATGTTCCACGTGTCGATGGAATCGATCGCCGTGAACTGCGGGAAGTCGAGCGCCAGCGGCTGGGTTGATTCGACCACGCGGTCGAACTGGTAGATGTTGTTCGGGCTCTCCCCGAGGTTGTAAACGCCCGAGTAGTTGATGTACGGCTGCACGACGTGCCGGACCCCGTCGAGGCCGATCCAGCGGGCCTGGATTTTTTCGAACGTCCGGGAGAACTTCGCCGAGGCCTCGATCCCGTAGTTGCCGACCACGCGGAAGACTTCGCCCTTCTGCTGCAGGGTTTCCGTTGGGTTATTCAGCGGGGTGTCCTCGATCTGGGCGTTGACGACGGTGGCCTCACCGGTGATCGGATCGATCTCGGTCGCCCCGCCCACCGGGGTGACAAACGTCCCGCTCTTGTTGTACCAGGTCCCGCGGATGCCCGCGCGCGGGGTCACCGAGAGCCAGCCAAAAAACGTCTTCGGCAGCGACCACTGGTGGAATGTGTCAAAGCGGACCGCCTCGTAGTCGGGGAAGTTGGTCTCCCCAAACGAGGGGTTGTTCGAAAACGCGCGGCGGAGGTTCGCGACTCCGGTCTCGCCGTCGTAGTTTACCGGCGTCCCGAAAAATTCCGTCTGCTTGAAGTCGAAGACAAACTCCGGCAGCCGCTCGGTCACGTCCTGGAAATCATTGATCTGGAACCTGCCGATCAGGTTCATCGTGTAAAATTCGTCCCACTTCGTGAGCGCGATCACGTTGTCCGGCTGCGGGTCGATCCGGAACTCGCCCGGATAAAAGTCTTCGAGGAAGTCGACGTCGCTGAGGACGTTGAGGTCGGCGGTCGCGTAGATGTCGTCGGTGAGGAAGAGCCGCTGCTGGAACGAGACCCGGTACCGATTGGTCGTCCGGGTCTCGGCCGGCTCGCCGGGGGCATCGACGGTCTGGACGTCGGCGGTCTCAAACACGTAGTCCGTGCGCAGGCGCCCGTAGCTCCGGTTGTTTTTCCCGTAGAGCATGTCGAGGTCGAGCCCGATCGACGGGCCGAACTCATCCCGCCACTCGACGCGGGCGGTCGCATCGACCCCGCTGATGAGCGGGAAGCTGTAGGCGGTGAGCAGGTAGGGACCCCACCGGGAATCGTAGCCGGGTAAGAACGCAAACCCGGTGTTGTTGATGTTGGCAAAGAGGTACGGGAACCAGAACACCGGGGTTTTTCCGATGTAAAATGTGGAATTCGAAAAGACCACCCGGCTGTCGGTGTAGATCCGCACGGACCGCGACTTGACATGAAAATCCGGCTGCGAGCTGTCGTGCGTGGTGAAGAGCGCGTCCCGCACGCGGAATTCCTTCTGAGACATCGCTCGGAAGTTAAACGCATGGAAGAGCATCGGGTGGTTCGCACCCGAGAGCTCCAAGGCCCGCATCTGCTTGGTCTCGAGGTTAAACAGCGCGCGCTGGCCGCTCAGGACCTGGTCCGGCGTGTAGAGCCGGATGTTTCCGACCAGCAGGACGTCGCGGGTCTCCGGGTTGTACTCTGCATAGTCGCAAAAAATGCTGTAGGCCCCGTAGTGGATCTGGACGTTGTCCTCCGCGATCGCCACGCCCCCCTCGAAGCGGGTGTTGCCGTCGGCCGTAATCTCGACGGGGACGTCCCCGAAACTTCCGAACTGCGCCCGGGCTGCAGGCGCAGCGGCGAAGACGGATCCCAAAATCAGGCAGGCAACAAAATTCCTCATGGAGGGGACCAAACTAGATGTCCGGACGGACGGTTCAAGGACAAAAGCCGTCAGTCCCCGTAACCGGCGGGATTTTTGACATGCCACGCCCAGGCGCTCTCGACGATGGGAAGGATGTTTTCAAACTTGGGCTTCCAGCCGAGCTCGGTGCGGATTTTATCCGAGGCGGCGATCAGGCGGGGCGGGTCGCCCGCGCGGCGGGGCTTCTCGATCGCGAGAATCTCGCGTCCGGTCACCTTCCGGCAGGTGTCGATCACCTCGCGGACCGAGGTTCCTCCGCCGGTGCCGAGGTTGTACTTGGCGGTGACGTTCGAGCGCACGGCCAGGATGTGCGCCTGGGCGAGGTCGAGGATGTGGATGTAATCCCGGATGCACGTGCCATCGGGCGTCGGGTAGTCGGTCCCGTAGATATCGACAGATTCCTTCTGGCCGAGGGCGACCTTCAGGACGTTCGGGATCAGGTGGGTCTCGATCCGGTGGTCCTCTCCGTACCGCTCGGTCGCCCCGGCCGCGTTGAAGTACCTCAGGGCGACATACGACAGCCCGTGGATCTCCTCGTACCAGCGGAGTACCTGCTCAAACATCAGCTTCGACTCGCCGTACGGGTTGATCGGATTCTGCGGGAGCGATTCGTCGAGCGGCATCCGGTCCGGGATCCCGAACGTCGCGCACGTGGAGGAGAACACAAACTTCTTCACCCCAGCCTCGACCGCCGCATCGAGAAGGTTGATCCCGGAACACACGTTGTTCCGAAAATATTTTGAGGGATTCTGCATCGATTCCCCGACCAGGGCATTCGCGGCGAAGTGCATGACCGCCTCCGGCTTTGCCTCCTCAAATGCGTGCCGGACGACCGTGCGGTCGGCGAGGTCGCCCTGGAAGAAGCGCGCGCGCGGGTCGACCGCCCGCTTGTGCCCCTCGGTCAGGTTGTCAAAAACAGAAACGTCAAACCCCTCGTTCAGAAGCTGCTCGACGCAGATGCTCCCGATATATCCGGCCCCGCCCGTCACAAAAATTTTGTTCATGAGCGGGCGAGAATACCTTATCCCGGCGGCTGACCGCAACGAAATGCTTCAAACCGGATCTGGTAGTGGTCGCCTGTGGCCTGGCGGATTCGACGGACCGGGGTCCCAAGGACCTGGGAGATGAGGGCCTCCTCCATCTGGGCGGCCTGCGGAAAGGCCTCAAAAACCCCGTGGAGCGGGCAGTGGGATTCCACAAGTGCCTCCCCTTCGACCCGCGGCATGCAGCCCTCCACCTCGCGGAGCTGGGCGAGGGCGGCCAGCTTTTCGCCCAGGCTTGCGAGCGAAGAAACGGCCGGAGCGTAGGCGGACGCCCTGCGCTCGAAATACTTAAACAGCAATTTTTCGGCAGCCGCCGGGCCGAAGAGCGACCGGGCCTCGTCGAGAAGGTCGAGCGCGAGCCGGTTGTCGCTTTCCGGAAAATGTTTCTGCCCGCGGGCGCTGAGCCGGTAGACGAGGAGCGGCCGGCCGTTCCCGTTGTGGGCGCTGCGCGACGTGACATGGCCCGATTTTTCCAGTGCGAGGCACCGGGTTTTCGTGCCCATGTAGCTCATTCCCAGGCGCTCGGCCAGCTGCCCGACCGAAAGGCCATCGCTGCGCTTCAGCTCGGAGAGCACCTCCCATCCCGGGCGGCCGGGGTTATCGCGCTTGGTTTTCCCCACGGACAATTCCTCCCCGCTACTTGCGGTGCTGGTCGTCCAGGTCCAGGTAGGTGTACTGCGTCAGGCTCTTTTCGTAGTCATCCAGGAGGCGCATCGCCTCGCTTGGCTTCAGCCGGTCGGATTTGATCGCGGCATCCGTCTGGGCCTTCATCCGGCGGGCGAGCTCGTTGACGTCCCACTGCGTGAGGGAGAGCACCTGGCCGACCGTGCTGCCAAGGAGGACCTCCTCGACGTAGTAGCCGGAGTCCTCATCCTCATCGAGATAGATGTGCATCTCGTTCACGCGGCCGAACAGGTTGTGCAGGTCGCCCATGATATCCTGGTAAGCGCCAGCCAGAAAAAATCCGATGTAGTACGGTTCGCCAGGTGTCCACCGGTGCAGCGGCAGGGTTTCCTTCACGTCTTGAAGATCGATGAACTTGGCGACCTTGCCGTCCGAGTCGCACGTGATGTCAACAAGCGTGGCATTCCGGTCAGGGGCCTCGTTGAGACGGTGGATCGGCATCACCGGGAAGAGCTGGCCCAGCGCCCAGTGGTCGAGCAGGGATTGGAAGACCGAGAAGTTGCACAGGAACTGGTCGCCGAGGGCGATCTCCATCTCCTTCACCTCCTCCGGGACATACCGCATGTTCCGGAACATGACGACGATCGCCTCGGCGATCTGCCAGTAGATCGTCTCCACCCGCGCCTTGGCCGGCAGGTCGAGCAGGCCGAGATCAAACATCGACTGCGCGCGCTCGCGGATCTCCTGGGCGTCGTGCAGGCTCTCGAGCCGGTTCTTTTTTCCCAGGTCGCTGCGAATCTCGATCATGTCGCTGACAATCTGCGGGTCGTCGGCCGCCGGCTCCACCTCGTCGCTCCGGTTATTTTTTTCGATCGACCCAAACGTTTCGACCAGGAGGACCGAGTGGTGGGCGACGATCGCGCGGCCGCTCTCACTCACCAGCGTGGGGTGCGGGACCGACTCCGAGTCGCAGACCTCCATGACCGTGTACACGATGTCGCGGGCGTACTCGTTGAGCGTGTAGTTTGTCGAGCTGTCGAACGTCGTGCGCGAGCCGTCGTAATCAACCCCCAGCCCGCCGCCGACATCGAGGAAGCCGAGGGCATGGCCCATCTTCGAAAGCTTGGCATAAAACCTTGCCGCCTCGCGGGTCGCCCGCTTGATCGTCCGGATATCCGGCACCTGGGACCCGACATGGAAATGCACGAGGTTGAGGCAGTGCGCGAGGCCGGCCTCGTGGAGCAGGCCGCTCGCCTCGACAAGGTCGGCTGTCGAGAGGCCGAACTTGGCGTTCTCGCCGCCGCTGGTCGCCCACTTCCCGGCCCCCTTTGAGAGGAGGCGCACCCGGAGTCCGATCATCGGCTCGACGCCCATCTCGCGCGAGACCCTGAGCACGTGGACCAGCTCCTCGAGCTTCTCCACGACGAGGATGACCTTCTTACCGAGCTTGCGGCCCAGCAGCGCGTTGCGGATGAAGCTGGTGTCCTTGTAGCCGTTGCAGATCACCAGGCTCTCCGGGTCGGAGTGCAGGGAGAGCGCGGCAAGGAGCTCCGGCTTGCTTCCCGCCTCGATGCCAAAATGCCAAGGGGCTCCGGCGTCCATGATCTCCTCGACCACCTCGCGGAGCTGGTTGACCTTGATCGGAAAAACCCCCCGGTAAACCCCCTGGTAGGAGGCCTCGGCAACCGCTTCGGCAAACGCCATGTTGATCGTCTCGACCCGGTCGCGCAGCAGATCGTGAAAGCGCACGACCAGCGGAAACTGCAGCGAGCGGGACCTCGCCTCGCGCACGATCTCCATCAGGTCGATCTTCTCCCCCCCCCGCTTGGGTTTGACGACGACGTGTCCGGACCGGTTGATCCCGAAATACCCGCCTCCCCAGCGGTCCACATTGTAAAGGGCGAGGGCGTCCTCGCGGTCGAAGCTAGGCATAAAATTAGAAGTTGATGTATTGGTATCCGCCCTGACTGATCGCTTGCGCCTCCTCCTCGGTCATCCAGCGCTCGGCAGCCGAGGCCCCCCAGGAGTCGGAAAACGCGATTTCCCCGGTGGCCTCGTTGTATCCGATGATCATCCGGACGTGGCCGTTCTGCGGGTTGTTGCGGATTTTTTTGGCCGCTTTGCGGGCGTCGCCAAGCTGGGCCTTCCAGCCCGCCGGATCCGCCATCCCCCCGCGCTCCCGCGTGCGCAGGGATTGCGCCTGGTCGAGCTCCCGGTCCACGCACACCGCCCACATCACCGGCAGCCCGCGGCTGATGCATTTTTTGATGTTGAGGATGCTGACCTTTCCGGCTTCCGAGGCAAACTGGCGTCCGCCGCGCGTGATCGCCTCCTTCGCTCCGGCCGCGATCGCCGCGATGCTGGTCCCGCCTCCGGCCTTGGTGTCGCCGGCCATGGCCAGGATGTACATGTCGGCGGGGATTCCCATATACCGCATCACCCGCTCCCAAGTGGCGGGAACACAGTAGCCCTTCGGCCCCTGGTCAACCATCGGGATATCCTTGAGGACGACATCCCCGTTCGCCCGGTTTTCGACACGGGAGGAGAGGCGCTCGCGGAGCACGGCGTCCGGGACGCGGGACTTGCCTTTCAAATCCGCAGCCGCGAGGGGGAGGATGCGGACCGCCACGTATTCATCGCGGGGTGCCGCCAGCAGGATCGCATGTCCTTTCCAATCCCAGCGGAGGACCGACTCGCGCGTCTGGCTGCCCTGGCCAAAGCGGTCCGCGACCGGCTCGCCAAGCGCCGCCGTGAGGGCGGAGGTGATGCGGTCCTTGTCGGCCTTGATGGCCTCCTGGTAATTCTTGATCTGCTTTCCGCGTTGGTCGGCCTTCTTGGAATCGACCCGGCCCGACACGAGGTCCACAGCATCGCCCTTATTGGCAAACATCATCGAGATCGCACTCACGTTTCCCTGCTCGCCATAAAGGGCGAGCGAGTACGGGCGGGAGCCGAGCACGACATCCCCGGCCCCCGGGTATTTGCGGAAGCTCGAATCCGTCGTCGTCCGCGATTCTTCCGGCCAGCCGAGCCGCTGAGCCGCCTCGTCGGCGCTGCCGCCCCAAAGGTTCTCATCCAGAAAAAGCGGCAGCCCGAGCACCGCATTCAGCTCCTCAAAAGTCGCCGCACGCGCCAGCCCGGCCAGCGAGGCGAACAGAAGAAGGAGAGCGGCGAAGCGATGGGTCATTTGCGGGTCCCCACTTGCATCCGCCCGCACCCGGGATGACAAGAAATTTCGGGGCTCAACGAAAAACTATTTTTTCTTTTTTCCCTCGGCGGTGAGCTGGCGCTCAGCCTCGACCCAGTCGCTGGTCGAATCGCCCGGCCACCCGAGCTTGTGCCGCCGCTCGGCGATGAAGTACGCGCGGAGCGAGATGTCGCCGTCCGTGAACCCGCGCGCGGAGGGCGCCGGCTTTTTCGCGGGAGCCGCCTTCGGCTTTGAGGGCTTTGCCGATTTCCCGGCAGGTGCCTCTGCTTGCGCGACCAGCTTCTTGGATTTTTTGGCCGCCTTTTTCGGGGCGGTCTTTGCGGCCTGCGGTGCAGGATCAGATTTTTTCTTTGCCATAGTTTCCTACGTTGTGCAACCGAACCCTCCCGGCTGGCAAAATAAATCTTCAAAAAAACATCCCGTAGCCCTACGATCCCGCGCATGGCAGCGTTCCTTATTCGGTGGGTGGTCACAACCATTGCGGTTTTTGTGGCCGAGAAGCTTATTCCCGGCATCCGCTGCGACACGACCGGCGCGCTGCTGGGGGCCTCGCTGCTGCTGGGGATTATCAACGCCTTCGTGCGACCGGTCCTGCTGTTGCTGAGCCTGCCCTTCATCATTGTGACCATGGGCCTCTTCATTTTTGTGGTGAACGCGCTCCTGCTGATGCTGGTCTCCTCGCTCATCCCGGCGTTCCATGTCGACGGATTCTGGAGCGCATTTTTCGGCGCCATCATCATTGGGATTGTCAGCTGGGCGCTCAGCTCGTTCTTCCGCACCAGCGACGGCCGCATCCATGCGATCACCCACCACCCGTCGATCAAAAAGGCGGACGCCCGGACGCTGAACTAACTCAGACAATGAGATTTCTCGCCGGAGGCGGGCTCGCCGTAAAAATTTGCGGGATCGCGAACGAGGCAGATGCCCGGATGTGCGTCGCCGCCGGGGCGGGCGCGCTCGGGTTTAACTTTTTTCCCGGGTCGAAGCGCTACCTGGAACCCTCCGAAGCGATTCCATGGATCCGCAAGCTGGGCGACTCCTGCCCCCGGATCGCCGTGGTGGTGAACCCGACCTTGCCGCTCCTTGCCGAGCTAGAGGCGGCGGCCTGCTTCGAGGCGATCCAATTCCATGGCGACGAATCCCCGGAGTTCTGCGCGCAGGCCGGGTTTAAATGCTGGATCAAGGCGGTGCGGGTTCGGGACCTTGCCGACCTCGAATCCTCGCTCACCTTTACGGCCCCGGCCGTGCTTCTTGACGCCTGGACCCCGGATGCTTTCGGGGGAACGGGAAAGCGCCTCGACTGGGATCTGGTCCGCGATTTCACGCTCGCGCACCCGGACCGCCGGTTCATCCTGGCCGGCGGCCTCGATGTGAGCAACGTCCGGCAGGCGGTGCGGATCGTGCGCCCCGCCGCGGTCGATGTTGCCAGCGGCGTCGAGGTCAACCCCCGAAAAAAGGAAGAGTACCTCGTGAGGGAATTTATCCGTCAGGCCAGAGTGCTATAGTGTAGCCCCTACTTTTTGGCGAACTGCTCGTCAAAGACGATCTGCGAGGGCGGGAAGTCGAGCCGGCGGACGTTGGCGCAGCTCTCTGCTGCCCCGTGCTCGCGGTCCATCCCGCCATCCTCCCACTCGACGCTCAGCGGGCCCGCGTAGCGGATGTCGTTGAGCGCACGAATGATTTTTTCGAAGTCGATGTCCCCGCGGCCGACGCTCTTAAAATCCCAGAACCGCTCGGGGCGGTGGAAGTCGACATGCCCGCCAAAGACTCCGGCCTCGTGGCCGAGGTTCCAGGCGGCGTCCTTCATGTGCACGTGATAGATCCTGTCGGAGAACTTCCGGAGAAACGCGACGTAGTCGACCCCCTGGTAGCCGAGGTGGGACGGATCGTAGTTGAAGCCGAAAGCCGGATGCCGGCCTACCGCCTGGAGCGCGCGCTCGGCGGAGCTGATGTCGAACGCGATTTCGGTGGGGTGCACTTCCAAGGCGAAGCGGATCCCGAGCTTCTGAAACGCATCAAAAATCGGCGTCCACCGATCGGCAAAATCCTGATAGCCGGCATCGATTTGGCCCGGGAGGACCGGCGGAAAACTGTAGCAAAGGTGCCAGATCGACGAGCCGGTGAACCCGTTCACCACGCTCACACCGAGCCGCTTCGCCGCCTCTCCCGTACGAACGATCTCGGCGGCTGCGCGCTGGCGCACCCCCTCCGGATCTCCATCCCCCCAGATGGTTGGGGAAAGGATCTGCTGGTGGCGGGCATCGATCCGGTCGCAGACCGCCTGGCCGACGAGATGCGTGGAGATCGCAAAACATTCCAGGCCGTGCTTCGCGAGCAGCGCGCGCTTGGCATCGCAGTACGCCTGGTCTGCCAGCGATACGTCGAAGTGATCCCCCCAGCAGGCGAGCTCGACGCCATCGTAGCCGAAGGCTTTGACTTTCGGGAGCAGGGTTTCGAGCGGAAGGTCGGCCCACTGGCCGGTGAAAAGCGTGACGGGACGGGACATGGTTGGTTTGGTTGGAGTTGAATTATTGGGTGGACACAGGAAGCTTTGTCCAGGCGGCATTTGCCTTCCCGGATGCCACAACCGCCTCGATGAATGCCATCCCCCGGATGCCATCCTCGATCTTAGGAAAATCGTTTTCGATCCCGGTCGGCTCGCGGCCATCCGTTCGGGCCCGGAGGGTGGCGGCGAAATTCCGGTAGATGTTCGCAAACGCTTCGAGGTAGCCCTCCGGGTGCCCGGCCGGCGTGCGGGTTGCCGCGGCGGCTCCGGCTCCGAGGTAGCCGCCTGCTGTGCGGAAGATCTGGGCCGGCTGGTCGTTCCATTTTACCAGCAGCGTATTCGGCTCGCACTGGTGCCATTCGAGCCCGCCGGTTTCGCCGTAGACGCGAAGGTTCAAGTTATTCTCCTCCCCGATGCTGATCTGGCTGCAATGATGGACGCCCTTCGCCCCGCCCTCGAACCTCAGGAGCACGTTCGCATCGTCATCGAGCAGGCGGCCGTCCACGAAGGTCGTCAGGTCGGCGGCTAGCTCGCAAATCTTGAGGCCAGTGACGTACTCGGCCAGGTTTTCTGCATGGGTCCCGATGTCGCCGACGCAGCCCGCCGCACCCGACCGCGCGGGATCCGTCCGCCAGGAAGCCTGCTTCTGCCCGCTCTTCTCGATCTGAGTGGCGAGCCAGCCCTGCGGATACTCGACGACAACCTTGCGGATTTTGCCCAAGCGGCCCGATCGCACCAGGTCCCGGGCCTCCTTCACCATCGGGTAGCCGGTGTAGTTGTGGGTAAGCCCGTACAGGAGGCCGGTCTTGGCCACGAGCGCGCCCAGCTCGCGCGCCTGCGCCAGATCAAACGTCGCCGGTTTGTCGGAAAGGACGTGAAACCCGTTTTCCAACGCCAGCTTTGCCGGAGCAAAGTGCATGTGGTTCGGGGTCACGATCGCGACGAATTCCATCCGCTCGCCGGCCGGCAGCTCGCGCTCCCGAACGAACATCTCCTCAAAACTCCCGTAGCAGCGGGCCGCCGGAAGAAAAAGGTCGGCCCCGCTCAGTTGCGACTTCTCCGGATCGGCAGAAAAGGCCCCGCAAACCAGCTCGATCTGACCGTCCATCGCCGCCGCGATCCGGTGCACCGCACCGATAAATGCCCCGCGACCTCCGCCGACCATCCCAAATCGAATCTTCTCCATAGGTGGAAAATCCTATTTCGGTTTTTCCCAACATCAATCCTGAAACCGGCTCGGCGAGCGGGCATGTCAGGGGCGCATCTACGAAAGTTGCACGTCTGTCAGGCGGGGGGCTTCCGGGTTCGGAGCTCCGCCTTTAGGCGGTGCTTTCTGGGCTGCCGCCTCACTCGCCAGCCGCCTAAAGGCGGAACTCCAAACAAGATTCCTCAAAGCGCCCATTTTTTGCAACTTTCGGAGATGCGCCCACATGTCAGCGCGTCTCGATTCAGGTATTGACACGGGTCGCACATACGCGCATCATGTGTGCAAAACGAAAGCAAATGACATATGAACATCACGCTCTCCGCAGATGAGGAAACGATCCAACGAAGCAGGGAATACGCTCAGAAAGCTGGCACATCGGTCAACCAGTTGGTGCGTGATTTCTTGCAGAGTCTGACGCTTCAGGAAGATCGGGATCTGATGGCCGACGAATTTCTTCGGAATGCAACCGGGCATTCCGGACGTTCCCCGGAGGGATTCCGGTTTGATCGTGAAGCTGCCCAACGAGAAGTCGCGTGATTTTCATCGACTCAAATGTTGTGGTCTATGCGAATGATTCAAGGAATGCCGAGAAGCAGCGGATCGCGTTGCAGATCGTTGCCGATGCCTTGCGATCCGGCACCGGCGTCATCTCCACGCAAGTTCTCCAGGAATACGCGAATGTGGCTCTTGGCAAATTGGCGCAGCGCCAGGATGTCGTCTTGAGACAGCTTGCGATTCTGGAGCGTTTTGTGATTGTGCCCCAAACCCCGGCCCTTGTGAGGCGGGCGGTGGAGCTCCGCACCCTCTATGGGATCAGCTTCTGGGATGCGTCCATCGTCTCCGCCGCTGAAAGCAGCGCGTGTCGGAAAATTATTTCCGAAGATCTGAATGCCGGGCAATTTTACGGCAGGGCGGTTGTGGTCAACCCCTTCGCCCATTGAGGGGGGGCTTTCACGAAAGCTGCGCCGACCGGGAGGGTTTTTCGGCCGAACGATCGGTTCATTACGCTTGCAGAATATAAATTAAGGGCTGCTGCCGGTCGATTGACTCAAACCGTAATTTTTTACTAGCGCAACGGAGCCGCCTCACCTGGCCGTTGTCGTCAGCGGGACTGCTCGAGCATGCGGCGGACGGAGAGCTCGGCGCGGGCGCGGACGAATTCCGGAATCGTGATTTCCGGCTGGAGGGAGGCGAGGCAGTCGCGGAGTTTTTCGAGGGTATTGAGCTTCATGTACCGGCAGTCTCCGCACGAGCAGAGCTCAGTCGGGCCGGGGATAAAGATTTTGTCCGGGACCTCGCGGCGGAGGCGGTGGAGCATCCCGCTCTCGGTGACGATGATAAACTCCTTCGCCGCGCTGGACCGGCAGTAGGCGATCATCTTCTCTGTGGAGCAGACCTCGTCGGCGAGGAGGCGGACCGCGTGTGTGCACTCCGGGTGGGCGACGACGGCGGCCTCCGGAAATTCGGCGCGGATTTTATTGATGCTGTCGCGGGTGAACTCGACGTGCACGTAGCAGTTTCCCCGCCAGAGGTCCATCGGGCGGCCGGTCCTTTCGATCACCCAGGCCCCGAGGTTCTGGTCGGGCACGAAGAGGATGTTCCGGGGCGCCGGGACGGCACGCACGATTTTTTCCGCATTCCCGCTGGTGCAGATGACATCGGCCAGCGCCTTCACGCCGGCGCTGCAGTTGATGTACGCGACGACGTAGTAATTCTTATCTCGATGTTCCTCCAGGTAAGCGGCCAGCTTGTCCGCCGGGCACGAGTCTGCGAGCGAGCACCCGGCCGCCATGTCCGGGATGACGACCGTGCGCGACGGGCTCAGGATTTTTGCCGTTTCCCCCATGAAGTGGACCCCGCAGAACGCGATGACATCCGCCCCGGTCTCCGCCGCCTGGTGGCTGAGCCCGAGCGAATCCCCGACAAAGTCGGCCAGTTCCTGGATGTCGGCGGTCTGGTAGTTGTGCGCCAGGATCACCGCATTCCTCGCGCGCTTCAGCTCAAGGATCTCCGCAACGAGATCAGTCGAATCATTGGCCATAGGTAAAAACATGGACGTGCAGGCCCCGGCGATCAAGTTCGAGAAAAAAATTTCCCTGTTTCCGGCCGCCTCGGGCGCCTCTCCGAAAGTTGCACGCCTGTCAGGCGGAGGGCATCCGGGCTCGGAGTTCCGCCTTCAGGCGGCTGCCCAAAAAGCGCCTCCTGAAGGCGGAACTCCAAACGAGCGCCCACAAGGCGGAGCCCGCTTTTGCAACTTTCGGACATGCGCCATCGCAGCGCGGAGATCACTCCTCGAGCTCGACCGGGTTCGTGAGCGCCCCGATCTTTTCGATCTCGACCGTGACGACATCGCCCGGCCGGAGCCAGACCGGCGGCTTGCGGGCCATGCCCACCCCGCTCGGGGTTCCCGTGAGGATGACAGTCCCGGACCGGAGCGTCGTGCTTCCGCTGAAAAATGCGATAAGCGACGGGACGTCGAAGATCATATCGCCCGTATTCTCGTCCTGCATCGTCTCGCCGTTGAGCACGGTGCGGATCGCGAGGGCGTTCGGGTTATGGATCTCGTCCGGGGTTACCAGGCAGGGGCCGAGCGGGGCAAACGTGTCGAAGGTTTTGCCGCGGCACCATTGGCTCCCGCCCCACCGGACCTGCCAGTCGCGGGCGCTCACGTCGTTCGCGCACGTGTAGCCGGCGACGTGCTCTAGCGCGTCCTCGCGGCGCACGTTTTTTGCGGTGCGCCCGATGACGACCGCCAGCTCGCATTCGAAATCGACCTCGTGGCTCGCCAGCCGGGTCGGAATCCGGATCGCATCCCCCGGGTTCTGGATCGCGGTGGGCGACTTCATGAAGAGGATCGGGTGCTGCGGGAGACGGGTCCCGGTTTCGGCAGCATGCTTCCGGTAGTTGAGCCCGGTGCAGAAGATCGCCGGAGGCTCGACCGGGGCCAGAACCTTGAAAATATCCGCCCGCTCGCCGGTGCAGGAAAACCCGTCTGCCAACGAGCCGGACAGAACTTCCGAGGTCCCGTCTTCGAGCAGCCGGGCGAACCCGATCCGCCCCGTCGCATCCGCGTATCGTTGGATCTTCATGTGCCGCTCAGTATTTTGGTGCCTTGATCGTGCCCGCCTCAAGGTCGTCCCGGCGCCGCTGAACCATACGGTCCGCGATCTCGTGAATCATCTCCTCCAGGAGCAGGCGCAGGTGGCTGCCACGGCGGAAGTCGGACGGGGCGATGTTCTTCACCCGGTCCGCATGCGTGCACAGCTGGTAGCACTTTTTGAAGCTCGCCCGCGTCGGGTCGTCGGTATTGTACACCGCGATCGCATGCCCGCCATTCCGGCGCATCACCGTGAAGCACGGCACGTCGGTCGGCCCGTCGCCGATGTAGATCATGTTCTGAAACGGCACCGGCCGGAGCTCGGGCGACATGTGGTCGTTCACATCCTCCTCCATCTCGAGCATCCCCTTGTTGATCCGGAAAAGGAACTGCGTCTTCTGGGTGTGGCTGATCACCCGCTTGGGAAACGTGATCCGGTCGCCCGCATCAACCGCAAATTCACAGCCGAAAATTTTCCGGACATACGGGGCCAGCCGGCTCCCCTCGATGAGGACCTTGAGCCCGGACGAAACGATGTAGTGCTCGACGGCGATCCCG
>JBGTAT010000107.1:0-4781 GCA_041749755.1 Terrimicrobiaceae bacterium | reverse complement strand
CTCCTCAAGTTGCGGTGATCATGGGCAGCGACTCCGACTGGCCGACGCTCAAGCCGGCCGCCGACGCCTGCGCGGAATTTGGCATCCCGTGCGACGTGCGCGTCGTCTCTGCGCATCGCACCCCGCTTGAGATGGTGCGCTTTGCCAAGTCCGCGCACACGCGCGGGCTCCGGGTCATCATCGCGGGGGCCGGTGGGGCGGCTCATCTTCCCGGCATGGTCGCCAGCCTCACCCCACTCCCGGTCATCGGGGTTCCGGTCGAGAGCAAATCCCTCAAAGGCCTCGACTCGCTCCTCTCTATCGTGCAGATGCCCGGCGGGGTCCCGGTCGCCACGATGGCGATCAACGGTGGGCGCAATGCCGGCTTGCTCGCGGTCAGGATCCTCGCAGCGGCCGACGACGCTCTTCGCAAAAAAGTCCTTGCATCCCAGGCCCGGCTCGCCGCCGATTCGCAGGCAAAAAATCGCGCGCTGCAATCCGAGACCAAGGCCTATCATCGTTCGAAGCGGGCGATGAAATGAGGGGCGGGATGTTCTCATGAACACCCAGCTTAACTACCATCATCTGCGGTATTTCCTTGCCGTGGCCGCGGAGGGCGGGATCAAGTCGGCCTCCGATGTGCTGCACGTCTCGCCGCCCACGCTCAGCGCGCAGGTCCGCGAGCTGGAGGAATTTTTGGGAACGCCGCTCTTCCTGCGCGAGGGCCGTTCGCTCGTGCTCACGGATGCCGGCCGCATGGTGAAGCGGTATGCCGAGCGGATCTACGGGTTCGGGGATGAGATGGTCGAGGTGATCCGCCGGGGAGGGGCGGGTGGACCGGAGACGGTGTTTGTCGGAATCGTGGACGCGCTGCCCAAGCTGCTCGCCTCGCGCCTGCTCGTGAGGGCCTTCGAGGAGCTGCCCCACCTGCATGTGGTGGTGCGCGAGGGCCTGCCGGGTGAACTTTTCCCCGCCCTCGCCGCCCACCAGCTGGATATCGTCATCGCGAACGAGGCGGCTCCGGCCCCGCTGAAGACCGTTCTGTTCAGCACGAAGGCCGGCCGGCACGGAGTCCGGTTTGTCGCCTCCCCCGAACTAAAAAAAACCTATCGGCCAAAATCCGGGCTGTCCGGGTTTCCGGTTCTCCTGCCGACCCGCGAGTCCCCGCTGCGCCGCGAACTCGACCGGTGGTGGGCGGAAGCCCGGGTGTTCCCACAGATCCGCGCGGAATTCGATGATGCGGCGGCGATGTGGGAAATTGCCGCTGCCGGAGCCGGAGCGACTCCAGTGATCGATCCTGTGCTCCCGGATGTGGCCACCCGCTACGGGCTCATCGCGCTGCCGCTCAAGACCGGAATCCACGAGGAGCTCTACATCGTCACCGCAGAAAGGCAGTTTTCCCACGAGGGCCAGCGCGCGATCGCCAGGCTCGCCGCCGAGACCGGGGAAAAATAAACGCAGGCGCACCGGCAATGGAGGGACGACCTCCGTGTCGTCCGACTTTTTCTGCCGTGCAAGCCGATAAGTGGGCGCTGACGGAGCATCGCCCTCCAGGGGGAACGAGCGCGCCAGCGCTGATTGGGGCCTTCAGGCGACGCCGGCAAGCATCGCTCCCAGATCGGCCTTTTTAAACGGCTTGGAGAGGAAGCCATCCATGCCTGAGGCGAGGCACCGCTCGCGGTCGCCGGGCATCACGTTGGCGGTGAGGGCGATGATCAGCACCCGGGAGCCGGTCTCGGCCGACCGGATATTTTTTGTCGACTCAAGCCCGTCCATCACCGGCATCGCCATGTCCATGAGGATGGCGGCAAATTTTCCGGGGGCAAATGCGCGGACCGCCTCCGCGCCGTCGGCGGCAAATGCGGCGCGGTATCCGAGGCTCTCAAGCATTTTCCCCGCGAGCGCGCTGCTGTTCGGGTCGTCCTCGGCGACGAGCACCAGGGTGTTGGCGGGCGGGGTGGGATTCTCGTCTACGGGGATTTGGCCCGCGGGGACGGGCGCCGGGATTTCCAGAGGAAGGCGGAACGTAAACCTGCTCCCCTGGCCCGGGGTGGACTCCACGGTGATCGCCCCCCCCATGGCCTCGGCAAGGCGCTTCGAGATGGCGAGGCCGAGGCCGGTGCCTCCAAACGGGCGGCTTGTCGTCGAGTTCGCCTGCGTAAACGGATTGAACAGGCACGCGAGCATCTCGGGAGAAATTCCGATGCCGGTATCCTGTACCGAAAATTCAAGAAACCTACCGGATGGATGCGGTGAAATCCGGAGCACAACCGTTCCAGATTCCGTAAATTTGAGGGCGTTCCCGAGCAGGTTGAAGAGGACCTGCCGGATGCGGCGCACATCGCCGGTGGCATGGTCCGGGACGCCGGGGCCCACCTCGCAGCGGAAGGCGATGCCCTTCTCAGCAGCCGCCTGCCGGATTGCCACGTCTGAGGATTCCACAAGTTCGTCGACAGCGAACGGGGCGGCATGGATCGTCATCGATCCGTGCTCGATGCTGGAAAAGTCGAGGATGTCGTTGACGATGGCGAGGAGGGGTTCGCCGCTCGCCGTGATCGTCTTCGTGAAAGACTTTTGATTGTCGTCAAGCGGGGTGTCGGAGAGGAGTTCCGTGAAGCCAAGCACGCCGTTGAGCGGGGTCCGGAGCTCGTGGCTCATCATCCCAAGGAATTCGCTTTTTGCGGCGGCCGCCTTCTTCGCATGCAGGAGGGCTGCCGCCAGATCGCACTCGAGGCGCTTCCGCTCGGTGATGTCCTCGTTGATCGCGATATAACGAAGGATTTCGCCGCAGTCGTTCTGAACCGGCGAGATCGTCGCCGATTCCCAGAAGAGAGAGCCATCCTTCCGCCGGTTGTGAAATTCTCCGCGCCAGATTTTTCCTGCGGTGATCGTTTCCCAGAGCGGGCGGTAAAATTCCTCGTCGTGCTCGTTGCTGCTAAGGATGCGGGGATTTTTTCCGGCGACCTCGGCCTTCGAATAGCCCGTGCTCTTTTCAAACGCGGGGTTCACGTACTCGATGCTCCCCGCCGCGTCGGTGATCATGATTGTGTTCGCGCTCTGCTCGACCGCCGTGCGGAGGCCTTGCAGTTCCGCATCCTTGCTTTTGCGATCCGAGATGTCGCTGAGGACGACCCGGAGCGCAGGGCTCCCATCCGCTGCCTGCGAGACGGCGGCCAGAAGCTGCGCCCAGAACGTCGACCCGTCAGCCCTCATCAGGCGCAGTTCGCACGCCTGCGGCTCGCCGGTTTCAATGAGCCTCTGACGATGCTTGTAGTAAACGTCCTGATCCTCCCGGAAGATCAGGCGTGAGAGCGGGATGTTTGCCAGCGCCGGCCGCGCCGTTCCGATCAGCCCGGCCGCGGTCAGGTTGGCCTCCAGGATCAGCCCCTCCTCGCCCACGGTGACGTAGCCGACCGGGGCCAGGTCGTACAGGTCGAAGTAGCGCGTCCGCGAGGTTTCCAGATCCTCCTGCGCGCGGCGCAGCTCCTCGTTCTGCATCTCCAGCTCGATCTGATGCACGCGCAGCTCGTGGAGGATCGTCTGCAAAGATTCCGACGACAGGGAGCCAGGTTTTTCCGCCGACACCTCCTCGCGCTCCCGGAAATGCGCCTCCGCTTTCTGCCGGAGCGAAAGCTTGGAGTGGGACTCGCCGGAATGAGGGAGGGCGGCCGGCTTGCGCGAGAATTGGGACAGGCTGAAAATTGTCTGCTCCGCCGGAACCGCCGGGTTTTTTTTGTCCTTGGTGCTCATGGCGAATGGGGTCGGGAAAAATTTCCATGGGCCAGCGAAGAATTTTTAAGTCGCTTGGCCGAAATCGCGCCGGTTGGCATTCTGTCATTCATGATGGGACATTTCCTTTTGGAGGTGGGATGCGGTCCTCTCTGGCTTCCCGTTCGGTGGTCGAGATCGCATACATCTTTCCGGCTTCATCCATCAAAGCTGTTGAGATGATCGAGACCTCGAGGATCGCGCCGTCCTTCCTGAGGCGCCGCGTGCGATACGGCTCCAGGATCTCGGCCTGGCTGAGCTGGTGAAGTTTGTCCAGCGCCCCGGCGCGTAGGTCCGGCGGGATCCGGTCGCGCGCGTTGAGCAGGAGCGCCTCGGACTCGGTCCAGCCATACATTCGTTCGGCGCCCGGGTTCCAGGCGATCATGCGGCCCTCCAGATCCTGCACAGTGATGGCATCGTGGGCGTCGCGCACGACCACCGCAAGGCGGAGCATGTCGTTGGCCTTGCGCAGTGCCTCCTCCGCCTGCTTGCGCTCCGTCATATCCACAAATGTGAGGACAGCGCCTTCGATCACATTGGCGAGCGTGCGGTACGGCTGGATCCGCAGTGTGAACCACCTTCCCGCCTTGGTCTGCACGTCGGCCACTTTCGGCTGCAGCGTTTTCAACACGGCATGGACGTCCGCCAGCAGGGAATCGTAGCCGGCGAGGTTCGAGGCGATGTGGGACACCGGCCGCCCGACATCGGTGGGGATCAGGTTGATGATCTCGGTTGCGGCCGGGGTGAAGCGGAGGATGCAGAGATCGAAGTCCACGAACACGGTGGCGATATTCGTTCCAGCGATCAGGTTGTTCATGTCGTTGCTGGCCTGCGACAGGCCGGCGACCTTGTCTTGCAGCTCCTCATTGACCGTAGACAGCTCCTCGTTCACCGACTGCATCTCCTCCTTGGCCGTCTCCAGCTCTTCGTTGGTGGATTGCAATTCCTCGTTGACCGACTGCATCTCCTCGTTTGAGGACTTGAGCTCCTCGGTGGAAGTTTTCAGCCCCTCGTGCGCTCTCTGGAGCAACTCC
>JBGTAT010000106.1:0-2252 GCA_041749755.1 Terrimicrobiaceae bacterium | reverse complement strand
CCTTACGTGCGTATTTTATTGGTAAGTCGTTGAAAAATGGGGAGTCGAGAGAAAAACACGCCTGGGTCGCATCTATATGTGGGGGTGAAAATCGACTTTTTGGAATTTCCTGAAAATCCACCCTGTTTTCGGACAGGCCCTGATTAGCAGGCTGAGCACCAGCGCCGCGAGCGTCGAGATCAGGGCCGCCCCGAGCTTAATCGTGTCCCTCGACGCCTCATTCAGGTGGTGCGACGGAAGCCGGTGCTGGAGCAGGAGCCCACAGAGGGCTCCGAAGATCATCACGCCAAACGCCAGCGCGCACGTATGCAGGGGTTCCATCACGGGAGAGTTTCAAAAATTCCCCCGGAGATCCATCCCATTCCGCGCGTGAACACCTCAGAACCGCCACTCCAAACCGACCGAGATCATTTGGGCGATGTAGTTCTGCCTGCCGAAGTCGACGTTGTAATAGCAGGAGGCCGACCAGTCGGTCCCCAGCTGGGCGATGACGCCCGCGCCGGCGAAGATCGAATCCCGCTCGGGGTCGCTGGTTTCAAACCCAAACCCGTCGATGCCGCCGGTGTCCAGGCTCGCGTCCATGTTCCGGGAGTTTTCGAGGAACTCGTGCTGCCAGAAGACGCGCACCTCCGGGATGAGGGATATTTTTTTTGTGACGTTCCACGTGTATGCAACGCGACCGCCGAGGCTGCTTCTGAGGCTGCTAATATTTTGCTGGTCGACCTGGAGGTTGAGGCTGCCGGCCCCCTGCTCGGTGAACGGCGAGATGCCGACATAGGTATACTGTGCGCCCAGGATCGGGCCGAAGGTGAATTGGCCGACATTCCAGTCGTAGCCGACATCCACGTACGTGCTGAGCTGCACGCCGTCGAAGTCGCCGGACGCCGTGCGGTCGATGACGCTGAACTGGATCGCGCGCCGGGTGCTGTAGTTGCTGTAGCCTCCCGTGAGGATGGCGTCGGAGTAAAACCCGCCGTTCTGGTAGGTGGCATAGACGCCGAGGAGGCCGGTGTTGATCTTGTTGAGGCCGCCATTGGTGTATTTGGAATAGGTGCCCTGGTAGCCGCCGAAGATGCCGGTCGTGATATTATTGCTCCACTGGTAGTCGGCCCCCACGAAGACCCCACCGCTTTGGAATTGGGAGTTCGGCAGCTGGTTCACGTTGGAGATTTTTCCGAACATGCCGTTGCCCTGCACCCAGACGCCCCACCTGTTGTCAATTTCCGGGCTCAAGATGTCTTTGCCGTCTCTTGCCTCCTTCATGCTCTGCCCGCTTTTGCTGTCCACGAAACTCTTGCCGCCCGCGGTGCTTCTCCCGTCTATGAAGCTCTTCCCGTCGTTATCGTTGATCAGGGGGCTTTCGATCCCGATCGATTGGAACCCGCGCCCCGCGCGTCCTCCGAGCCTCGCCGCGCTCAGGCGCTGCGCAAGAAACTGGTTCTGCGCGTTAACCTGCTCGACGGCGATGATGCCGAGGCCCTCATAAAATGCGGACGTGAAGGTCTCGGGAAACTTATCATCGGGAACGACGAGCAAAAGCCCATCGACGACGAAGACGCGGGAATCCTTGGGAATGACGACCTCGACCAGCGCAATCGCAACGGGTGCGGGAGTCGCGCCGGGCGTCGCATCCGGAGCTGGCGTTGGGGTGGGGCTCGCTGCGCAAACAGCCACCGTGATCGTATTGGCGTCGAGGGTGACCGCACCATTGCGCGCCAACACCCGCCCGTCGACCGTCGCACCGGTGTTCAACGTGATGGAGGTCAAGGCCATGATGGTTCCCGAGAAATCGCTGTTCGTTCCAAGCGTTGCCGAACTGCCGACCTGCCAAAAGACATGGCAAGCCTGAGCGCCACCGAAAAGGGACACGCTACTCGCTGCTGCCGTGGTGAGAGTGGTCCCCATTTGGAAAATCCAGACAGAATCGGCGTTACCAGTGAGCGTGAGCGCCCCCGTTATCAAGAACGTGCCAGCGGCGGAGTTGTAGACGCCTGGCCCCAGGTTAGTCCCACCAAGCTCCGTGGCGATCAGAGTTGCTCCTGGACGACCTTCGGCGTCAAGATACGCGGTCGTCAGGTCGTTTTTGGCTGTAGTCAGCAAGCCGGGGTTATTTAGGGCCTGTCCGGAAAGAGCGCGTTTGAGGGAAGCCCATCAAAGCACCCTCCAAAACACCACAACATATAGGCAGGATTCGCCCGCGATTTTTTCAGAACCTTCGTTTTTCAACGACTTGCATGTGATTTCACGGTTTT
>JBGTAT010000105.1:0-1920 GCA_041749755.1 Terrimicrobiaceae bacterium | reverse complement strand
GGGCGATCCGGGCCGCGCGTGGATGGCGTTTGATAAATACTTAAATCTCGAAGAGGTTGAAGGGAATGGCCAAGCAGGACCCCGTTAATTACGACCCCCGTTCGCGCCCGCGCATCATCTTGTTTTCGGTGATCGGTCTCGTCCTTGTGGGGGCCGTCGCGTTTTTATTTGTGCTTCCAAGGATTCCCGCCGTGAAGGCCTGGCGGGCGGACCAACTCGCCCGGAAGGCGATCGAAGCGATGGACTCCGGGGACTGGGCGAAAGCGCACGCCAAGACGATCGCCGCCTACCAGCTCTCCCCCGCGAATCCTCAGGCCATCCGTGCGGCAGCCCGGCTGAACGCCGCCGCCGGGATGCCGCAGGCGCTCGGGTTCTACCGCTCGCTTCTCGAAAGCCAGCAGGCAGAGCCGGACGATTACATCGGCTACGCCGAAGCCTTGCTCCGATCCGGTTCGTACCCTCCTTTTCTGACCGCGCTGGCCGAGGCGGAAAGGCAAGCTCCTGGCGATCCGAGGCTGCAACTCCTCACCGCCCGCTACGCGTTCGTCGCGGGCGATTCGCCTTCCGTCTCACGGATTCTGGGCGGCGTTCTCTCGTCCGGGGCCGCCACCCCGGCTCAGAAGGCGCTGGCGGCGGAAATCCTTTTTGCGACCCCGCTCCCCGAGAGCCGCCTTCTGGCCGCCAACTGGCTGCTTGATCACAGCACCGACCAGCCCGACTCCCGGGTCTTTGACTCCATCCTGGCCTCCTCCGATCTTCCGGAGGACCTTCGCGCGCGCGCCGCCGCCGCTGTGGAAAAGCTCCCCGGGCGCCGGTTTGAAGGGCGTATCGAGGTCGCCGCCTCCCAGCTGCGCGCGGACCCGTCGAAAAAAGATCAGGTCTTCGATGAGCTCATCCGCGAGGTCTCGTCGCCGGACGACCGCCGCGCGCTCGGCTCATTTTTTGTGCAGGCGAGGGAAAACAAGCGGGCTGTCGACCTGATTTCCCTCTCGCTGGCAAGATCCCGCAAGGACCTCTTTTTGGTCTGGCTGGATGCCACCGCCGGGCTGGGCGACTGGGACGCCGTGCTGAACGCCCTGAACACCGGAGAATCCCCGCTCGAGCCGGCCCTTCGGGAGCTGTATGTCGGGCGGAGCCTCGAGGCGCTGGGAAAAGAAAAGCCCGCGACCCTTGCGTTCGAGCGCGCTGCGCGCTCGCCCACCGAGGATCGGGATCTGCTGTTTTATCTGGCCGGCTACTTCAACCAGCGCGACCGGCTTCCGCTCGCGGAGATTGTCCTTCGCCGACTGACCTCCGACCCCCTGGCCTCGCGCAGCGCCTACGAGGCGCTGCTCAACCTCCACCGCGTGCGCGGCGATACGCCCGGGATGCTGAAGATCCTCGACGAGATGAGCCTGCGGTGGCCAAAGGATCCTGCCGTTCTCAACGATACTCACTATCTCACCATTCTCTTGGACCGCGATATTGCCCGCACATTGGAGAGCAGCCGCACCCTTGCCGAGAACCATCCGGACCTCTTCCCTCTCAAGATGACCCATGCCCTTGCGCTCCTGCGCTCCGGCCGGGCCGATGCCGCGCTAAAAACATTCGAGCGCTCGCCGGTGGAGTTCGGCCAGCTCCTCCCGAACCAGAAAGCGGTTTTTGCAGCGCTGCTGAAGGCGAATGGCATGCACGAGGCGGCGGAATCCGTCCGCTCCAGCGTGGACGCGAAGACCTTGCTCCCTGAGGAACGCGCGCTCATCGGAAAGTAGCGAATCAGAGGCTCCCGACAGCCCGGAAGTGCGCGTGGGCAGATGCGAGGGCCTCGTCGAGGGAAACCCGGGGCGACCAACCGCAAGCGGCCTGGAACTTCGCGGAATCGACGACCCAGCGGTCCGGCCAGATCTCCCGCGCGCGGTCGCGGGTGAGGCTGGGCATCGC
>JBGTAT010000104.1:0-11529 GCA_041749755.1 Terrimicrobiaceae bacterium | reverse complement strand
GGCCGGGCAGAAGCGACTCCGCCAGCCGTCCGCCGATCGTCGTTTCGGATGGCTTGCTTTTGGCGGTCGGCAGCCGGACCGGGGCCTTCGCCTTGGCCGCCGCGATGTCAAAGCCCGGCGAGATCTGCTCGATGCGCGCCTCGATGGGAGGGTGCGTCGCAAACAGTGTCAGCCAGGCATCCCCGACCCCGTTGCCAAAAAACATGTGGCTGGCCTCCTCCGCCCGCGGGCTCTCGATCCGTGAAGAAAATTTTGCGATTTTTGCGAGGGCCCCGGCGAGCCCCTCCGGGTTTCGCGTGTACTGGACGGCCGACGCGTCGGCGAGGAACTCGCGCTGCCGGCTCACCGCCGCCTTGATCAGCTTGCCGAAAAAGACGCCGATCCAGCCGGTGAGGTAAATCGTGATCCCAATCGCGAGGACAAAAAACACGCCCGCTCCCTTATTTTTATCGTCCGAGGATTGCGACCGGGGCGACGAGATCCCGAGCCGGAGAACGACTCCTCCGATCAGGGCGAGGAGAAGGATCCCATGGAGGACGCCGATGAGCCGGATGTTCAGCTTCATGTCGCCGTGCAGGATGTGGCTGAACTCGTGCGCGATCACCCCCTGGAGCTCGTCCCGGCTGAGCCGGTCGATGCACCCGCGGGTGACTCCGATCGCCGCGTCACCCGGACCGTGACCGGCCGCAAACGCGTTGATCGTCGCGTCCTCGAGGATGTAAACCTCCGGGACCGGGACCCCTGAGGCGATCGACATCTCCTCGACGACGTTCATCAGGCGTTGCTCGGCCTCATTGTCGCTGTTCATGTCCAGCGGAACCCCGCCGAGCATCGCGGCAACCGCCCGGCCGCCCTTCGCCAGCTCCATGGTCTTTGTAATGCTCCCAATCGCCACCAGCCCGATCACCCCTGCCGAGATCGCCAAAAACAGGTCGGGGTCGGTGAGCGGGTACTCCAAGACCAGCGCCAGCGCGATCTGGAGCGTGAGGATGATTCCCGCAACCGCCAGGAGGAAATACCCAATCAACCACTTCGTCCGGCTCTGCGCACGCTCCTGCTTGTCAAAAAAGTCCATCGAAGGACAAGGGTCGCGAACTTTATGAAAAATTTCAAGCGTGCGTTGACACGTCGGCTGCGGCTGGTATTTCTAGAAGTTTCCCAAATTCCTTTATGTCCAAAAAAACCAAGCCAGTGAAATCTGCAGCGCCCCGCAAGGGCAAATATGTATATACGTGGGGGGCCGGTAAGGCCGACGGAGACGGCAAGATGAAGCCACTCCTCGGCGGCAAGGGTGCCAACCTCGCCGAGATGACCCGCATCGGGCTCCCGGTGCCTCCAGGGTTCACGATCACGACCGAGGTCTGCACGTATTTCTACGACAACAAGCGCACGTACCCGAAGGAGCTCCAGGGCCAGATCGAGGCGGGCGTCCGCAACATGGAGAAGATCATGGGCACGACGTTCGGCGACGCGAGCGGCTTCCCGCTGCTCGTCGCGGTCCGCTCCGGCGCCCGCGACTCGATGCCCGGGATGATGGACACGATCCTCAACCTCGGCCTCAACGACGAGACGGTGAAAGCGCTGGCCACAGCGACGAAAAACGAGCGCTTTGCGTGGGATTGCTACCGCCGGTTTGTCCAGATGTACGGCGACGTTGTTCTCGGCGTGCAGAAGCGCGAGGGCGAAGACCACGAGCCGTTCGAGACGATCATCCACGAGTTCAAGCATGCGAAGTACCATGCGGACATCGTGGACAGCGACCTGACCGCAGAGGACCAGCAGGAGCTCGTCAAGCAGTTCAAGGCGCTCGTCAAGGAGCGCACGGGAAAAACCTTCCCGGCCAATCCCTGGGACCAGCTCAAGGGGGCCGTCGGGGCCGTCTTTGGATCCTGGATGAACGACCGCGCGATCGTCTACCGCCGGAAGTACAACATCCCGGCCGAGTGGGGCACGGCGGTCAACGTCCAGGCGATGGTCTTCGGAAACACGGGGGAAAAATCCGGTTCCGGCGTCGCGTTCACCCGCAACCCGGCCAACGGGGTCAAAGAGTTTTACGGCGAGTTCCTGATCAACGCACAGGGTGAAGACGTCGTAGCCGGCGTCCGCACGCCCGAGCCGGTCGCCCTCCTCAAGAAGCAACTTCCGAAGCCGTTCGCCGAGCTTGAAAAAGTTCGCCAGACGCTCGAGAAGCACTTCAAAGACGTGCAGGATTTTGAGTTCACGATCCAGGAAGGCCATCTCTACATGCTCCAGACGCGGAACGGGAAGCGCACGGCGGTTGCCGCGCTGAAGTTCTCGGTCGACATGGTGAACGAGAAGCTGATCGACTGGAAGACGGCGATCATGCGCAACCCGGCCGACCAGCTTGACCAGCTGCTGGCGCCGGTGTTCGACATCAACGAGATCAAGAAGGCGAAGCTTCTGGCCAGCGGCCTTCCGGCCGGCCCGGGTGCTGCCTCCGGCAGGGTTTACCTGAATGCCGACCGCGCGGCCGCCGCAGCCGACAAGGGGGAGAAAGTCCTCCTCGTCCGCAACGAGACCTCCCCGGAAGACCTTCGCGGCATGATCGCCGCCGAGGGGATCCTGACGGCGAAGGGCGGGGTTTCTTCCCACGCCGCGCTTGTTGCCCGGCAGATGGGCAAGGTCTGCATCTGCGGAGCTTCGGCGCTGCACATCGACTACGACAAGAAGACCGTTTCTGTCGCGGGGGAAACCTTCAATGAAGGCGACTTCCTCTCGATCGATGGCACCGCCGGCACCGTCTATGGCGGCCAGATCGCCACGGCTCCTTCGGAGATCATCACCGGACTCCTCCACGGCGACAAGGCCGCGCAGAAGACCGAGAAGTTCAAAAACTTCAAGCAGCTCATGGAATGGTGCTCGAAGGTGACCCGCCTCGAGGTGCGCACGAATGCCGACAATCCGGAGCAGACGGAAAACGCGATCGCGTTTGGCGCGACCGGGATCGGGCTCACCCGGACCGAGCACATGTTCTTCGAGGGCGACCGGATCGACGCGATGCGCGAGATGATTCTCGCCGAGCGCACCAGCGACCGCAAGGACGCCCTGGCCAAGCTCCTCCCGTACCAGCGCGAGGACTTCACCGGGATCTTCAAGGCCCTGAATGGCTTCCCGGCCACCATCCGCCTCCTCGATCCTCCGCTCCACGAGTTCCTGCCGCACGATCACGGCTCGCAGAACGCCCTCGCCCAGAAGCTCGGCGTGAGCGCGGACAAGATCGCCCAGCGCGTCAAGGACCTCCACGAGTTCAACCCGATGCTCGGCCATCGCGGATGCCGGCTCGGCGTCTCCTACCCGGAGATCACCGAGATGCAGGCCCGCGCGATCTTCGAGGCGGCGGCAGACGTCACCAAGAAGAAGATCAAGGTCAAGCCGGAGGTCATGATCCCGCTCGTCGGGTTCAAGAAGGAGCTCGACCTTCAGGTCGAGATCGTACACCGCGTCGCCAAGGAAGTGATGGCCGAGAAGAAGGTCAAGTTTGACTACCTCGTCGGAACGATGATCGAAGTCCCCCGCGGCGCGATCACGGCGGACGAAATTGCGCAGACCGCGCAGTTCTTCAGCTTCGGCACAAACGACCTCACCCAGACCGCGCTCGGCATGAGCCGGGACGACATGGGATCGTTCCTGAACTCGTACACCGAAAACGAGGTCTTCAAGAAGAACCCGTTTGCTACGCTCGACCAGGAAGGCGTCGGACAACTCATCAAGATCGCCATCGAAAAGGGCCGCAAGACGAACCCGAAAATCAAGCTCGGCATCTGCGGCGAACACGGCGGGGACCCGGACAGCGTCAAGTTCTGCCACAAGGTCGGCCTGACCTACGTGAGCTGCTCGCCGTTCCGCGTGCCGGTCGCCCGCCTCGCCGCCGCCCAGGCAGCACTCGAAGAAGCGAAGTAATCAACCTACACAAAAAATTCTGGCCGTCCGGGGAGCGATCCCCGGACGGCCAATTTTTTTGCCATGCCCCAACGGAGCCGGCTGGATGCCCACGTGGCCATGCAGCGCGATAGGAAAGCGGATCGGCCTATTTTTTATGGGAGAGGAGACTGCGGCGGGACGCCGCAGTGACTCTGGTCTGGCTAATACCAGTTCTTTGAAAAATAGCGACGATCGTCGGGCAGCGCAAAACAGGAGCACAGGCGTCTCGCCCAATACTCTCAGTATAAGGGGCAACGACATTCCTGTCGTTGGAGGCTGGCGTGCCATGGACAGGAATGTCCATGCTCCTGGGATGCTCGTGCGACCGCGATTTTCCGTAAAACTGACAGCATTGGGCGAGACGCCTGAAGAGCGCCGATCAGCTCAGATGCGCCGACGGGCAGAGGGATTGGAGTTCGCAGTCCGGGCATTGCGGGTTTCTCGCCATGCAGCGCCGGCGGCCGTGGAAGATCAGCCAGTGGCTGAGGAGCGTCCACTTTTCTTGCGGGAAGAGCCTGATGAGGTCGCGCTCGATGGCGACCGGGTCGGTGGCCTTGGTGAGGCCGAGGCGCTGGGCGAGGCGGGAGACGTGGGTGTCGACAACGACGCCCTCATTTTTTCCGAACGCGTTGCCGAGGACGACATTCGCTGTCTTGCGTCCGACCCCGGGCAGGGCTGCGAGTTCGGCGAGCGAACGGGGGACCTCGCCGGCATGGCGGACGAGCAGGTCGGTGGCCATCGCCCGGATGTTTTTAGCCTTGTTGCGAAAAAATCCTGTCGAGTGGACGAGTTCCTCGAGCCCGTCCTGCGGGATCTCCGCGTAATCGGCGGCGCTGCGGCACCGCGCGAAGAGCGCCTTGGTGACGAGGTTGACCCGCTTGTCCGTACACTGGGCGGAGAGGATCGTGGCGACCAGAAGCTCGAGTGGGGTCGAGTAGTCGAGCTCGCAGTGGGCGTCCGGGTAGATGTCGGGCAGGAGGCGGAGGAGCTCCGCCGCCCGGGCGGAGCGGGTCATTTGATTCGTCCGGCGTGTTGCAAGGTTCCGATAGATCCGATTGGGGAGGTCACTTTTCGCCGATCGCGGCGAGCCGCTCCTTCGCCTTCGGGGCCTGCAGGCTGTCCGGATAATCCTTCAGGAGCAGCTTGTAGGAATCGCGGGCGCGGCCGAGCTGCTGGGCCTTAAATTTCGGATCCGTGCTGGCGGTCGATTGCTCTTCGAGCAGCAGGGCACCCTGGAAGAGCCCCTCCGAGGCGGCGAGCGGGACGCCGGCGTAGAACTGGGCGATCTTGGTATAGAAGTCGATCGCCTGGGCGCGGGCTTCATCCTTCTGCTTGGGATCCACCGAGTCCTCCATCTTTTTCTTCATGATGTTGCCCCCGAGGAGGAACGAGTTGGCCCGGAGCTCGGCGCTGGCATTCTGGGCACGGATGATTGCCGGAAGCAGCTGCAGGGCCTCGTCCAGCTTGTTCTCGGTGCGCAGGGCGTCCGCAATGCCGTAGTCCGCCTCCAACACTTTCGGCGACCACGGATAGAGGGCCTTGAGCTGCTGGAAAAGTTTCCCGGCCTCGGCCGTCTGCTTGTTTTCCTGGGCGATCCGGCCGAGGCCAAAGATCGAGACGGCCTGGGCCTCTTGGATGAGCGCCGGAGCGGTCGTGGGCGTTGTGCCCGGCGGGTTCGGGTAATCTTTCGAGAGCTTCTGGAAGATGGCCGTGGCTTCCGGCATCTTTTTATCACCAAGGAGTGCAAGGCCGTAGATGTCGAGGTCCTTCGGCGAGTAGACGACATCCGCCTGGTAGGCCTCGTTCATCTTCGCCAGCGCGCGGGCCTTGTCCTTCTCGGAGATCAGGCTGGCGAGGGTGAAGAGGATTTTGCTTTTGGCACCGGAGTCGGAGGTTTTTTCGGCGAGCTCCTGGAAATACGCTTCGACCTGCTCTTCGTTTTTGATCTCTGCGCGGAGGAGGAGCTTCTGTGAGGCGAGCAGCGTCTGGAGACCCTGCGCGAGATCCGGGCTCATGGGGTAGGCGGTGAGCATGCTCTCGACCGTCGAGACCGAGGCCTGGACGGCATCCTTCCAGCGCGTCTGGTCGGCCGGACTGAGCGAAGAGTAGTTCACCGCGATACGCTCGGCATTGCCGCGCTGGAGGTCAGCCACCTTCACGAGGGCCGAGGCTGCCTGCGGGCTCTGCGAGTAGCGCTGCACAAACTCGGTGTAGGAGGCGATGGCGTCGTCCGGCTTTCCGGCGGCGATCGCGTTCTGCCCGATCGAGTCAAACGCAAAGAACACCTTGTCGTCCGCCGGATATTTCTCGATGAATTGCTTCATGAGGTCGGTGACGACCTCCGGCTTCTGAGCGGCCGCCGCCAGCTGGGCGCGCATGAAATACGTGTAGGGCGCGGGCTGGCTGTCCGGAAACTTTTCCGCCAGCATGGCGAGCGTCGCGGCCCCGTCGTCGGTTTTTCCGAGCGCGATCTGGGCGCCGCCGAGAGCATAGACCGCGAGCGGGGTCAGGCTGTGCTTGTCATTTGCCTTGATGAACGCCTCGAGCAGCGGGACGGCAGCGGCATTGTCCCCCTTCTGCTGGGTGGCAATCGCGATCCAGTAGTCGGACTCGATCGCCTGTGGGGTTCCGGAAAACTTGTCTTTGACGACCTTGTAGGCGGCGATGGCATCGTCCCATTTCCCGGTATCCTTGTAGATCCCGGCCAGCCCGTACTGGGCGACGACCGCGACATCGGGCGACGGGTTTTTGGCCAGGTGTGCCTGGAACGTTTTGAGGGCGTCCTCGTATTGTTTGAGCGAGACCTGAGCCTGGGCCTTGCTGACCACCGAGAGGCCGATGAGGCGGCCTTTCGGGTACTGGGTGACCGACTCGTCGAAGTATTTGATCGCCTCGACCGGGTTGCCGGTTCCGAGGTACATATTGCCCATGGCAAACGGGAGGTTCTCGGCGATCGGTTTCCCCTTGTACGCGGCGGTGAAGTCGCCGTATCCCTTTACGGCATTTTCCACCGCGTTTTGGACGACGTACGTCATCGTCTGGTAGTACAGAGCCCGCATCTTTTCGTCCTCGCCCTTCAGGAACGGCTCGGCGTGCCGGATCACCACGCGGGCCTGGTTGTACTGCTGCGCGTTAAAAAATATTTCGCCCATTTTGAGGATGGCGGTGGCGATCTGGTCCGGCTTTGCCTTGAGCTCTTCCAATTTGCGAAGCTCGCGCTCGTTGTCCTTATCGAGCTGCTTTTTGAGCGTCATGTTATTCGAGCGGATCGCGGCTGCCTTGAGCGCCGGGAACCCTTTGATGCGATCCTCCTGGAGGGCGAGGATTTCCTCCTTCGGAAGAATCGAGCGGTAGGCATCGAGGGCCTGCTGGTAGAGGGGCGGTCGGTCGGCCTCCGGGCTGAATGCGGCCTGGCTGAAAATGATCTCTCCGAGCTGGAAGTTGGCGTCGTTGATGAGCGCGATATCCTTTTTTTCCGAGATGATCTGCTTGAGGAGGGCTTCCGCCTGCTTGAGGAGGCCCATGCCTTTCGCCGCGTCGCCGCCGTCCTTGGTGAGCTCGATCCCGCCCTGCGTGGCGAGGGCGAGGGCGAGGAGGTTCCTGCTCGCCGAGATCGAGTTGCTGGCCGGGAACTTCGTGATGTTCGACTGCATGTCCTCGACGACCTTATCGTAGTTTTCGATCTGGAAGTTGGCGACCGCCCGCCCGTACGTCGCGCTCTCGACCTCGGGAGACTGGGGGTACTTCGTGATGAAGTCGGTGAATTTTTTGATCGCATCCTCGAAGGCGGCCTTCCGTTTCGGGTCGCCCGGCGGGAGCTGGGACGCCTTGGCCGAGAGAATTTGCGGCATGAAGCTGTCCCCCATCTGGGCGAGTTCCGGCGGGATCCCCGGGAACGTGAGCGCCTTCGCGAGCGTGGCTTGGGCCGCATCGAGTTGGGCCAGGAAGTATTGAGCGAAAGCCAGCTGGATCGTGGCCACAGGAACGATTCCATCGGTCGGATAATCCTTAAGGATCTGCTGGTAGGCCGTGGCCGCGCCCGCATAATCGCCGGCGGAGAAGAGCGCATAGGCCGCGTCGTTGGCGGTCGCCGCACCCGGCGATTGGGCGTTCAGGGTGAGGGGAAGGAGAACCGCTGCCAGCAGGGCACAGATGGGAGAAACAGAAAGTGGTTTCATGGGAACAGATACCCACCATAAATCCTCCCGCCCGGGGTTGCCATCCGAAAAATGAGCAAAGTCGCACGCGAATTTACAGGCCGGTGGGAAGGCAGAATGTGAACGTGCTGCCAATGCCGGGCCGGTCGATGATGTCGATGAACCGGCTTTTCTTTTGCGATCTTGATCCCGGGCCCCAGGGAAGATAACAACTCAAGAATGATATTCCAAAGCCATCAAACCGTGCTCTTTCAAGGCGACAGCATCACCGATGCCGGTCGCAACCGCGAGGATGCCGGCGGACTGGGCGGAGGGTATGCCATGATGGCCGCCTCGCTGGTCCAGGCTTTCTACCCCGAGCTTGGCCTCCAGTTTTTAAACCGCGGAATCTCGGGCAACCGCGCCGTCGATCTCGACGGACGCTGGCAGCCGGACTGCCTGGACCTCGAGCCGGATTGGGTTTCGATCCTGATCGGCGTGAACGACTGCTGGCGACGGTTCGACGCCAAAGACCCGACGCCCGTCGAGGTATTTGAGAAGCATTACCGGAATATCCTGGCCCGCTCGCAGGACCGGGGGATCGGGATCATCCTCTGCGAGCCGTTTCTCTTGCCCTGCCCGCCGGACCGCGAGGCATGGCGCGAAGACTTGGATCCCAAAATCCACTGCGTCCGGAAGCTGGCACGGGAATTTTCCGCGATCCTTGTCCCTTTCGATGGGCTCTTCGCCTCGCGGGCGACCGTGCAACCGCCGGCCTTTTGGGCCGCGGATGGCGTGCATCCCAGCCTGCCCGGCCATGCGCTGATGGCGGACGCATGGATCCAGGCCGTCTCGGCCTGACCCCGGCGGCATCTGCCGGCTCAGATATCCGCGACGCTTGGCGTTTTAAAAACGACCATTAAAATCGCGTTATACACCAGCAAAATCGAAAAAATCCGACCGTTGAAACTTGTGGAGTTATACCAACTCTTGAAATGAACCGGACTTTGGGATTGATCAGGGAATGGGCGTCTCGCCCATTTGGGCACTGACTCTGCAAGCGCAAGCCTGCATCTCCACAGGCGGGACGCCTGTGCTCCCTGTTTTGCAGGGGCCGCCTTATCGTCTCTTTATTTTCAAGATCCGGTTTTACTGATCCATTGTCATTGCGGGTGGTATGAATACGGTGATCGGTTTATTTCAGAATCCGTTTGACTTGGGATTAATAACGATTAAATCAGTCGTTAATGAAAAGTGAAAACCGGAGTTTTGGTGGCAAGGACCGCGTGCGAGCGCTGCGCGCTTGATTTTTGCGATGAGATTTCTGGGTAAGGCAACTCGTCGGCACGCGCTTCCTGGATTTGGGCTAACGCTCGGGTACACGACGGTATATTTCTGTCTGATTGTGCTGATTCCGTTTTCGGCGCTTTTTCTGAAGACCACCTCCGGTGGCTGGGAGCATTTTTGGCAGACCGTGACGGCACCGCGGGTGGTGGCCTCGTATGGGGTGAGCTTCGGGATCTCGTTTTTGGCGGCGGTGGTCAACGGGGTCTTTGGGTTCATGGCGGCCTGGGTGCTGGTGAGGTATCGGTTTCCTGGTCGCCGGATCCTTGATGCCATGGTGGACCTTCCTTTTGCGCTGCCGACGGCGGTGGCCGGCATCGCGCTCACCGCGCTCTATGCGCCGAACGACTGGATCGGGGAGCTCCTGAAGCCGTACGGGATCAAGGTGGCGTTCACGCAGCTCGGGATCTTTGTGGCGCTGACGTTTATCGGCCTGCCCTTCGTGGTGCGGACGCTTCAGCCGGTGATCCAGAATCTATCCGAGGACATCGAGGAGGCGGCCGCCTGCCTGGGGGCGAACCGTTGGAACACATTTTGGCGGGTTATTTTTCCGGCACTGACGCCGGCGCTTCTCACCGGGATCACGCTCGCGTACGGGCGGGCGGTCGGCGAGTACGGGTCGGTCGTCTTCATTGCCGGGAACCTGCCGTTCAAAACCGAGATCACGCCGCTGCTGATTATTACGAAGCTCGAGCAGTACGATTACAGCGGAGCGGCGGCGCTTGGGTTTGTGATGCTCGTCGTCTCGTTTTTTGTGCTGCTCGTGAGCAACGGCCTGCAGGCCTGGGACAACAAACGCAAGGGGCTCGGATAAAAATTATGGCCGGAGCCACCTCACTTTCTCTCTCCGTGCAACCTTCGCCGGTCCGCCGCGCGACCGCCGAGTCGCCGGTTGCCAAGGTGATCCTGATTGCGATCACCCTGGGATTTTTTGCGCTGTTCCTTCTCCTTCCTTTGGCGGTCGTCTTCCAGCAGGCGTTTTCAAAGGGGGCCGACATCTTTTTAAAGACGCTCCACGACCACTACACGCTCGACGCGATTTGGCTGACCCTGCTGGTCGCGGCGATCGCGGTCCCGCTGAATACGGTCTTCGGGCTGGCGGCCGCGTGGAGCCTCACGAGGTTCCGGTTTCCGGGGCGCTCGCTTCTGATCACGCTGATCGACCTGCCGCTGTGGGTATCGCCGGTCATCGGCGGGCTCATCTACGTGCTCGTTTTCGGGGCGCAGGGCTGGGTCGGACCCTGGCTGATGGAGCGGGATATCCGGATCATCTTTGCAGTGCCGGGCATCGTGCTGGCCACCGTCTTTGTGACGTCCCCGTTTGTGGCGCGCGGTCTGATCCCGCTCATGCAGGCGCAGGGGGTGAGCGAGGAGGAGGCCGCGCTCACGCTAGGCGCGAATGGCTGGCAGATCTTCTGGCGGGTGACCGTGCCCAAAATCAAATGGGGCCTGCTTTACGGGGTGATCCTCTGCAACGCGCGGGCGATGGGGGAATTCGGGGCGGTGTCGGTTGTCTCCGGGCACATCCGGGGCAAGACGAACACGATGCCCCTGCACATCGAGATCCTTTACAACGAGTACCAGTTTGCCGGCGCCTTTACCGTAGCCTCGCTCCTCGCGCTCCTCGCGCTCGTGACCCTCATTCTGAAAACCTACGCCGAGTGGCGTGCGGCGCAAAACCTTCGAAACCACTGAGCAAGCAGACTCCATGAGCATCACCATCCACAACGTCACAAAAAGTTTTGACCGGTTTCCAGCCCTCAAGGGGGTGAGTGCGGAGATCGGGACCGGCGAGCTGATCGCCCTGCTCGGGCCGAGCGGCTCCGGGAAGACCACTCTCCTTCGCGTGATCGCCGGGCTGGAATTTGCCGAGGGGGATGGCTCGATTTCCTTCCACGGGCGCGACGTCACCCGCCTCTCTGCCTACAAGCGGCGCGCCGGATTTGTCTTCCAGCAGTACGCGCTGTTCGCGCACATGAATGTCTTTGAAAACATCGCGTTTGCGTTCCGCGTCCTCCCGCGCCGCGAGCGTCCTCCCGAAGCCCAGGTCCGCCGACGCGTCACCGAGCTGCTCGACGCCGTCCAGCTCGGCGGGTATGAAAAGCGC
>JBGTAT010000103.1:0-13387 GCA_041749755.1 Terrimicrobiaceae bacterium | reverse complement strand
CCTGGGTGTGTTGTTTGATGCGCTGGCCAAGAGCAAGTATGCCGACAACACCATCGTCATGATCTGGGGTGACCACGGCTGGCATCTCAGCGAAAAGATGAAATACGGTAAGACCGATCTATGGGAAGAGTCGGCCCGGGTACCGTTGATCGTCAGCGTGCCCGGCGTGGCGAAACCCGACGTCAAATGCGACGGCGTGGTCAACCTGCTCGATATGTATCCCACGCTGGTCGAGTTGTGCGGTCTGCCAGCCAATCCGGAAAACGAAGGACGCAGCTTTGCACCGCTGTTGAAAAACCCGACGATGGAGTGGAACTATCCGACACTCACCACCTACAAATACAAGAACCACTCCCTCACGGATGGGCGTTACCGCTACACATGGTATGGCGGAAAGGCCGACGGCGCCGAGGAACTCTATGACCACTCGATCGATCCCTTGGAACACAAAAACCTAGCCGCGAACCCCGAATCCAAAGCAATCATCGCCGGCTTTCAAAAATATCTACCCACGCAAAATGAACCGGACTCACCGGGCAACAAGCTCTCGGGAGCAGACAAAAAAGCGATGAGCAATCGGGGCAAAGCGAAGGATGATGAGTAGGGTTGTGCCGAAAATCTTTTCCGCAAAACATCTCGAGGTCTTCCCCAGACGTTTGAGAGCCCACCTGCTTCTGATACGCGGTGGCGGCCAATTTCGTCGTGCGGCCGCGCCGATTATGCGAGGGCCAGACGATCCATCGCAACAGCAGCCGAACGAAGATGACTGGTGGTTGCCCGAATGGGTGACGCCGCTCCCAGAGGTTGTGGCATTCTACGGCGATAATCCGGTCGATGTCCCCGACCTGACGGTGCGGTTCGTGCACGTTGTTCACCCACTGCAGCCACTGAAATCCGATTGATCTGATGCCAACGAATCCTCAACGAAGGAGCCGCGATTTTCAGAGAGCCAGCGTACTTGCGGCGCTTGTGATCGGATCATTCCTTTCGACGACGGTATGCCATGCCGAAGACGGGAAACCCGACTTCACGCAGTTTAAGCCTCAGGACTACCAGCGGCCCTATGGTCCCGGAGCGCCTTGGAATGTGCCTCTGAAGGGAATTCCCAACCACCCGGAATCGGACCCTTGGGTGGAGAGATTGTGGCGGCTGTCCACGGCCGCTCGCCCGGGGAATTTCAATCTGGGCGGCTTTGAGAGCTACTCCTATCCCGTCTATTTGGCGGGTGACGCGACGGCATTCGTCCCGGTCAGGGCGCGGCATCCCGCTTGGGGCAACCTGGACGGAAAGGAAGTGCCCTGGAATCCGAACTGGAAACCGGCGGCGGGCAGCGACGGGCAGATCATCATTCTCGATCCAGCGACGGGCCGCGAATGGAACCTCTGGCAGGTCCGCTTTGATGGCAAGACGCTCACGATCGGGAATGGCAACCTGGTCGATGGAGATTACCGGAGCAAGGAAGACGGTTTCCCTTCATCGCGGGGTGCTGGCATTCCGTATCTGGCCATGCTGACGAGGCCGGAGGAAATCATGCAGGGCACGATCCGACATGCGCTGTCCATGCCCGCGAAGAATCCAAGCTCCACGTTTTTTGTGCCCCCGGCCACGAAGACCGATGGCGACAAGTTTGGCATTCCCGAGGGCGTGCCGGAAGGCATGCGCTTCGGGTTGCGTGTCACGGACGACGAAATCGAGGACTGGATTCGGCAACTGCCCGGCGAACTTGGCGAGTCAACCCGCCGCTCGGCACGCATCATCGCGAGGGCGTTGCGCGACTACGGGTGGATGATCACGGACAACTCCAGCGGCGCATTTTTCCAGTTCGAGCACAACAACACGGCGGGCGAGAAGTGGGCGGCGCTCGGCCTCGGTAGAGTGATGATCGCAGGCAAGGAATACCCGCAGGATCTCCTCGATGGCCTGCTGACGACACAGCGCATGTTTGCGGTCGTCCCGAGTGACCAGTATCCCGCCGACCTCGTCCGCCGCGCTGACCTCACTCCATACCTGGCGTCACCGCCAAAACAGGAACCGGCACCTTTGGCTTCGGATGGGGAATTGAAGATGCATTTCAAATCGAAGGAGGATGTGGGCAACTCCCGCCTCGCCAACCCAAAGGATATTCAACTTCAGCACTCCCCTGACGGCCGGACCGGAGAGGGCTCGCTCATGGCTGCCAACACGGGCACCAAGGTGCAATATCTCTCCCTTCGGTGTGACGGTCTTTGCGAAGAGGGCGAAGGGCTTCTCGTTTCCCTGTGGGTGCGGAGGGAAAGCGGCACCAGCCCGGAGCCGCGGTGCACGTTGAACCTGAAATGTGCGAATAAATTCGGAAAGGACGGCACCGTTTCTCTTTCATCCGTCCCGCTGGCACTGGACAAATGGACGCTGCTCTCAGGCTGGTATTTTCGCGGCCCAAAGTCG
The DNA here is from genome assembly GCA_041749755.1 of Terrimicrobiaceae bacterium. Taxonomy (GTDB): domain Bacteria; phylum Verrucomicrobiota; class Verrucomicrobiia; order Chthoniobacterales; family Terrimicrobiaceae; genus QYQL01. Next base: position 10,963 of record JBGTAT010000103.1, on the reverse strand, counting down.
GGAAGCCCGCTGGAGATCAAGGTCTCCGTCCCGGCGGGAGAAAAGGTGTTGATCGATGATGTGGTTCTTCTTCGCAGCGGAGTCGTCCAGCCGCTCGACAAGCGGGCGCCGCTGATGGTGAAAGGCGCGCAGGTAATGGAGGGCGACAAGCGGTTTTTACTGCACGGGATCAACCTCTACGGCAGCAGCGACGATGAAAAGGGCGACACCCATCAGGAGGCCAGCGTGGTGACGGAGGACGATTACCGGGACATCGCCGCTGCAGGATTCAACTGCGTGCGATTGAATGTCTGGCATAAGGTCTTTCGCGAGGCAGGCGGATGGGAGTGGCTGAAACTTCACTGCCTCTGGGCACGTCGGCACGGGTTGCGGATTATTTTGGACATGCACAGCCCGCCGGGGGGCTACCAAAGCAACGATTACAAAGGGGGGTTCTGGAAAAGCCCGCAGATGCAGCAGGACCTCATCGACTTCTGGGTTCAGGCGGCCGCAATATTCAAGGACGATCCCGTCATCGCGGCCTTTGACCTGATGAATGAGCCCCTGCCGCCCACCGAGCGGGACTGGCTGGCCTTCGCCTTCCGCGCCCTCGGAGAGATTCGGAAAGCGGGGTGGGACCGCCCGGTGATCGTCGAGTCCAGCATGCGTGTAGACGGCTGGCTGGCGGACTCACCGGTCTTTGCCGACCGCGGGGTGATATACGACACTCACTTCTACACGCCCTGGAGTTTCACCAGTTCGGGCAAGTCCAAGTATGGCGGGCCCTGCATGGATTACGGCAAGCGCGTGCTCGACGCGGACTTCATCCAGGAGCATCTCGAAAGCGACCTTCTCGCCTTTGCGAAGAAAAACAACGTGCCGGTCAATATCGGCGAGTTTGGCATCAGCGAGAAGGCTCTCGCCGTGGGTGGCGAGCAATGGCTGGCGGCCACCTTGGCTGTGATGAACAAGCGGGGCGTGAACCGGCAATACTTCTGCTGGTGCGTGTATAAAGATTTCGCCATCGAGCCGGGTTGGTTCCGTCAAAGCCCTCCCCATCGGAGAGGGACTGTGATGACTATCCTCAACGATTTCGGCCCAAAACATTGACCCCATCAGCATTGAGCATCATGAAACCCACCCCATTTCATCACCCAACGGCCCACCCAATCAGCACGAAACCCATCACTCACCAAACTATGAAAATCATCATTGCCGGCGGAGCCGGATACATCGGCAGCATCACAACGGAAAACCCCATCGCCCAGGGGGATGATGTCTGACAAAGAATTGTTGATCGATTTCGTCATATCCTGCACTCTTTGGCTGAATTTTAGACAGGAGTATTGTCGGGGCATTGAGTCATGTGCCCATCACCACAGGCGGAACCATTAAGTAAAAATGTCGGATACGAAAAGCTGGTCAAAAGCAAGTGAGTTTATGAAAAACAGCCATTTCCTGTTACTGGCTGCCTGCGTTGCCGTGCTGGTGCAAGGTTGTGACAGCGGGCGCGACAAAACGGTTGATGTCCCGTCCGACAAAAAATTGAGGCTCGCCTTTGTCTGCAACAATTCGGGCGATTATTGGGACCTCTTACGTCTGGGTTGCGACTATGGGACGCGTGTGCTTGGCAATGCGGATTTGGAATTTCGCGAGACCCCCGAACGAACGGTTGCGGCACAGCAGGCAATCATCAGCAATCTGGTGGCAAGGGGCGTTGACGGGATTGCCATCAGCCCGATTGACGCCGACAGCCAGACGGATTTTCTCAATTCCATCGCCACTGGCACGCTTTTGGTCTGCGTTGACGGCGACGCGGAACACAGCAAGCGGGTCTGTTACATCGGCACGGACAACGTTTCCGCCGGAATACAGGCGGCGGAACTGCTCAAAGCCGCACTGCCCGAAGGTGGTAAAGTTGCTTTGTTCGTGGGGTATTTGAATGCGCAAAACGCGAAAGACCGCATCCAAGGCATCAAAACCGGATTAAGTGGGTCCAACATCGAGATTATTGAAACGCTGGTGGACGACAGCAAAAGCACACTAGCCGTGACAAACGCCTTGGATACGCTGGCGAGATATCCTGACTTGGCGGGCATGGTTGGTCTGTATGGCTACAATGGTCCGGCCATTCTCTCGGCTGTGCGGAGCGCGGGCAAGACCGGGCAGGTGAAGATCGTGTGTTTTGATGAACAAAGCGAGACACTAGCCGGGATTGTCGCCGGCGACATTTACGGCACCATTGCACAAAGGCCCCTAAAGATCGGCTTTGAAACCATCCGCGGGATGGCTGAATACCTTCGCGGTGACAAATCGCGATTGGAGGGTGGAAAGATTTATACCACGACGCGACCGATCACCAAAGCAAACGTCGCTGACTTCCAGGCTGAATTACGGGTGCAACTTGAGGCTTCCTCGAGATTATCAGTGGATCAGTAGCAGCGAACCTTGAGCTCATCAGTTAAAAAAGCGCCGAAAGCCAATGATATCGTCCCCCTGCCGGAGTATTGTGGCAAGCACGAGTATTACTCGCTCTGCGCCGGTAAATTCTTCCACAAACACTTGACGGCGGGCGGCTTGGATCAAGGCCTGTGGGCGTTTCAGGACTTTGCCAGCCCCGGCGGCGGCGACAACGGCATGCTGTGGGAAGCCCCCCCTCATCCGTTTTAGGCGCAAAATCTCAAGATGCGCAAGGGCACCTGAAATGACCAATCAAACGACTAGGTTTTCCCGACGGAGGGCACATGTTTCTGCCACGGAGCAATGGCGGTGAGCTTAGTCTCCCGCACCTCTGATGGCCGGATCGACGCAGGCCGAGACAGGACTCGATCAGATCCAATGAGACGGCCCCTATATCACACGGCCATTGTTGCCACTTACCTGGCCCTTCTTTTGCCACTGACCAGCGTGGCGGCCACATTGCCGACCGCCGTCAGCCCCCACGACACTTTGTTGCGCGGAGGCACCGAGATCTTTCCTTTTGGAATCTACCATACGTCATGGATCGGCGAACGCTATGGGGACGCACGCGATCAAGACCTGCTCGCCATCCATGACAACGGTCTTCGCATCCTGAAGACCTCCCTAGACCCCACCAGTCGCGAATCGGATTTTGCCCTTCTCGACGACGCGGCTCGACGCGACATGGGCGTCATGGCCGAGCTTTATCTTCCCGCCTTGGGAACGCTGATCAATCAGATGAAGAACCATCCTGCCATCATCTCCTGGCAGATCGGTGACGATTTTAATGTCACCACATCCAAAAACTACTGCCCGCCCGAACTTCTCAAGGAACGCCACGAGTTGGCTCTGGCGCACGACCCCGATCACGTCACCTAAGCGAGCGGCGGCTCTGCGCCGGTTGCGCGGTATCGGTCATTCAAAGACTATCAGGGGTGCGTCAACATGATCGGCATCCAATGCTATCCCGTGGACAACAAGCCGGATTTTCCTGATGAACAGATGCTTGAGTTCTGTTTCCAATTGTTGAAATCCCGGGTGTCGGAAATCGAAGGCTCGGGCATTGTCCCTATAGCCAACCTGCAATCGTTCAGTTGGTCGAAAAAGGGCATTTTCCCAACCCCATCGGAATCGCGAAACATGCTCTATGGCGCCCTCGCCGCAGGGGTGAAGGGCGTGTTGTATTACACTTTCTACGACGGCACGGATATCAAAGGCCGCGTGACGCTGAACCAGCAGGCCCCTGCGCTTTGGGACGAAATCGGGAAGCAGGCCGAGGAGGTCAGCCAACTGGCTCCGTTTCTCCTCAAGGGCACCCGCCGCGCGCTCCCGTCCGGTGAGGAGCATGTCCATGTTATCCTGTGGGAAAACGACGCGGAGAAAATCCTCGTGGTCTTCAGCACCGACCGGAGCACCGCGAGGGCTCTGCACACCACGGTTCCGCACTCGGAAGGCCAAACACTCGCATCCCTGTTTGCCAACCGGCCATCAGGATTAGAGCTGAAGAATGGCGTCCTGAGCGGACGGATTGAACCTGAAGAAGTCCACGTGTATTCTGTCTCGGAGTCCGCCCACCACACTCCCCTCGAACAATAACCAAAAAAAAATCAGTCGGCAAATTTCCGCCATGAAAACCCCTGCCTTTATCGTCACCATTCTGTCTTTCATCCTGGCGCATTTTGCCCGCGCGGAATCCCCCCCCGCCTCCTTCGCCTACATCCTGCAGGCCGATGCCTTCGCGAAAACAAAACCGGCGGCCGTCGCGCAACTCAAGGAATGCGGCCGCGATTGGATCGTCCTTGATGCAGCCTTCGCTGGCGACACGTCGTGGGAGCGGGCCGATCTCGACGCGATCCGCAGTGGCAAGGAAGGGCGGAAAGTGGTCGCCTACATTTCCATCGGCGAGGCGGAGGACTACCGCCCCTACTGGCAGCCCGAATGGGGCAGCGATGGCAAGCGGACCCCCGCGGCGCCGGCGTGGCTCGGGATCGAGAATCCGGAGTGGAAGGGGAACTATCAGGTCAAATATTGGAACGCCGAGTGGCAAAAGCTCATGCTAGCCGCGATTGACGACGCGATGGCGCGCGGTTTCGACGGCGTGTATCTGGACATCGCGGATGGCTTCCAGACGTATGAGCAGGGAGCCGACGATTACCTGGACGACCGCATGAACCCGGAGACCGAGCAGACCTATCGCCGCGACATGGTGGACTGGGTGAAAGCCATCGCCGCCTGCGCCCGCACGAAAAATCCCGCCGCGCTCGTCATCCCGCAAAACGGCTCCCAACTCGCCACCCACAGGGACTTCGTCGAGGTTATCAGCGCCCAAGGCATCGAGGATTTGTTCACCAACGGAAAAAAACTTCAGCCCTCCTCGCACACGGATGAAATCCTCGGCCATTTGAAAACATTGGCTTCGGCAAGGAAACCCGTCCTGCTCATCGAATATCCGAAGAAGCCGGACCTGCAGGCGCGCTCCAAGAAATTGGCGCAAGCAAATGGCCTCGTTTGGTTAGTCACGGATCGACAACTAAAAACGCTTGGCACATCCGGGAAATAGTCCTTGCGATGGCTTTCTTTGTACTCAAGAATTCTCATCAGGACGTGATGGCACTCGGTCAACTCACCGAATGGAAAGAACATTTTAGTTAACTCAACCCATTAGGACCCGAAGAAAAACCCCACAACCCAAAAAACATCATGAAACCATCCATCGCCCAATTCCCGCGCCTGATATCTGTCAGCGCGGTCATCCTTATTTCATTGAACTGCGCAAAGGCCGAAATTTTGATTGAGGACGACTTCATCAAATCCGCCTCTGGCGCATCCGCCGCCGCAAACATTGCCGGTCGCCAACCCACCAAAGGACCTGCCTGGGAGGGAACCGCGAGAATCGACGAAGGAGCCGGCCTGGTCGCCGATGAGGCGCAGTCCATCAGTGCCGCATTCGCCGAGGTTGACGTCCCGCAGGAATTCAAAAAGCTAACCGTAAAAATCTGTTACCGGGGCGGGAGCGAACAGCAGTTGGGCTTCGGATTTGCAAACAGCGATAAGGCCCTGCGCGATGGTAAAGGCAAAAACAACATGGGTCTCATGTGGGTGAATACCATGGGAAAGCGGGCCAATGTGAACGCCGGGACATATTCCAGCGGTGAAAAGATTGAGAAGCTCGTCATCTCATCAAGCAAGAATCCCGACATTTCCAAGTTGTCTTTTGTCGTCGAAAAGCCGGGCCCAGGGGCTTTCATGGTCCGCCTTCTTTCCAGCGAAACAGAACTCGCAGCCCAGGAGCTTACGCCCACCGAGACGCCCACCTTCCGCTACTTCTTCATCCAGTTTCGTGGCGAAGAGGGAAAATTTTCCAACGCGATCGTGGAGGACGTCTCCGTGGAGTTTGAGTGAGACATGGCGGAGTATCCAGGGCGCATCCTCAGGGATTGGTGGCCTTTTATGGTTTCGGGGCGCGCCTGATGATTTCGACGAGTTCCTTGCGAGCCGCAGCCCAGACGTCGGGATCAACCGGCCAGGAGATATCTCCACGCTGCCAGGTCGGGTCCTCCGGATCGGCCACGCCCAGTTCCCAGGCAACCTTGGGAATCATTCGTTCCACAATCCTGGTCGTCGCCGCTTCATCGATGCGTCCCGCCAGGGTGAGATAATCGTAATCTTGCAAGCCGCGCCGCCATTGCTTGAGGCGCATGCTGGCGAACGGTCCCTTCACGCCATAGGAGGAGGCGGGGTGGAGTTTGTCCGTCCCCGGATACATCAGCACGCCGTCGCCGTTTGCATAATTTGCGCCGGTTTCTCCCACGCTCGGATCAAGCCCGGTCGTGGGGCCAAACGTTTTTGCCGTGGTGAAAAGATCGGTTTTGTTTCCGCCACCTTCGCGATTGGTATAAAAGGTGGCTTCCCAGAAAAAGTAACGGTCCACTTTGAATCGATATTGAATCCAACTGTTCACCCAGAGGGAAGCGCCGTCGTCCTCCGAGCAGAATGAACCGCCAAAAGGGCGCACTCCGTTGTAGAGATAAAATTTGTGATCGGGACTGGCCGTGTAGTCCGGCAGCGCCTGCTCCCAGTCTTTTGTCACGCCCAGTTTGAGTTGCGAGGCAACCACGTTGAGGTTCGGCACGTGCTTGACTGCATCGGGGAGTCGGACGGTCGCCATCGAGGGCATCCGTTTTCCGACACCCGGATTCCGGGCCATCCACTGTGCCCATTTTTCAGTCGGGCCAAATTTTATCGACTCATCAATCAGGTAAAGAAAGTAGTCCGCCTGGGCTGCGTTCGCATCGAACCAATCAACCCATGCGTCGCAGTGTTTCTGGATCGATTTTTCGTTCTTTCAATCCTTCGGAATCCCGTAGGTCTGGACGGAATAAGCCGCGTTACCCACCCCGGCACCCGGGCCGTCATATCCATTGGCGGTGCTGAAGAAATCCCCTTTCAGGCGTGCGGCAAAATACTCGTTGGGACGATCCTGCGTTTTGTCTTCGTGTTCCAGGCCGCTGGAATCTCCGATGAGGGAAATCTTATGCCGGTGGGCCAGGAGGAAATGACGGTCCTGGATGGTTTTTCCCAAAGCCTCCTCCTGCGGATCATCAATCCAGCTTTTTCCCAGATAACGCTCATTGATATTGGAGCCGGACAAAAAGAGCATGCTCTTGCCAGTGGGCGCATTAGGCAGGACAAAGGGATAAACGGTCAGCGACACCGGCACGCGCTTCTTCGGGCCGCCCGCTTCTTCCACGGTCACCTGACCCTTGTACACACCCGGCGCGGCGTCTTTGGGGATGTAGATATCGGCCCAGATGCTCTGGTTGCGGCCGGCCGCGATCACAAAGGGCGGCACCATCCGCCGTATTCGTGGGACTGCCCAGAAACGAATTGGTTCCCAATGCGGAATAGGCCCCGCTGGTTGTTTGGGCGTTTTCCACCCCTCCTCGCCATCCCATGCCAAAATCACTGGTCCCTGCTCCCGTTGCACCTCCGATTTGCAGCACAATCGTTCCCGGAAAGTCGATCGCACCAGTAGTGGCATCGCCGGTGCTCAACGCGCCCAGATTCAACGTCCCTATTCTTTGACCTTCATTGCTAGCGTTTGGGTCCATTGGACTGGCGGGTGCTCTATACTCCATCGGACCATCGGAACCCCTGAGCACGGTATCCAGAGCATTACTGTCTGCTAAACTCGTCAGAACGATCTTCTGGCCATTGAACTTGGCCTCAAAATGAACAACCCAAACGCGATCGTTAGTAGGATCCCATCCAGATGCACTCTGAAACCCCTGATAACCTTTCGGGAGAAACCATTCAAAGGCGAAATTGATTCGCACCCCGGAAATTTGGCTGGAAGGAGAAGGCGTGTTCGAAGTGGTAGCGACTACGCCAGCCGAGTTTTTCATAAAACCGGATGGGTCATTCGGTCCCGTCACGGGCATATTTGAAAGATAGGCGCCAACACCCACCTTAGCAATCAACGGAGACCGCGTTTGCGGAAGGATTTTCACAGTTTCACAGGTGGCGTTTAGAAGTAGGGCGTTTGTGGTTGGATCCCAAGCGTCCCAGAGACAAGCGGCCCATCGGCATTTTCCGCCATAAGCAGGGACTGGAGTTGACTTCAGGGCAGCCGAATTGGCCCAGCCTACGCTCTTGGTAGTGGTGTTTGGAGTCGTTGCGGCCGCCGCCATCCCATAGATATTCCATGCAATTTGATTGGCTTCCCGGAGCCCGAATTTTTGGACAAAGTTGTTGGTGTAGTCTGGGAAAGGAGTGTTCAGATAGGTTAAAAATCCTCCGGACCGTGGTCGCCGCGGGATTTCCCGTTCCGGATTTGCACACCCGGGATTTTGCGAGCCGGGATTTTGCGATTGCGCGAATCCCGGGCGGCGGTAAACTGCGCCGCATGTACCTTTTCCTTTTCAATGCATTGCATGACCTCACTCTACCACAAAGGCAAGGATTGGGCGGGGCGGTTGTCGCAGGTCGTTGAAAATCAGATCAGCCGGCGTGGCGGAATTGGCAGACGCGCGCGACTCAAAATCGCGTTCCTTCGGGAGTGTGGGTTCGAGCCCCTCCGCCGGTAAATCATCCTTCTAAATCATGGCCACCTCCCCATATATCCTTGCCGGTGACATCGGCGGAACCAAATCGAATATCGCCACGTTCCGCGTGGTCGGCGACGAGCTCGTGCTCGTCCGCAACCAGCGCTATCCGAGCGACTCGTTCGCCGGGCTGAACGCGATCCTGCGCGCGTATCTTGCCGAGGACGAGCGTCCGATTCTGGCCGCCTGCTTCGGCGTGCCGGGCCCGGTCCACAATGGACGGGCCAAGCCGACGAACCTGACCTGGGGGGTCGATGCCGCAGACATCTCGGAAGAATTTGAGATCCCGCACGTGTCGGTGCTGAACGACCTCGCCGCCAACGCGTACGGCATCCCTCACCTCAAGCCCGACGATTTTGCGGTCGTGCAAAAGGGATCGCCCGACGCCTCGGGCAACCGCTGCGTCGTCTCCCCCGGCACCGGTCTCGGGGAGGCCGGAATGTTTTGGGACGGGACCCGCTTCCAGGTGTGGGCCTGCGAGGGCGGGCACACCGACTTCGGCCCGCGCAGCCCGCTGGAGATCGCCCTGCTCGAGTACTTGATGAAGCAATTCGGCCACGTGAGCGGCGAGCGGATCGTCTCCGGGATGGGGATCGAAAACATCTACAAGTTCCTCCGGGAAACCGGGCGCGGAAAGGAACTGCCCGAGGTCGCCGCCGAAATGAAAACCTCGGACCCGAACCGGGTCATCTCAAAATTTGCCGACTCCGGGGCGTGCCCGATGTGCGTGCAGACGCTCGAGATCTTTGTGGCGTGCCTGGGGGCGGAGGCGGCGAACATGGCGCTGAAGACGATGGCGACCGGCGGGGTTTATCTCGGCGGCGGGATTCCGTCCAAGCTGCTCAGCCGCATTCAGAGCGTCGGGTTTTTGCACGCCTTCACGGACAAGGGCCGCCTCTCCTCGGTGATGGAAAGCATGCCGGTGATGGTGATCCTGAACGACCAGGCGGCGCTGTACGGAGCCGGCTACTACGCGCTGGAGGGCAGCGCGGCGTCCCGGTAGCGGGCGATCCGGTCCACCCAATCCCCACCCGCCCCGCGCATCCAGCGCCAGACCAGCCAGCCGATCGCGCAGGCCAACAAAATCGAGACCGTGACGTCGGAGGGGTGGTGGGCACCCATCACGATGCTGGACCACGCGACGAGCGCGGCCCCCGCGAGCACAGGAATTCCCACCAGCGGGCTGGCCAGAACCACGACCGCAGCCAGGCCGAACGCGGTCGCCGTATGCCCGGAGGGAAATGAATTATACGCGGGCTGCCCGATGAGAAGTTTGCCCTCATGCCAAGGCCCGTAAAACCCCTGCTCGATCTTCGGGCTTTCCTTCGGACGCGTACGCCCGGTCGTCAGCCGCGAGGCATTCGCAACGATCCCCGCGAGCGTCGAGGCCATCATCGCCGCCGCAATGATCCTCATCCACCGGCGGCTTTTCAGCACCCGCGCCCCGGCGAAGGCGACAAGGCAGGCGGCCATGAGCGGCGGCCAATCCCCATACTTTCTCACCGCCGCATGAAACCTGGCTTCCCCGGATTTTTTCCACCCCTTCCCCTGGGAGGCGACAACCGCCTCGCGCACGGGAGCGTCGAGGCGGAATGCCCCCCAGATGGCCAGCCCACAGGCCAAGACGAGAGCGGCAAAAAATATCCGGGCCATCATGTTCTTAAACTCCCCGGAGCCCGGTGAGCAGGAGCTCCGCGTTGGAGCGTGTGTGTCGCAGGTTGCTCACGAGCACCTCCATGGCCTCGGCGGCCGGCAACTCGGAGAGCTGGCGCCTTAGCTGGACGACCCGCTCGTATTCCTCCGGGTGAAAGAGGAGCTCCTCGCGGCGCGTGCCGGATTTCACGATGTGGATCGCCGGAAAGATCCGCAGCTCGGCGATCGACTTGTCGAGGTGGAGCTCCATGTTTCCGGTCCCCTTGAACTCCTCAAAAATCAGGTCGTCCATCCGGCTGTACGTCTCGATGAGCGCGGTCCCGAGGATCGTCAGGCTCCCTCCCTCCTCAACATTCCGCGCCGATCCAAAAAATTTTCTCGGCCGCGCGAGCGACTTGGCATCGACCCCGCCGCTCATCGTGCGGCCTTTTTTCGGCTGGAGGTTGTTGTACGCGCGCGCCATGCGGGTGATCGAATCGAGGAGGATGATGACATCCTTCCCGAGCTCGACGAGGCGCTGCGCGCGGTCGGAGACCGCCTCGCAGATCTGGACGTGCCGGGCGACCGGTTCGTCAAACGTCGAGGCGTAGATTTCGCAGTCCAGCGCCCTCCGCATGTCGGTGACCTCCTCCGGTCGCTCGTCCACGAGTAGGAGCATCAGGATGGCCTCCGGGTGGTTCTTGCGAATCGAGCGCGCCAGCGTCTGGAGCATGATCGTCTTCCCGGCGCGCGGCGGCGCGGCGATCAGCCCGCGCTGGCCCATCCCG
>JBGTAT010000102.1:0-8823 GCA_041749755.1 Terrimicrobiaceae bacterium | reverse complement strand
TTGGCTTCGCGTTTAACGTCGTTTCCTTTCGCACGATTTTCTACCTGCCGGCCTTCACCTCGGGGGTGGCGCTGATGATCCTTTGGAAGGCGCTCTACAACCCGCAGACCGGCCCGATCAACGCCCTGCTCGCCGCACTGACCGGGATGGATCCGTCGGATTTGCCGCAATGGCTGGCCAGCATCGAGTTGGCCAAGCCATCGCTTATGATCATGGGATTCTGGACGGCGATCGGCGGGACCAACATGCTGCTCTACCTGGCGGCCCTCTCGAACGTCCCTGTCGAGCTGACCGAGGCGGCGGAAATTGATGGCGCCAGCCGGTGGCAGCGCTTTGTGCATGTGACTTGGCCCCAGCTCGCGCCCACCACATTTTTCATCTCGATCGTCTCCGTCATCGGCGGGCTGCAGGGCGGCTTCGAGCAGGCGCGGGTGATGACCGGGGGCGGGCCCGCCGGCGCCACCACCACCCTGAGCTACTACATCTACACCGTCGGCTTTCAAGACCTGAACTTCGGCTACGCCGCGGCCATTTCGTGGGTGCTCTTTGCCATGCTCTTCTGCATCACGGCCTTCAACTGGCGGTTCGGCCGCAGCCTCGACGCCTGACACCATGTTGCCCGCCCGCTCGATCCCCCGGTTTTTTCTCCTCTGCGCGCTTGGCTTCGCGTTGTCCGCGCCGTTTTTCTGGATGCTTGGCGCTTCATTCAAGCCGCGCGCCGAGGTCGAGCAGGCGCACATCGTGCCGCGCGAGCCGACCGCGCTGAACTATCCGGTCGTGCTCGATCTGCTGCCCGACCCGGTGACCGACGTGTATCTCGGCGTTCGGTTCGGGCGCTGGTATTTCAACAGCATCTTCGTCGCCATGGGGATCACGCTCTTCCAGGTCCTCACCAGCGCGATGGCGGCCTATGCGTTCTCCAGGATCGAATGGCCGGGCCGCGACAAGGTCTTCCTGCTCTACCTTGGGACCATGATGATTCCCGGGGTCGTCACGATGATCCCGAACTTCCAGCTCATGGTGACGTTCGGGTTCGTCAATACCTACCACGGGCTCATCATTCCGGCGGCGTTCAGCGCGTTCGGCACGTTCCTGCTCCGGCAGTTCATGCTTTCCATCCCGACCTCCTTGGACGAGGCGGCGACGATCGATGGCGCCGGTCACTGGCGGATCTTCTGGGACGTGATCGTCCCGCTTGCCAGGCCCGGCCTCATCGCGCTCTGCATCCTGACGTTTCTCGGCGCCTACCAGTCGTTCTTCTGGCCGCTGGTCATGCTCCAGGACGAGCAACTTCTCACCATGCCGGTGGGAATGCTCCGCCTCGACAACTCGTACGGCCGCCAGACGGAACTCATCATGGCCGCGACCGTCATGAACATCATCCCGCTGATCGTCATCTTTGTGATGTTTCAGAAGTTTCTGGTCAAGGGGCTCCAGCTCGGGGGGGTCAAGGGATGAAATATCTTTTTCTGGCGGCGCTCCTCGTTTTTCTCGGTCTCTTTGCCATCGCCACCCTGACCCTCAAGCCGCAGAGCGGCGATGACGTCGTCCTCCGGTGGGCGACCGATCCCAATCCGGCTCGCGACCGGCAGAGCTCGGGGTTTGCGCGGGCCAACCCCGGCTTCCAGGTTGTCCCCGAAACGGGGGATCCCACCAAGCTGCTCGTGCAGTGTGCCACCGGGGTCGGCCCGGATGTCATGGATCTGTCCGAGGCCATGATGCAAAGCATGGTGCAGGCCGGCCTGCTGATGGACCTGACGGAGGTTGCCAAGCAGCACGGGTTTGATCCCTCCAAAACCTTCCCGGCCATCCGCGATGCGCTCACGGTGGACGGCCGCCAGTACCGCTTTCCTGCCAACGTCAACGCCCAGGCCGTCCTCTACAACAAGGCGATCTTCGATGACCACGGAGTACCGTATCCCCGGGAGGGCTGGACATGGGATGATTTTGTGGCCGCCGGGCGGGCGATCGCGGAGAGGCCGTCGAAAAGCGGGCGCGAGCATATCCCGCTGGCGTACTGTTCCCCGAACGATCTGTTCTCCGATTTGTTGGTGGCCCATGGCGGTCGCTATTTCAGCGAGGACGGACTGACGAGCCGGCTGGATTCGCCGGAGGCCGTGGCCGCCTTCCAGTACTACCATGATCTCATGTTCAAGCACCGCGTCCTGCCCACCCCGGAGCAATCCGTGGCCATGTCGAGCCAGGGAGGGTGGGGGTCGGGGGGGATCAATTGGTTCGCCTCGGGAGATGCCGCCATGATTATGATCGGGCGCTGGTTTATCCTGCAGGCGGAAAATTTTCCCGGGCTCCGCGGCCACCTTGCTGCGGTCCGGCTGCCCCGCATGCCGGGCCAGCCCTCCCGCGGATTTACCCGGGCCCGCGGTGTGGCAGTGAATGCCCGGACCCGCCATCCCGAGGCGGCGGTGAAGTTTCTTGCTCATCTCAACAGCCCGGAATACGGCCGCTCGATTGTCGAGGACGGAGACTCGATGCCCCCGAATCCCGCGTTGGCGAAGGACGGTGCTGCCCTGGCCAATCCCGGCGTTCCAGACGCCGCCTTTCATCAGGTGTTTGTGGATGCGATCCGCGACGCCGTGCCGCCCGACTCCAGCCTCTTTGTGGATGCGGCGCAGGTTCAGCGCTGGACCGAGGAAGCTCTGGGCCGCATCGAAAACCGCGTTGTCACTCCCGGGCAGGCTGCAAAGGAACTGGCGTCGGAGATCAACCGTGCCATCGCCCGCAACATCGAGAGACAGCCGCAGCTCCGCGCTCGCGCGGAGGCGTTGAAATCCCGTCCGAAACTCTCCCCAAAAAATCCATGAACAACCATCGCCTGCTCCCCAAGCTGCTCGCCATCGTCCTTGCCGCATCACCCCTGCCTCTCCGGGCGCTGGAGCTGCCGACAATTTTTTCGAACCACATGGTTTTGCAGCAGGGCCAACCCCTGCCGGTCTGGGGGCGCGCCGAGCCGGGAGCCAAGGTCGCGGTCACCTTTGGGGGGCAATCTGCGGAGGCCGTGGCGGACGCCGAGGGTAAATGGATGGCGGCGCTTGCTCCCGAGGCCGCCAGCGCGACACCCGCAACCTTGCACGTGCGCAGCGGGGACAAGGAGGTCGTCTTGGAAGACGTTCTGGTGGGCGAGGTCTGGCTGTGCTCCGGACAATCCAACATGCAGCTCACCGTCGGGCAAAGCCTCAACGCCGACCTGGCAGCTCTCGGCGGAAGCAACCCGCTTCTCCGCCTGTTCCTCGTAGATCGGGTTGCCTCCACGACGCCCAGGTTTTCCGCGAATGCGACATGGACGCACACCGATCCGAAGACCATCGCCGCGTTTAGTGCGGCGGGATTTTATTTTGGGGCCACCCTTCAATCGACCCTCGGGGTTCCGGTCGGCCTGATCGCCGCCTCCTGGGGGGCAACCCCCGCCATTGCCTGGACCCGCCCGGCCGTCCTCGATCAGCATCCGCTCCTGATCCAGCACGTGGCGCAGTGGGAGGAGGGGATGAAAAAATTCCCCGCGCAATTTGCTGCCTACGCGGCCAGATGCGCCGAGTGGAACAAGTCAAAAGGCAAGCCGGCGGATGCCAAAGTCGACCACTGGTCGAATCCCGATGCGCCCAAGCCGCCGGCCTACGATCCAAACGGACCCCAACGGCCCGGCAACCTGGCGAATGGCATGCTGGCCACGGTGGCGCCCTTCGCGATTCGCGGGGCGATCTGGTATCAGGGCGAAAATGATACGACGTGGGCTCCCGAGAAGTATCATGAGCGCCTCCGCGTGATGGTCGACGACTGGAGGGTCTGGTGGAACAATCCCAACCTCGCGTTCGGCGTCGTTCAGCTGGCCAGCCACAAGTTCCCAATCGAGGGACCGTCGGACGATCCCTGGCCGCGCCTCCGCGAGAGCCAGCGCCAGTTTGTCCTCGCCGACCCGCATGCCGGGTTGGCGGTGGCGATCGATGTCGGGGAGGGGAATGACATCCACCCGCTCGACAAAGAAACCGTCGGGCAGCGGCTCGCACGCTGGGCCCTCGCCGACGTCTACAAGAAGATCTCGCTGCGTGGGGGACCGGAGCCGGTCGAGGCCACGTTCGATGATAAGGTTCTTATCCGCTTTGGGTCCGTCGGCGGCGGGCTCTGGGTTTTTAATGGCGGCGACCTACAGGGATTCACCCTGGCCGGCGCAGACGGGGTCTTCCATGCGGCGAAGGCCGAAATCAAAGGCAAGGACACGGTCGAGGTGACCAGTCCCTCTGTGCCTGCGCCGCAGTCCGTCCGCTACGCGTGGGCGATCAACCCGCGCGGGGCCAACCTCAGCAACAGGCAACGCCTTCCCGCCGGCACCTTCGAGATGAAAAGTCCCTCCACGAACCCATAAAAACCTCAGCAATCCACCACACTCCATGTATAAATCCACCACACTCACGCTCCTTGGCATCCTGCTCTCTGTGAGCTTCGCGATGGCCCGGTCCTTTGTCCTCCCTGCGGATATGTCCGAAACCGACCGGGAGCGGTTCAAGCGATTCGAGACGTTCGAGATCAAGGGCGTTTGCGGCGATCAGGACCTCGACCGGCTGGCCAAGCTCGGCGTCAACACGGTCCGCGGATACTCCATCAGCGATCCGGATGCGATGCGCAAAAAGCTCGACCATGCCCAGAGCCTTGGCATGAAAATGATCGTGAGCGAATGGATGCCGAATCAGGGGGAGAACAAGCATAAGAAAGGTGGGGTCTGGGATTTTGACTACAATGTGAAGGGCGACAAGATGGTCGAAAGCCTGATCAAAAAAGTCGAAGCCATCGGCGATCATCCGGCCCTCCTCATGTGGGGGCTGGGCAACGAGGTCCACCTCGACGAGCCCTACCTGCGCGTCGTCAACCGCATGTCGCAGGAGATCCACAAGCGCTTCCCGCACCACCTCACCAGCCTGACGATGATCAATGCCAAAGCAGAGGGGATTGAGGCGATCAAAAAGTTTGCGCCCGACATCGATGTGCTCGGGATTCAGAGCTATAGCCGCGGCGCCGTGAGCGGGTCGATCAAGAAGACCGAAGAGCTCTGGGGAAAACCGTTTTACATGTCCGAGTTCAACACGAACGGCCCATGGAATTTTGGCAAGACAGAATGGGGTGTCGAGTTCGACGAGCCCGTGACCAAGAAGGTCAGCGACCTGAAAGCCTGTTATGACGCGATTGATGCGTCGCCGCTCTGCCTGGGCTCGACGATTTTTGTGTGGGGACATGCCGTGGTCTATCGGCCCACGTATTTCAGCCTCCTGCTCGACCCGGATCCGAGCGGGCGGCCGAAGGGGGACTCGTTCGACCACCTCCTGATGACGCCGCAGGCGGAGGTGATGGCAGAAAAATTTACCGGCGGGGAGCTGAAGGGGAACCGGGCGCCGGTGTTGTCCACGCTGGAGTTCGCAGGGGCCGGCAGATCGAGGCTGGCCAAGCCGGGCGAGGCGATGGACGTGTGGTTTGCTGCGGATGATGACAACGGGGATCCCGTCGAGTTCGTCACCTGGATCCTCGACTCCACGGTGCGGAAGACGACGACCGTTGCCGGCCCGTTTGCCCAGGCATCTTCCGAACACGCCATCATCAGCGCCCCCGAGACTCCCGGCGAGTACCTGCTCATGGTCTATGCCATGGACAAAAAGGGCGGGGCCTCGGCCAGCACCCTGCCGTTCAAAGTGTCCGGCGACGAGAACGAGGCGCCCGCAACAAGCATCGAACCAGCACAGCCCTGACGAAAATCCGCATTGCCCGATGACCTCCACAATCTTCGACGCCCCACAACCCCTTAGCATCCAAACGATCCCATGAATATATCCACTCCGATGAACCTTCTCGGCATCCTCCTCCTGACAAGCTCCGCGATCGCCCACGCCTTCGTCATGCCGGAGGGCATCTCTGAAGCGGAACGCAAGCGGTTCGAGCGCTTCGCGACCTTCCAGATCAAGGGCGTGTGCGGAGATACCGACCTTGAGCGTCTGTCCAGACTCGGGGTGAACACGGTCCGCGGCTACACGATCGGCAAGCCGGACAAGATGATCGAAAAGCTCGATGAAGCTGACCGGTTGGGCATGAAAATGATCGTGAGCGAATGGATGCCTCATCAGGGCGAAAACAAGAACAAGGATGGCGGCATTTGGACCTTCGACTACGGAGCCAAGGGAGATCAGATGGTGCAGAGCCTGATCAAAAGGGTTGAAGGCATCGGCGATCATCCGGCCATCCTCATGTGGGGGCTGGGCAACGAGGTTCACCTCGACGAGCCCTACCTGCGCGTCGTCAACCGCATGTCCCAGGAGATCCACAAGCGCTTCCCGCACCACCTCACGAGCCTGACGATGATCAATGCCAAGCCCGAGCACATCCAAAAGATCAAAGAATTCGCCCCCGATCTCGATGTGCTGGGTGTCCAGTGCTACAGCCGGGGGGCCGTACGCAACGGGATCAAGAATGCCGATATGCACTGGGGCAAGCCGTTCTACATGTCGGAGTTCAACACGAACGGCCCATGGAATTTCGGAAAAACAGCATGGGATGTCGAGCTGGACGAACCGGTCACGAAGAAGGTGAGCGACCTCAAAGACTGCTACGCGGCGATCGACGAGTCGCCGCTCTGCGTCGGCTCAACGATCTTCATCTGGGGACATTACCCGTCGGGCGACCGGCCGACTTACTTCAGCCTGCTGCTCGACCCAAACCCGAATGGCTCGAAGGACCGCGGCTCGCTCGACCAGTTGATGATGACTCCTCAGGCCGACGTCATGGTCGAGCACTTCACGGGACAGGCGATCAAGGGCAACCGGGCGCCGGTGATCTCGAAGCTGGAGTTTGAAGGAGGTGCCAAGTCGAGGCTGGCCACGCCGGGCGAGGAGATGAATGTGCAGTTCGCAGCGGATGATGCCGACACGGATGCGCTGGACTTCGTCTCATGGATTCTCAAGAGCAAAGTCAAAAAGACCACCTCGCTCGCGGGGCCATTCCCTCAAGCATCCCCCGGGCACGCCGTCATCAGGGCCCCGCAGGAGCCCGGCGAATATTTGGTGATGGTTTATGCGAAGGACAAGAAGGGCGGGGCCTCTGCAACCGTCCTGCCATTCAAGGTGGCGGAGCCAGTTGCCGAAACGGCCCCAACCCTCACCGAGGCGCCACAGCCGTAGCATTTTCTCAATCAGGTCAAGGTGAAACAATCCCCGCTCACGCCAGCTCTGCTGGCGCTCCTCGCCGCCATGAACCTGCATGCCGCCATCCCGCATCCGGTGACCCCGGTCTGGACCGAGGTTGCTCCGGGCGTATGGAAAACCACCGTCGGGCAGGCTGATTCGCTGACCCTGCTCGGGGCCGCCGGCGGCTCGCCCTTCCGCGAGGCCCTGAGCCGGATGCCCAAGGCCACCTTTCCTCTCGACCCGGACGATATCGAGGGCCGGAACTTCAACGGCAAGACCGCCGTTCGATTCCCGCTCGGTGGCAACGAGGATATCTACGGTCTGAGCGTGGACTTTTCCTCGATGCGCCGCAACGGCGGCGTCTTTGAGCTTCATGTGGACCACTGGGACAGCCAGCGCGCCATAACGGGCCGCACCCATGCCCCGGTTCCGCTCTATGTCTCGACCAACGGATTTGCGGTTCTTTTTGACACGGCCCGCTACCTCAAGGTCACCGTCGGCCACGGGGTCCGCCTCGCGGCGGAGGAGAAGCCGCCTGTCATTGACCGAACGACCAATAAAATCATGCCCGGGAGCCCGGGTGAAGCACGGGCAAACGCGCAGTGGCAGGCGCATCCCCGCTCCGACTCGATCGAGGTTCTGGCCAATGCGCCTGGCATGGACATCTACGTCTTTGCTGGTCCGAGCCCGCTGGACGCCGTGCGGCGCTTCAACCTCTTCTCCGGAGGCGGGGCTCTTCCGCCCAAGTGGGGGCTCGGTTTTATGAACCGCGTCCGCACGCAATACACCGCGGCCCAGGTGCTCGCCGACATTGCGGAGTTTAAGAAGCAAGGCATCCCGCTCGACATGATCGGTCTCGAGCCCGGATGGATGGATCACGCCTACCCGTGCTCGTTCGAGTGGGACAAAACCCGCTTCCCGGATCCCAAGGGCTTTCTTGAGGAGCTCGAAAAGGCAGGGGTCCGCGCGAACCTTTGGTTCAACCCGTACGTCGGCCCCCCGTCGAGCCCACTCTACAAAAAGATGCTGCCCTATGCCGGCACCCACCTGGTTTGGAATGGAATCGTGCCCGATTTCTCCATGCCAGAGGCCCGAAAGATTTTATCCGACCACCTGAAGCGCACCGTGCTCGACCTCAACCCCGCTGCGATTGGCGGCTTCAAGATCGACGAGGTCGACGGCTTCGATAGATACCTCTGGCCCGATGCCGCGATCTTCCCGTCAGGCCGCGACGGCGAGCAGCTTCGGCAGACGTATGGCCTCCTGCTTCAGAAGACCGTCTACGACCTTTTCCATGATGCCAACCGGCGCACCATGGGGCAGATCCGCGGAACCAATGCGGGCGCCTCGCCTTATCCGTTTGTTATCTACAACGACAACTACGAGTTCGGAGGTTACATCACCGCCTTGGCAAACAGCGGGTTCGCCGGAGTGCTCTGGTCGCCGGAGGTGCGCGGCAGCAAAAGCGGCGAGGATCTGCTCCGCCGCACCCAGGCCGTCTGCTTCTCGCCGCTGGCCCTCTACAACGGATGGGCCTCCGATGAAAAACTCTGGACCCATGCCGATGTGAAGGAGGACATCCGCGACGCCATCGTGCTGCGGGGCCGCCTTCTGCCTTACATCTACAATACCTTTGCCCAATACC
>JBGTAT010000101.1:0-8848 GCA_041749755.1 Terrimicrobiaceae bacterium | reverse complement strand
TCCTGCCACTCGGGCTCTTCTACTCCTCCCCTGGCTTCTCGGACGAATGCTGCCACCTCTTCCTGGCCGACGGCGTCGAGCCCGCTCCCGGCCTTCGCCAGCACGATGCCAACGAAGCGATCCATGAGGTCCGGCACTTTTCCCCAAACGATCTCCTGCAGGCCGTGGGCGACGGGGAAATCTGTGATGCCAATACGCTGGCCTGCTTCGCCCGCCTCCAGGCGCGCGGAATCTTTTTCCCCCGATGAGGAGGTTCTTCGATTTTCGGGAGTCCCGCGACGAGGCGAAGCCGTTCATGGCCCACCTCGAGGACCTCCGCTCCACGCTCATCAAGATGTCCGCCGCCCTCGCGGCCACCATGATGCTCTGCTTCCTTTTCCGCACCGAGCTCGCGGCGGTGATCCAGCATCCTCTGGCGCTCGTGGACCCGGAGCGCGCCGCCAACCTGCAATCGCTCGGGGTCGCCGACTCGTTCACCATCTCGCTCGAGCTCGCGTTTTACGGAGGCTTTGTCCTCGCGTTCCCGTTCCTGCTGCTCTTCCTCGCCGAGTTTGTGCTCCCCGCGCTCAACCCGTCCGAGAAGCGCCTCCTCTACCCGGCCGCCCTCCTCGGGTTCGGGCTCTTCCTCGGAGGCGTCGCGTTCAGCTACCTCGTCGTCCTCCCCCAGACGCTTACCTTCTTTTTTAACGACGCGCGCTCGATGAACTGGCAGCCGACGTGGACGGTCCGGGAATACTATTCCTTCACGACCCAGTTTGTCATCGCGTTCGGCCTCGCCTTCGAGCTCCCGCTCGTCGTGCTCATCCTCGTCAAGCTTGGCCTCGTCGATTTTGCCCTGCTCCGCCGGACCCGCGCATTTGCCATCGTCGTCATCTTTGTCTTTGCGGCGATCATCACGCCGACGTCCGACATCCTGACGCTCGTGCTGATGGGGGCGCCCATGTACGTGCTCTACGAGATCTGCATCGGCATTTCCTGGCTCATGGAGCGCCGTTCCCGCGGGGAGTGAGGGTTCAAATAACCGTCACCTGCACGCTGCTCTCGATGATGCCGGCCGCGATCGCGTAGCGCGTGAGGCTGGCAGTATCGTGGATGTTCAGCTTCTCCATGACGCTCTGCCGGTGCTTTTCCACCGTCTTGATGCTGATATGGAGCTCGGCGGCAGTTTCCTTGTTCGCCTTGCCCTCGGCGATCAGCTGGAGGACCTCCATCTCCCGGGAGGAGAGGCGGGCGGCATTTTTCTTTGGCAGATCACCGATCGCTTTTGCCTTGCGCTGATGATGAAAGCGGCGCTTGGAAATGCTCGGGCTGAAAAACGGGTTTCCGGCATGGACGGCCCGGACGGCATCGACCAGCACATGGGCCCCGCTCTGTTTGATGACGAAGCCGGCTGCTCCCAGCGCCATGGCCCGTTCGACATAGGCGTCATCCCCATGCGCCGTGAGGACGAAGACCTTCGTGTCGGGCTTGGCATGCAGAACCTGGCGCATGGCCTCCAACCCGTTGAGAAGGGGCATGGCGATATCCATGATGACGACGTCCGGGCTGAGCTGGCCGGCCATCTCCACGACCTGCCGGCCATTTTGTGCCTCGCCGACCACCCGGATGTCGGACTCTTGCTTGAGCAGGGCGACCAGGCCCTCCCGGACAATGATGTGGTCTTCGGCAAGGAGTACGGTGATCGGTTTCATGGACGCTTTCGCTTGGAGGTTGGACGCAATGGCTTCGATACGGATTTTTTAAGGGGGGGCTTCTCGAAGGGGATCTCCACGCGGATCGTGGTGGACTCGCCGGGGTGCGATTCCAGACGGAACGTGCCGCCAACCATCTCGACGCGCTCCCGCATGCCGAGGAGCCCGAGCCGCTGGCTCTTTTGCGCCCCCAAGGTCCCGCCGACCTCAAATCCTTGCCCGTCATCGGTAATTTCCATGTCGATGACGCCGTCGAGGCAGCGGATGCTCACCTTGACCTCGCTCGCCTGTGCATGGCGGGCCGCGTTGGTCAGCGCCTCCTGGGCGACCCGGTAGAGGACCGTGCGGATCGTGATGCTCGACTCCTCAATCTCGTTGTAAATTTTGAGGCTCACGCGGGTGCCGGTGTCTGTGAGGAATTTTTTCATCAGCGACTTGAGCGCGGGGATCAGTCCGAGGTCATCCAAAACCGTCGGGCGGAGCTCGCAGGCAAAACGATGCACGATGGCCACCGATTTTTCCAGCAGGCGCTGCGTGCTGCTGATCTTTTTCTGGAGCCCCTTGCTGTAGGTGGCGGCCTCCGATTTCAGGCTGCCCATCTGGACGTTGATCCCGGAGAGCGTCTGCGCGATGACGTCATGGAGGTCCCTGCTGATCTTCCGGCGCTCGTCTTCCTGCGCGATGAGAAGCTGGCGGGAGAGCGCGCGCAGCTCGTTTTGCATCTGGCGGGATTTCACCAGCAGCTCGCTCGTGGTCTGCTCGCTGGCCCGCAGGGATTCCTCGACGGCCTGCCGGCGGGTGATTTCCAGCTTGAGCACCGCGACGGAATCGGCCAACTCCACCGTGCGCAGGTCGAGCGCCTTCACGATCTGGTTCAGCTCGGCATTCGACTCCTGCGCCCCGCGATGGGTCTGCTCGATCGGGGTGATCGCCTCGGCAAAATAAAGCCCGGCCCGCCGGACCAGGTCACTGATCGTGGCGGGGGGGTGACCGGGCACGACCAGATCGGCCAGGGCGGTCTCGTGGATCCGCGCCATGTCGAGCGTTTCAAGCCCGATCGCCATCGCCTGGTGCCCCAGCTCGCGCGCCGGCTCGAGGTCAGAACCGGGGCGCTTTTTCAGGTATTTCTTCAGCCCTGCGTGATAGCGCTGCGAGGCCTCTTTCTGCTTTGCATTCATGTCAGGCGCTGAATTCATGGGCGAGCCGGTTGACCACCACCGTCGAGTTTTTCACCAACCGCTGGATCTTGGCGATCTCTTTGGTGCGGTTTTCGTCATTCGTGGCGAGCACCTTTTTCAGCGCCAGCATCCGCAGTTTGATGCCGAGCAGGGTCTGGACGATTTCATCGCTCAGCTGGGAGTACATCTTCTTTCGCTCGTCCTCGGTCGTTGATAAGATTTTTCGGGCCATGGTGTGGAGGTTCTTCTCAAGGGCAAGGGAGTCTTTGAGCAGCTGGCTGGAGGCCAGCGCGCTGTTTTTGAAGGCGCTTTCCGAGGTCTTGCGCGCGGCGATCTGCCGCTGCAGCTCGCGGTTCGAATCGGCCAGGTCCTGCGTGCGCTCCCTCAGTTGGGCATGGAGCTGATCGCCCTCGGCGACCGCCTGCAGGGCGGTGCCATGGGTCTTCTCAATCGGCAGGATCGCCTCGGCAAAAAATGCCTCCGCACGCCGCGTCATGTTCCTCCGGGATGCCAGGGACCGGGTCGGCAGGAGCAGCGCCGCCAGCGCGCGGTCGTGGAGCTTCGCGAGGCCCAGGGTATCCAGGCCGGCGGCCAAGGCCGCCCGGCCGAGCTCTTGAGGCACGTCAGAATCGGGCGCGCCATTGCGCCCGACATGTTCCTTCAAGGCCGCCAGATACCTGCCCGACAACGGGCTTAAGGACGCTTCTTTCATGGTCGCTTTTTGTGTGGCATTCGCAGCTTCGACGAGCCTTGTGCGTGACTCGACGTTGTGCAATGTCCACTGGCGGCCAGGGATCGTCTATGGGGTAAAACCCTCCCCCACCAACGAAACATCGGTGGCTGCGGGCTACAATAGCGGGCGGGCTACACCAGATCGAAGCGGTCGAGATCCATCACCTTCGTCCATGCGGCCACGAAGTCCTGAACGAACGGCGCATCGGATGCGGCGTACACCTCGGCCAGCGCACGGAGCTGGGAGTTCGAGCCGAAGACCAGATCGACGCGGGTCCCTGTCCACCTGAGCGCGCCGGTTTTCCGGTCGCGCCCTTCAAAGATGTCTTCCTCTTTCGAGACCGGCTTCCATTCGGTCCCCATGTCGAGCAGGTTCACGAAGAAGTCGTTCGTAAGCGCCTCGGGCCGGCCGGTCAGGACCCCGTGCTGGGGGGTGCCGGCTCGCAGGACCCGCATGCCGCCGAGCAGCACCGTCATCTCGGGCGGGGTAAGGGTCAGCAACTGCGCCTTGTCCACCAGCAATTCCTCGGCGGAAACCGAGAATTTGGTCTTCAGGTAGTTGCGGAAGCCGTCCGCAGCAGGCTCGAGAAAGCCGAACGATTCCACGTCGGTTTGTTCCTGGGCGGCATCCATCCGGCCCGGGGTGAAGGGGACGGTGACGGCATGGCCGGCAGTTTGGGCCGCTTGCTCGATGCCGGCGCCCCCGGCAAGGACGATCAGATCCGCCAGCGAGATTTTTTTTCCGCCGGATGCCCCGCTGTTGAATTCGCTGCGGATGGCTTCCAGGGTTTCCAGCACCTTGGCGAGCTGTGCCGGTTGGTTGGCTTCCCAATCCTTCTGCGGGGCCAGGCGGATGCGGGACCCGTTTGCTCCGCCGCGCTTGTCGGACCCCCGGAAGGTGGATGCGGAGGCCCAGGCGGTGGAAACGAGCTCAGATACCGTCAGTCCCGAGGCGAGCAGCTTCGCCTTGAGCGCGGCGATGTCGCCGGCATCGACGAGCGGGTGGTTCACGGCGGGGATCGGGTCCTGCCAGATCAGGATTTCCTCGGGAACTTCCGGCCCAAGATAGCGCGCGCGCGGCCCCATGTCGCGGTGGGTCAGCTTGAACCACGCCCGAGCAAACGCATCCGCAAACTGATCCGGGTTCTCCAGGAAGTTCCGGGAAATTTTTTCGTAAGCGGGATCGGCGCGGAGGGCGATGTCCGTGGTGAGCATGCTGGGAGCGATGCGCTTGGACGCGTCGTGGGCATGGGGCACGGTGCCAGCCCCGGCACCGCCCTTGGGCGTCCACTGGTGTGCTCCCGCCGGGCTCTTTGTCAGCTCCCAGTCGTAGCCGAAGAGGTTTTCAAAGTAGTTGTTGCTCCACTTTGTGGGGGTGGTGGTCCACGTCACCTCAAGTCCGCTGCTGATGGTGTCCCCACCTTTGCCGCTGCCGAAGCTGCTCTTCCAACCGAAACCCTGCTCCGCGAGGCCCGCCGCTTCCGGCTCCGGTCCCACATGATCAGCCGGCCCCGCACCGTGGGTTTTGCCGAAGGTGTGCCCGCCGGCGATGAGCGCGACGGTTTCCTCGTCGTTCATTGCCATGCGCGCAAAGGTTTCGCGGATGTCGTAGGCGGACTTGAGGGGATCAGGATTTCCATCCGGACCTTCCGGGTTCACGTAGATGAGGCCCATCTGCACAGCCGCCAACGGGTCTTCCAGTTTTCGCGAGTGGATGTCGCCGTCAGCGTTGTCATCGGCGACGAGCACGGCGCCTTCTTTCTCGACCCCTTCGGAGCCATGCGCATAGCGCTTGTCCCCGCCGAGCCAGGTCGTCTCGCGCCCCCAATACACATCGTAGTCGGGCTCCCAGGTGTCGGCACGCCCGCCGGCGAAGCCAAAGGTCTTGAAGCCCATCGTCTCCAAGGCGACGTTGCCGGTCAGGATCAGAAGGTCGGCCCAGGAAATTTTGCGGCCATACTTCTTTTTGATCGGCCACAGCAGGCGGCGGGCCTTGTCCAAATTGACATTGTCGGGCCAGCTGTTGAGCGGGGCAAACCGCTGCTGCCCTCTGCCCGCGCCCCCCCGCCCGTCTCCGGTGCGATACGTGCCGGCGCTGTGCCACGCCATACGGATGAACAGGCCGCCGTAGTGTCCGAAGTCTGCCGGCCACCAGTCCTGCGAATCGGTCATGAGCGCCGCAAGGTCCTTTTTCACGGCCGCAAGGTCGAGGCTCTTAAACTCCTCCGCATAGTTGAAATCGCGCCCCATCGGGTCGGAGAGCGACGAGTGCTGGCGAAGAACTTTTAGGTTCAGCTCGTTGGGCCACCAATCCCGGTTGGTCGGGCCGCTGGCCGCAGAATGATGGAACGGGCACTTGGATTCGGTTGTCATAAATAGTTTTCCTCTCGGATGTGGTCGGTCGATCAAAAGAGCGCCCCCCGGCGCGTTTGGGAACCTCCCATTTACCCGAAAATTGCCACTTGTCCAACGACGGGTTTCGCACAAACGACAAAAAAGCTGAACCCGCGCTTGCGTTTCACCCCGCTGCTCCTAGAGTCCATACAGGTGCCAACCCAAAAAGCCCGCCTCTGGAAACGGAGGCGGGTTTTTTCATCCCCACCGGGGATATCCCGGAGAACTGTATTTCTGGTGGAAGGGATTTGGCCGCCTGAGTGGCCGCGATCCGGACGGGGGAATTGTTGGACTCCTGCTGGAAACAATGAAAATGTAGCGCCCATATCCATGCGAGCTGCCCGGTATTTCATCTATGGTCTCCCGATTCTGCTGATTGCCCTCATTGCGGCGAGCTTTCTGAACTCCGCGTTCCTGGCGACGTCCAAGAAGAACGAGATGTCGATCGGGATCCTCGGAGAGCCGTCGACACTGAACCCTATCCAGCAGGCCGACGGGGCGGCCTCGCAGGTGTTTTCCACGATTTTTAACGGCCTGCTCAAGTACGACGAAAACCTGGAGATCGTCGGGGACCTGGCAAAATCCTGGACGCTCACGCAGACGACGACCGTTGTTTTTAAGGATTCCGCCTCGTCGGCGGCCGGGCTGCGGGCCGTCGAGGCTCGCCGCAGCGAGTGGGAGGGATGGAACCTCGAGGTGGCCCGGATCGACGGGAACTTCCTCCTCCTCTCGTTCACCGAGCCCGGGATGGCTGCCTCCGAAAAAATCTTTGAGATATTTCCAAGGGAATCTTTGCAGCCGCTTGTGACCTTGCGGGCGGAAGTCAAGGACGGGGCCCGGGACGTCCTGGCGCAATTCCGCCAGGCGCACCCGAGCGCGCGCATCGTGCGGGACTGGGTGGAATCCGGGGCGGTCTTCGAGCTCACCGCGACCCCGGAGGTGAAGGCGCTGCTCGAGGAATGGCTGGCCGCGAGCGGCGGCGGCAAGGTCACCGAAACCGGTCCCGTCCCGTTCCTCGCCGAACCGCTCGTCGTATTCACGCTCCGCGATGGCGTGCGCTGGCACGACGGGAAACCGTTCACCTCGCGGGATGTCGCCTTCACATACCGGGCGCTGATGGACGATGCGACCGCCTCCCCGCGAAAGCCCGACTTCGACCTGATTCAAACCGTCGAGACGACCGGACTCCACACCGTGCGGGTCACGTACCGCAAACCCTACTCGCCCGCGCTCAACAGCTGGATGATCCCGATCCTTCCTGCCCACATCCTCGAGGGCAAATCCCAGGACTGGTGGACAAACAATTTCAACCGCCAACCGATCGGGACCGGGCCCTTCCGGTTTGGCGAGTGGAAAACGAACGAGTTCCTGCGCGTCGTTCGCAACCCGGACTATTTCGGTGCGCCCGGACCGTGGCTCGACGGGATCGTCTTTCGCACGCTACCCGACCAGCTTTCCCTCCGGCTCGCCTTCGAAACCCGGCAGGTCGACTTCTGGAGTGCCGAACCCTGGGCGGTGACCACGTTTGAAAAGGATCCCCGCTTCACGGTTTTTTCCTCCCCGTCGAGCTCCTACACGTACATCGGATGGAACCTGAAGCGTCCGATGTTCCAGGACGAGCGGGTCCGGCGCGCTCTCGCCCATGCGGTCGACATCCCCTCGATGGTCAAATTCATCCTCTACGGCCACGGCACGCAGAGCACCGGGATCTTCACGCCTCAGATGTGGTTTTTTAACCCCGACGTCACCCCGCTCGCCCATGACCCCGAGAAGGCAAAAGCCTTGCTCGACGAGGCCGGATGGGTCCCCGGGCCGGACGGGATCCGGGTCAAGGATGGCGAGAGGTTTTCCTTCACCCTCATCACGAACAATGGCAATGAGATCCGCCGCGACATCGCCACGCTCTTCCAGGACGGCCTGAAGGACATCGGCATCGAGGTGAAGGTCGAGCTCTACGAGTGGGCGGTCTTCCTCAAAAACCACGTCAACAAAGGCGACTTCGATGCGATCGTCCTCGGCTGGTCGCTCGGGTACGACTACGACCAGTACCAGATCTGGCACTCCTCGCAGAGGAACCCGGAGCAGCTTAACGTCGTCGGATACCAAAACCCGGAGGTGGACCGCCTGCTCGAGACGATCCGCCAGGAATACAACCGCGAAAAAATTGTGGAGATGGCCGGGCAGATGCAGAGCCTGATTTACCGCGACCAGCCATATCTCTTCCTCTATGTGCCGCAAGGAACGTCGGTGATGTGGAACGGGGCCTACCGGGTCCGCCGCCCCGATGGCAAAGGCGGCTGGATCGACTCCCCCGTGGAGATGACCAAGGCCGGGTGGAGCTACTGGTCGGATTGGTTCTACCGCCCGGAGCTTCAGGACCGCCTGCCCGCCGCAAAATAATCTGCCAGGAATATTTATTGGGAGGATTCGCTGGCTTGACCGGCTGGAGACATCTGGTAAGATTAGGGTATGCGTCTTATGGTCTGCCCCAGGCTCAAGGTGCCCGACTTCGTCGAGGCTCCCGTCACTCACTTCGTGAGCTTGATCGACCCTGATGAGATCAACACCTTCCTCCAGCCTCCGCTGCATACCAAACACCGCCTGCAGCTCGTCTTTCACGATCTGGACGACATCGAGATGAAACTGCCGAAGTATTCCCGGTACAAGGCGCCCGAGCAGCGGCATGTCGAGGCGCTGGTGGATTTTGGACGCAGCATGGCCCCGCTCGACGACTGGGGCCTCCTGACCCACTGCGAGGCCGGCATCAGCCGCTCCTCGGCAGCGGCCATCACGATGCTGGTGGCGGCCGGGTACCAGCCGCCCGTCGCGTTCGGGCTCGTGCGGCGCGCCTGC
>JBGTAT010000100.1:0-1862 GCA_041749755.1 Terrimicrobiaceae bacterium | reverse complement strand
GAGGCGCCGGAATCCCGCGCCGTGCGGAAAAAGCTTTCTCCCCTCCGCCGCAAGATCGCCGCGCAGCTCGTGATGGCGCAGCACAATGCCGCCATCCTCACGACGTTCAACGAGTGCGACATGAGCGCCGTCATGGGCCTTCGCAAGGAGCTCCAGGATG
This sequence comes from Terrimicrobiaceae bacterium, assembly GCA_041749755.1. GTDB lineage: Bacteria > Verrucomicrobiota > Verrucomicrobiia > Chthoniobacterales > Terrimicrobiaceae > QYQL01. The sequence goes on along the minus strand of JBGTAT010000100.1, from coordinate 1,702 downwards.
AGTTTGTCAAAAAATACGGCGTCAAGCTCGGCTTCATGAGCTTTTTCATCAAGGCGGTTGTCGACGCGCTCCAGGCGGTGCCCGCGATCAACTCGCGGATCGACGGGGACGACCTGATCCTCAACAACGCGTTCGACATCGGCGTGGCCGTCGGGACCGAGCGGGGCCTGATCGTACCGGTCCTCCGCGACTGCGAAAAGATGTCGTTCTCCGAGATCGAGAACAAGCTCGCTCTCTATGCGGTGAAGGCGCGCGAGGGGAAGGTTTCGCTCGACGACCTGGCCGGCGGGGTCTTCAGCATTTCGAACGGCGGGGTTTACGGATCCCTCCTGAGCACCCCGATCCTGAACCCGCCGCAGAGCGGGATCCTGGGCATGCACAAAATTCAGGACCGCGCGGTTGTCGTGGACGGCCAGGTCGTCGTCCGCCCGATGATGTACCTCGCGCTGAGCTACGACCACCGGGTCGTGGACGGCAAGGAGGCGGTGACATTTCTGGTACGTGTGAAAGACTGCATTGAAAACCCGGCGCGGCTCCTCCTGGGGGCTTGATTTATTATGAACATCCTCGGCATTGATATCGGCGGAACGGGCATCAAGGGTGCCCCGGTGAACGTGGAAACCGGCGAGCTCGTCGGCGAGCGCTTCCGGATCCCGACCCCGCACCCGGCGCTCCCGAACGCCGTGGCGGATGTCGTGGACGAAATTGCCAAGCACTTCAACTACTCGGGGCCGGCCGGGATCACGTTCCCGGCGATCGTCAAAAAGGGGGTCGTCTACTCCGCGGCGAACGTCGATGAATCCTGGATGGGCACCGACGCGGGCGCCCTCTTCACCAGCCACCTGGGTGGACCGGTCACCGTCGTGAACGACGCGGACGCCGCCGGCATCGCCGAGATGCAGTTCGGGGCCGGACGCGGGCGCAACGGGGTCGTCATCCTCCTCACCTTTGGAACCGGGATTGGCTCGGCGATTTTTAATGATGGCAGGCTCCTCCCGAACTCGGAGTTCGGCCACCTCCAGATCCGCGGGAAGGATGCCGAAAAGCGCGCATCCGAAAAAACGCGCGAGGACAAGGACCTCGGCTGGCAGGAATGGGCGGACCGGGTCAGCGAATTCCTCGACGAGCTCGAAAAGCTATTCTCTCCCGACCTATTCATCGTTGGCGGCGGGGTCAGCAAAAAGGCAGAAAAGTTCCTGCCTTACCTGACGTCGAAGACCGAGGTTCTGGTCGAGGCGGCGCTGATGCGGAACGAGGCCGGGATCATCGGGGCTGCCTGCCTGGCCGCCCGCCCGCCGGGCATGAACCTCCCGTCGGTTTAGATCCGTTCCGGCGCGCTTCGGCGCAGGGACCGCTCCAAGCCATGCCGCTTCTGGGAAACTCATCGTACCGGGCTCCGCTCGCGCTTCCCGGTGGCCACCTCAAGACGATTTTTCCGGCGGTCTTTCGCCGGGTGGCCACCGTCACCGGCGAGGCCGAACGCATCCCGACCCCGGATGGAGATTTCCTGGACCTCGATTGGAACCGCGAGGCTCGCGCCTCCCGCCTCGTCATCATATCGCACGGCCTCGAGGGAAACTCGCGCAACGCCTGCATTCAGGGGATGGCGCGGGCGTTTGTGCGCGCCGGCTGGGATGCGCTGGCGTGGAGCCTGCGCGGATGCAGCGGGGAACCGAACCGCCTGCTCCGCTCCTATCACAGC
>JBGTAT010000099.1:0-4658 GCA_041749755.1 Terrimicrobiaceae bacterium | reverse complement strand
GCCCACGCAGACCTGCTCCGAGAAATGGACGGATGGGTGAGGGGGAGACTGCGCTCAATCCTGCGCAAGAGGCGCGGGGGAAAGGGTCGCGCACGAGGGAGGGACCAAAACCGGTGGAGCAATCGATACTTTGACACCCTTTGACACTTCTGCCTTGAAGCAGCCCAAGCACGGGAACAAACCAGCCTCCTAAAAGGAGCAAAATGCTGACTGGAAAGCCGGATGCGGGAAATCCGCCCGTCCGGTTTGGTGGGAGGGGCGGGGAGTCATATCCCCGCTCCTACCCCAATCTCTCTGGTCCGGCTCAAACCTCGGCAAGATGCTGATCGAAGCCTAAGGTTTCGCCGGTTGGGACAGCAGGCGGAAGTCGCCGTTTTTATCCCGGAAAAACCCTTTCAGGAGGACCGGGGCATCTTCGTCGTCGATGCGGGCGGAGAGGTCGAGCTCGTCGTGGCTCCAGCCGTGTGCCAACAGGCGGCCGCGCTTGTCGATGACCTGATCGGCCGGCTTCGTGAGCGCGGCATATTCGGCATCGCTCAGCCGCAAGGCGTCGAGGTCCTTTTTGTTGTAGAGCGAGATCCACCAGGCGCCGAAGGCGTCCTCCGCCTCTGGAGGCGTCGCTTCGAACGTGATGTCCCCTGCGTCCGCCTTTGAACCCTTGAGGTCGAGCCCGTAGAGCGCAGCGATTTCGGCGCGGGTCGTTAGGAAGCCGGCCAGGTACGAGCGGAGCATGCTGCGCGCCTTTGCGCTGGTTTTTCTTGACCCGTAGATCCCGAGCTCGACCCCGCACGGGTCGTTTGGATCGCCGTAGATGTTCATCTCGATGTCCCGGTTCACCCGGAACGATTTGTACGGGACATTTTTAAATTCGCCCGTGCTGATCGTGGTGGCCGGGATCTCGACAAACGATTTGATCTCGTCGTGCGTCCGCAGGTCGTTGGCGATGACCCGCCAGGATGGGAGGTCGCCCCGGCGATGCACGTCCGTGAAGAGAATATCGATGTCCGCCTCGTCCCGGATCCGCACGATCTCGCTCTTCGGGTAAACCTTCTCGCCGAATTCTTCCTGGAGGAGGACCGAGTCGACGGAGTTTTTGATGATCAGCCCTCTGACCGTGCGGCCGTCCTTGAGCACGATCGTATCCGGGGCTTTGAACTGGTCATCCTGGGCGGGGAGGGGAGCCGCGAGGAGGGCAGTGCTGAGAAGGAGGGCGAGAGCTCGGGAGTTCATGGTTGAAGCCTGCCCGCCGCAGGTGTAAAACGCAAGCCGATGCACATGAGATCCCCACTGATTTTTCCGCTCCTGGCCGTCCTCCTGATTTCCGGGTGCGTGATGCCCCCGAAGCCGTATGCAAAACCCGCCGGTCAGACGAAGCTGCTGAAAACCGGAAAATTCTGGTGGGGGACATCGACGGCGAGCTTTCAGAATGAGGACCGCGGGGTCGCGAAGAATTCTCCCCATTACTTCAAAACCGACTGGGATGTCTTCGCCGAGGAGGGTCACATTCCGCCTCGTGGCGAGGAGGCGACGTTCTCGTGGTCGCGCTTCGACAAGGATGTCGCCGCCCTCAAAAAATTGGGCGTCAACCACTACCGGTTCGGCGTCGAGTGGGGGCGCGTCGAACCGAAGCCGGGCGTCTTTAATGAGGCCGCGATCGCCCAGTACGTACGGATGGCAAAAACCCTCCGCGCCAACGGGATCGAACCGATCGTCACGCTCTGGCACTTCACGTTCCCGGACTGGCTCTACGACTCAAAAAACAAGGCGCGGTCAAATTTCCTGAACCCGGCCGTCGAGCCAGCCTGGAGGGAATATGTGACCCGGATGGCGACCGCGCTGGCCCCGTATGTGCGGACTTACGTCCCGCAGAACGAACCGAACGGCGACCTGTACATCGGGTACTTCGGCGGCCACTGGCCCCCCGGGCTGCTCCTGACCCCGGGCTCGCTGAAAAAGGCCCACAACGTCGCGGTGAATATGTACCGCGATGCCGCCACCATCGTGCGGTCGAAGCGCCCGGACGCGATCATCATGGGGATCTACTCGATCCCGAACTGGCGCCGGAACTTCGTCCAGGACCCGACCCAGTTTGTCTACAACATGATGATGAGGCAGAACTACGACCACCTCGACCGGGTCGCCGACACGACCGACATCATCGGCGTGAACTACTACTACTCGCAGGATGCCTCGGTGGTGCGCTTCATCAAGCGCCCCGCCGGCGAGCTGACCTCGAACTACACGCAAAACGGGTGGGAGATCGACCCGGAGGGGCTCTACGCCACGCTGGTGAATGTGAACAAGCGCTACGGGAAGCCGATCGTCGTCTCGGAGAACGGGATCGGGACGCAGAGCGAACAAAAGAAGATCCGCTATTTCCGCGAGCACGTGAACCAGATGCGGCGCGCGATGAACGACGGGGTCGATATTCGCGGCTACTTCCCGTGGACGCTCATCGATAACTACGAGTGGGCGGAGGGATACGCCGCGAACTTCGGGCTCAGCCATCTTGACCGGAAGTCGATGACGCTTGTCATCGAACCTTCGGGCGAGTGGCTGCGCAAATTTATCGCTGCCAACCCGGCTCCGTGATGATGGCGGCTTCGCTCCGCCACGTGGCTTCACTCCTCGCAGTTCGTGCTGCTTTGAGCTTGGCCGTTGGCCTCGCTCTCAGCTCCTGCTCGACGGTTGTCCGGCCGACGGCCGGGCCGCTGGAGGAGGCCCGAACGCTCCTGAAGACGGCTGGTTCGCCAAGCCGGGATGCGGATCGCTTCGTTGCCGCGCAGCTGCAGGCGGCGCAGATCGCATCGGCCGAACCGGCCTCCCCTGAGGCCCGGGCCATCATCGACCAAGCAACCCTCTCGCTGGCCGAATGGGCGGTTGCGTCGGGCCAGGTGCCAGGGAAAAAATCCTATCCCGGGGACGGCGGCTCATACTCCCTTACGATCTCAGACAAGGGCGATGGGACCTTTGCGCCCGGGGAGTTTTCTTCGATAAAGCCGGCCTCAAAGGTCCCGCACAAGCTGGTGAAACAATGGCAGTCGCGGCCTGGCGTCGGAGTCCCGCTCGCCGCAGAGTGGAAGTGGCCGTCGACATCGCCCCTCGCGAAATTTGTCTCTCCGAAGGGATATGCGATGCCGGTCACCGTCCGCTTGGATGTCTCCCGCGCCGGCGTGGCCCGGCTGGATTTCCTGGATCCGACGACCGTGCGGCGCGTGAGGACCGCGGGCGGCGAGTCCCCGCTGGCGGCCGATTTCAGCGCGCCAATCGTCGACCGCACTCGGAATGTCCGTGAGGTCCTCCTTGCCCTTGAGGGCCTGATCCGACCGGACGTCCGCGATGCTCAGCTCCTTGCCCTCCAGCCGTATGATCCGGATAAGATCCCGGTCATCCTGATCCACGGCCTCGTCTCGCATCCCCGGATGTGGAAAAACGTGATTAATGACCTGACCGCCGATCCGGCCCTCTCGGCAAACTATCAGTTCTGGGTTTATTATTATCCGAGCGGCTGGCCGATCAGCTACTCAGCGATGCGCCTCCGCGAGGACCTTGCGCAAATGGAAAAAGCGCTGGGTCGGCCGAAAAAGTTCGTGCTGGTCGGCCACAGCATGGGCGGGATCCTTGCCCGCATGCAGGCGGTTTCGCCTGGTGACGCGATGGTCCGCGCCAACATCCCCAAGGAAAAGTGGGCGCAGTTTTCCCAGCTTCCCGCCGACCACATCGCGCGGAAGACGTTCGTGTTTCGGGCCAGCCCAAATGTCGAGCGCCTGGTCTTCATCTGCACCCCGCACCGGGGGAGCACGATGGCGGATTGGTCGGTCTCGACGTGGTTCACGAAATTCGTGCACATGCCGGCCAAGATCACCTCGGCTGCCGTCGACCTGCTCCCGTCGCTGGTCAAGTCGCCGGAGCAGTACGCAAGCATCTCCAGACTCTCCCCGAAAAACCCGCTCTACAAAGTCCTGGAATCCCTACCGATCCAGGCCCCGCACCATTCGATCATCGGAGACCGGGGCAAAGGCGACTCGCCAAACAGCACGGATGGAGTCGTTGCTTACAAAAGCTCCCACCTCGAATCCGCCCGCTCCGAGGTGATCGTCCCGGCAAACCACGGCGCGTTCGACAACCCCGCCGCCATCGCCGAACTCCGGCGGATCCTTCTGGAAAACCTCCGGTCCCACCACTAGTCAGCATCCTTGCCCGGGAGGACGTCGTGCCAGAGCGCTGCCTTGCGGTCTGCTGCACGCAGGAATCTTTCGCAACGGGCGACGGGGGCGCATCTCCGAAAGTTGCAAAATGAGCTACGCCTTGAGGAATCTTGTTTGGAGTTCCGCCTTTAGGCGGCTGGCGAGTGAGGCGGCAGCCTAAAAGGCACCGCCTAAAGGCGGAACTCCGAACCCGCAAGCCCTCCGCCTAACAGACGTGCAGCTTTTGAGGATTCGCGAGCGACGGGATAGGTACAAAAAGTGGGGCACCACGGCGGTGCGCCCCTACCAATCATTGGTAGGGATGGCTCGCCGAGCCGTCCGTTGATTTGACTTACTTCGATGTAGAGATGGTAGGAAAAGCGAAGGTCAACCGCAGACCTCGCGGATGGCCTTGGCGAGAGCCTCGCCCGCCCGGGCGAGCTGGTCCTCGCTCGTGCAGAGTGGCGGCAT
>JBGTAT010000098.1:0-5574 GCA_041749755.1 Terrimicrobiaceae bacterium | reverse complement strand
CGCGGGCCTCCTCACCGGCGAGCGCCCCGAGCGCAGAAACATGCCGCCCGAGCGAGCCCGTCAGGCGGAGCAATTCCTCCGCGAGCCCGCGAGGCGGTTCCTCCACCTTCGGGGGCGGAGGGGCGCTGGTGCCGGTCGTTTCCAATTATCGGCGGAAAATGATTCCGAGCAAAAACCCGACCCCGACCGCGATGCCGACCGCTTTTAAAGGGTTCTGACGGATGTACGCCTCCCCCTCGCTCTGGTAGGTCTGGGCGCGGGACGCGGCATCCCCCCACGCGACGCGTGCTTTTTCCTGGTAGACACCCGCCTTCGCCTTGGCCTGCTCGCGAAGATCCTCATAGGTGGCTGTGGCAGCATCTCCGAGATCCTTCGCCGCCGCCCCAATGTGCTCCTTGCCGGCATCGAGAACGGCTTGGGCATTGTGCTTTACGGTCTCCTTGACGACCTTGGTCGCCTCGGTCGCGGCATCAAGCGCCTTCTTGGCGTGCTCGGTGCTGCTCTCAAATTTTTTGGCTGCGATTTTTGGTTCGTTCGTGTCAGACATAATTTCCTCCGTTGGGTTTGGACCGCCAAGGTCGCAGAAAATTCCCGGACGGGCAAGTTTTCTTCTCCCCCGTGAGCAAAAGCCGGGATGCTCAGGCCCCGCAGCCGAATCCCCGTGGGGAAAGGGCTCTCCCATGGGCCTCATTCCGGGTAATCGATCAGCTGGGGGAAGGGGATGCGAAGGGACGGTTTCCGCAAGGGGCCAGGGATCGCACGCGGCGCTCAGAACCGGATCTGCATCCCGAGCTCGACGACCCGATCCGGAGGTAGTTGGAAAAAATCCGCCGGCGAGGCGGCATGTTTCGACTGGAGCGAGAACAGGTTCATTTCCCAGTTTCTCAGCTTCCCGCGAGGGCCTTTCACGAGGCGCTCCCGGCTCAGGAAATAGGTCACCTGGCTGGGCACGACGGCAATCCCGAAATTTTGAAGCCGCTCGATGAGCTGCGGGACGTGCGGCTCGTCCATGTATCCGTGGACCGCGGTGACCTGGTAAAATCCCGGGCCCGGGGATCGGACGGTAACCTGCTCATGCTCCCCGTCGACAAAGGCGCGCAGCTCCGTGCGGAGAGTGAGGATGATCACCGTCTCGTGCAGGACCCGGTTGTGCTTGAGATTGTGAAGCAGCGCAAGAGGCGTGCTGTCAGGGTTTGAGGTGAGGAATACGGCGCATCCCGGGACCACCACCGGCGGGGATGCCTTGAGGCTCTCTAGGAATACATCCAGCGGAAGAAGCGACGGCTGGATCCTGGCGAACAGGGCCGACCGGCCGCGCTTCCACGTCCGCATGAGCACAAACACCAGTGCGGCGATGAGCAGCGGAAACCAGCCGCCGTTCTGGATCTTGACGAGGTTTGCGGCAAGAAATCCGAACTCGATCAGCAGGAAGATTCCCCCGACGGCGAGGCTGGCCAGCGGGTTCCAGTTCCAGATCCGCCAGGTCACCACGGTGAAGAGGATTGTCGTGATGACCATCGTCATGGTTACGGCGATACCGTAGGCGGATGCCAGTGCAGCCGAGGAGTGGAACCCGACGACGAGGGCGATGCATCCGGCCATGAGCGCCCAGTTGACCTGCGGGATATAGATCTGCCCGCATTCCTCGGAGGAAGTGTGGCGAATTTCCAGCCGCGGGCAGAACCCGAGCTGGATCGCCTGGAGCGTGAGGGAAAACGCGCCGGAGATGAGGGCCTGCGAAGCGATGACAGCTGAGGTCGTGGCCAACGCCAGCATGGGAAAGAAGGCCCATGCCGGGACCGCCGCAAAAAACGGGTTTTCCATGGCGGCCGGCTCACGCAGCACAAGTGCCCCCTGGCCCAGGTAATTCAGGGCGAGGGAGGGGAGGGCGAGCCGGTGCCAGGCGTAGGAGATCGGAGCGAGGCCAAAATGCCCCAGGTCCGCATAGAGGGCCTCCGCTCCCGTGACGGCGAGAAATACCGACCCGAGGACAAGGCATCCCCAAGGGCCATGAGACGTCAGATACGCAACCCCCCAGGCCGGGTTGAGCGCCCGGAGCACGGTGGGCTCCTGCAGGACCTGCCAAGCTCCGATCAGCCCGATGGAGAGAAACCAGAGCGCCATGACCGGCCCGAAGATCCGTCCGACCCCGCTCGTGCCGGCACGCTGCACCAGGAAAAGCAGGAGGAGGATGGCAATCGTAAGGGGAATCACGAGGGGCTTCAGGCCGGGCGCCACATAGCCGAGGCCCTCGACGGCACTGAGCACGGAGATCGATGGCGTGATCACGCCGTCGCCGTACAGGAGCGCCGCCCCGAAGACGCCAAGCGCCGCCAGCACCGTGGTGGCCCGCTTTCCAAACGGCCGCTTCGGCTCGGAGGTCAGCAGCGCGAGCAGCGCCAGGATTCCCCCTTCCCCCTTGTGATCGGCGCGCATCACGATCAGGATGTATTTCCCGGAGACGATCAGGATCAACGACCACAGGACGAGCGAGAGAATTCCGAGAATCCCCGCCTCGCCAATCCCCTGGTGGTGCACGGAGTGAAAGCTTTCTTTGAGCGCGTAGAGCGGGCTCGTGCCGATGTCCCCGTACACGACGCCGAGCGCCCCCAGGGCCAGCATCCGCAGACGCCTCTTATCTCCGGAGGGTTTTCCGCTCACAGGCAAAATGGAGATGCCCAAAACCGTCGCGGGCCCGCGCGATGACGCTGCCAAACGCAGGCCCCATGACCGCGCGCAGATTGCCCGCCCGGAAGGACCCGGAACGGCCGGTTCATCCCGGCGCGAAGCTCAAATTTTGAAATGCCCATTCCGCCGGAAGGCTAGAGCGATTCCGCAGCGCACGACAAGACTTTCGTCGGCTCTCCCGAATCAGAAAAACCTGGACGCTGTAGGGTTCGAACCTGCCGCACCCCATCTGACGATCAACAACTTGCGCCATTTGACACACAAATAGACGCACAAACTTTCCGCGAGGGCTTCGATCTGTGCGAGGTCATTGCATCGTGGCCAGAGCTCTGGAAGATGTCCAGGTTGCTCCTTGCCGCTTCACACGGGAGTAGGGGAGGATCATGCAACGGCCGGGCTCTCGTAAAAATAGACCGTGCCGATGGTAATGGTTTTGCCATCCGGTGAAAGAGCCTGGCAGCAGGGCTCGTTGTTGACGACAAGCCCAAAGTCCGGAACTCCGGCAATGGGTGCGGTCGGTTTCCTGCAATCTGCCATCATCGTCGGCGGATTCCAGGATCAGGTCGCTTTTCATCTTGAGCTCGAACGACTGCTTGAAAAACGAGGCTATGCGAACGGACTCACGCAGCCTTTTTCTCCAACGCAAGGGCCGCCAGTGCAAGGTCATGGTCCATCTGGATACCGAGCCAGAAGGCAGGGGAAACCCCGAGTGCACGCCCGAGCAGGATGGAAGTCTCTGCCGTGATCGAGCGCTTTCCCCGCACGATTTCCGAAACCCGCATGGGGCCGCAGCCCATGCGGCGCGCCAGTTCACGCAGCGAAAGTTCCATGGGGACAAGGAATTCATCGCGTAGAATTTCGCCCGGCGTGTTGAGAGCCGGGCCAAGAGGAATGCTGTATTTTTTCATATTTAGTGATAGTCGGTGATTTCCACTTCTGCGGGACCCTCCGCAGTCCATTGGAAGCAGATGCGCCATTGTTGATTGATGCGGATCGAGTGCTGCCCCCTGCGGTCGTCTCGGAGAGATTCCAGCCTGTTGCCTGGCGGCACCCTCAAATCGTCGAGGTTCGCCGCGCGGTGGATCATTTGCAGTTTGGCAAGCGATTGCCTCGCGATGGCTGAGAAACGCCGGTTTCTTCCCCCCATCCAAAGTTCCTTCGTGTGCTTGCAACGAAAACTTACGATCATGGAAAGAAGTGTATCGAGTGACGATACGTTTGCAAGCGGTTTCCCGAATCATAAAAACCTGGACGCTGTAGGGTTCGAACCTACGACTTCCACCGTGTGAAGGTGGCACTCTACCACTGAGTTAAGCGTCCGGGAACGACCGTGACTGAATAATAAATTTTTGTTCTGCGCAAGGGGAAACCCCGAAATCGCGCGTTTGACGCGGGGCGGCAAACCTTCCAGAGTTGGGCTCCTATGTGGACATCTGCCCAACAGCACGTTTTGAACCTGATCGCCTACGAGCCCGGCAAGCCGGTCGAGGAACTCGCCCGCGAGATGGGGCTGGAGCCGGCCGACATCGTGAAGCTGGCGTCGAATGAAAACCCGCTCGGCCCCTCGCCGAAGGCATTGGCCGCGATGCGGGAGACGCTGGAGCGCGCGCATTTTTACCCTGACGGCGGGGGTTGGGCGCTCCGGAATGCAATTGCGGAGAAGCTCGGGCTGTCCCGGGAGAACGTGATCCTCGGTAACGGATCGAACGAGATCATCGAGTTCATCGGCCATGCGTTTTTGCGTCCGGGCGACGAGGTGGTGACCGCGAAGCACGCGTTTGCGGTTTACACGCTGATGGCGCAGCTCTTCGGGGCGTGGACCGTCGAGGTTCCGGATCCGGGGTACACGCACGACCTGGAGGCGATGCTGGCCGCGATCACCCCGCGGACCCGGCAGCTCTTCATTGCGAACCCGAACAATCCGACTGGGACGATGCTCGGCCAGGATGCGATCGACCGGTTCATGGACCGCGTGCCCGACCATGTGCTCGTGATCTTCGACGAGGCGTATTTTGAATTTCTCGACAATCCGCCGGACGTGATCCGCTACGTCCGCGAGGGCCGGAACGTCGTGGTGATGCGCACGTTTTCGAAGATCCAGGGGCTCGCGAATTTGCGCATCGGCTACGGGCTCGCGCCGGCCAAGCTGGCCGAGGTCCTGCAGAAGACCCGGCAGCCGTTCAATGCCAACGGCATCGCCCAGGCCGGAGCCCTGGCCGGTCTCACGGATGACGAGCACATGCGGAGGACGCGCGAGCTCACGCACGAGGGCCGGAATTACCTCCAGGCCGAGTTTGAGGCGATGGGGCTCGAGTTCGTTCCGAGCGTGGCAAATTTTGTCCTCGTCCGCGTCGGCGACGGGGATGCGGTTTTTCAGGCACTCCTCCGCCGCGGCCTGATCGTCCGCGCGATGAGGAGCTACAAGATGCCGGCCTGGATCCGGGTCTCTGTGGGGACGATGGACCAAAACCGGCGGTTCATCCGCGAACTGCGTGCGATGGATGCGGCGGGCGACCTCCCGCGCGGTGAGATCGTCGCCGCCTAGCCAATGCAGCCGGGGGATACCATCGCCGCGATCTCAACCCCTCCGGGCGAGGGTGCGGTTGCCCTGATCCGGATCTCCGGCCCCGATGGACCGGCGATTTTGCGAGGGATTTTTCAGCCGGGTTTCCCGGTTCCGCGGAAGGCGACGTACGGGAGGATCCTCGACGCCGGGCGCGTGCTCGATCAGGTCCTGGTGACCGTTTTTCCAGGACCCGCGAGCTACACAGGGGAGGATATGGTCGAGATCGGCTGTCACGGGGGCATCCTGCTTGCAGCGAGCCTTCTGGAGCTCGTTCTGCGAAACGGAGCCCGGGCGGCCGAGCCGGGCGAGTTCACGCACCG